>NZ_JBQTCX010000019.1:0-87030 GCF_052663115.1 Niallia yueguangensis
GCTTTTTCTTTGGTTTTGTCCTTCATAAGTAGTCTCAAGGACAAAACTTAGTGCTTTTTCTTTGGTTTTGTCTTTCATAAGCCGTCTCAAGGACAAAACTTAGTGCTTTTCTTTGGTTTTGTCTTTCATAAGCTGTCTCAAAGACAAAACTTAGTGCTTTTTCTTTGGTTTTGTCTTTCATAAGCTGTCTCAAGGACAAAACTTAGTGCTTTTCATTGGTTTTGTCTTTCATAAGCCGTCTCAAGGACAAAACTTAGTGCTTTTTCTTTGGTTTTGTCTTTCATAAGGCTAGAAGGTGATCACGAGGGACGAGTACTATGAAAGTTTTATAAAATGTAAGCGTTTTAGTCATTTTGCTGAATAAATAATTGCTTCTTTTATGCATTCTGCCAATATGATAGCGTATTCAAAAATGATACATTATATATATAAAGAAAAGGAGGAACAAAAAAATGGCAGAATTAAAATTAGAGAACATATATAAAATTTATGATGAAAAAGTAACAGCGGTTGAAGATTTTAATTTACACATTCAAGATAAAGAATTTATTGTTTTTGTCGGTCCTTCTGGGTGCGGAAAATCGACTACACTAAGAATGATTGCGGGTTTAGAAGATATTTCAAAAGGTGATTTTTATATTGATGACGTGCGCGTTAATGATGTTGCGCCAAAGGACCGCGATATTGCAATGGTTTTCCAAAACTATGCCCTATACCCTCATATGACAGTATATGATAATATGGCATTTGGCTTAAAGCTTCGCAAGTTTCCTAAAGCAGAAATTGATGAAAGAGTTCGAAATGCTGCTAAAATTCTAGGACTGGAAGAGTATTTAAAAAGAAAACCAAAAGCGCTATCTGGAGGACAGCGCCAAAGGGTTGCATTAGGTCGTGCAATTGTCCGCGACGCCAAAGTGTTTTTAATGGATGAACCATTATCTAACTTAGATGCAAAATTACGTGTTCAAATGCGAGCGGAAATATCAAAGCTTCATCAAAGACTGCAAACTACAACGATATATGTAACACATGACCAAACAGAAGCAATGACAATGGCTTCTAGACTTGTTGTAATGAAAGATGGAATCATTCAGCAAGTAGGATCCCCAAAAGATGTATACGAAAAACCAGAAAACGTTTTTGTAGGTGGGTTTATTGGATCCCCCGCGATGAACTTCTTTGATGGAAAAATAGTAGGGGATAACCTGTTGATTGGAGAAACTTCTTTCGCTATTCCTGAAGGAAAATTAAAAATATTAAGAAAGCAAGGCTATATTGGCAAAGAAGTGATCTTTGGCATTAGACCAGAAGATATTCATGATGAATTGTTGTTTATATCAAGTTCAGAAAATACAGTCTTTAATGCAAAAGTGGATGTATTTGAATTAACTGGTGCAGAAAGTTTAGTCTATTCAACCCTTGCTGGCAAAGAATTTGTCGCACGTCTAGACTCAAGAGCAGATGTATTTGCTGGAGCTAAAATACAATTAGCATTTGATATGAATAAAGCCCATTTCTTTAATAAAGAAACAGAAAGCAGAATTCGTTAATAAGTATCTGACATCGCTGCCTATTTAGTAAACAAATAAGCAGTGATGTCTTTTTCTATTATTCACGTACAAATTCTATCCCTTCATATCCACACTCTTTGCAAAATACTAAATGTGGACAAAGATGTTCCGCTAAATCACTAAACCCATCTTCCAGTTTCATTTGATCGATTGGCATATAAGCACTATAGTCATCATAGTAGTCCATAATTCTTCCTTTGTCCTCCACTGTTTGATGACAATTTGGACAAGATTGAACTAATTGTTTCCATCCGTTGCAAACTGGGCAAATAGTCGCCATAATCCACCTCTGCTTCTTTCATTTCCTTACCTTATTTTTTTTAAAACATAAGAATCTATTCCCCTTATAAGAAGGAAAGATACTTACTTATTAGGAATGAATTCCCTATTAATAAAAAGGAATAGAAATAAACATTCCACCCATACTATTAGTACAAGCAGCATATTATTGGGTGATGCCAAGCGGCAGTAAGATATTCTTATTTGCTGGTGTAATTCCAGCTAACCCAACCAAAACAATATTTTATGAGGAGATAAAACATTATGACAACAAGTAAAAGCAATTCCTCAAATCAACTTTTAGTACCAGGAGTATCTCAAGCTTTGGACCAAATGAAATACGAAATTGCAACCGAATTTGGTGTAAGTTTAGGTGCAGAAACAACTTCTCGCGCTAACGGATCAGTTGGTGGAGAAATTACAAAACGTCTTGTACAAATGGCTGAGAGCCAACTTGGCGGAACACAAGCTTAATTAAACAATTTCATATAATTGGCTAAAGCCCCCAAAATTTTTTGGGGGCTTACTTGGTCAACTTTGCTTAATTAATTATTTTTTATCCGACTAATGACGACCCTTGCTGAAGCTGGTACATCTGATAGTATCTTCCTTTTTTCTTCATCAATTCCTCATGATTTCCTTTTTCTACAATTTCTCCATGGTCTAAGACGATTATTTGATCTGCATTTCGAATCGTTGATAATCGGTGGGCAATGATAAATGTTGTTCTTCCTTTTTTAAGGACTTCCATCGCTTTTTGGATAATTTGTTCTGTTTCTGTATCAATGCTGCTCGTTGCTTCATCCAAAATTAAAATCGCGGGATCAGAGGCTAATGCTCTTGCAAAAGATATGAGCTGTCTTTGACCGCTTGATAATGTACTTCCTTTTTCAATAACAGGTTCATCATAGCCTTGTTCTAGATGTTTCAGAACACGGTCTGCTCCTACGTCTTTTAACGCATTTTCCATCTTTTCTTTTGTTATTGATGGATCATGAAGGGTCACATTGGTGGCTATCGTCCCTTTAAAGAGAAATGGGTCTTGCAACACAATGCCCATATGCTTTCGTAAATCCTGTCTGGACATATCTTTAATGTTTTTTCCATCAATCATTATTTTCCCTGATTGAATATCATAAAAACGGAATAATACATTCATAATCGAACTTTTTCCTGAACCTGTATGTCCTACTAGTGCAATCGTTTCTCCATGTTTCGCTTCAAACGTAATGTCTTTTAATACATACTCCTTGTCTTTATAGGCGAAGTTCACATGTTCAAACACGACATTTCCTTTATAACGTTCCATTGTAGCCGTTTCAACATCTATTCCGTCTTCATCCAACAGTTCAAATACTCGCTCAGCTGCAACAAGTGCCTGCTCTAAATTTGCTAACTGGTTAACAATTCCGACTATCGGATGAAACATACGGTTAATATAGTCGACAAATGCATATAGAACACCTAATGAGATCGCTGTTGCAATAGACAATGATTGCCCAGCTACATACCAAATAAATACAACAAAGATAATATTTCTTAACACATTGACAAGGTTATGAGAAGTTAAGCTATTTAAATGTAACAGCTTATTTTGATAACGAAAATGTTCTTCATTTAATATCTCAAACTCTTCTTGTGTTTGTTTCTCTTTTCCGAATGCTTGAATAATATTCATACCTTGAATCGATTCATTGACCATTCCATTGATATCACTATTTCGCGCCCTAATAACATGATTATATCGGGCAGCAAATTTCCTATATCCTATCATCCATATAAATAGTACAGGAATTAAAAATAAACAAATCGCTGCAAGCTTAGCATTTAAAATGAACAAGGCTACATATATCCCTATGATATAAATACCGCTTGAAAAAAAATTAGAAAGGACCGTTACATATAATTCTCTAATTGCTTCCGTGTCATTCGTTACCCTTGCCACTACCTTTCCGGCTGGGAGATTATCAAAATATTTTACGGGAAGTCGCTGAATTTGTGCAAATACATCTTTCCGCATTTTTTGAATAATACGATTGGATGATTTTTTCAGAAAGAAATGTTGCCCAAATTGAAAGACTGCTGCAATAATTACTAAAGCAAAATAGAATAGCAGCTTCTTGATAATAAAGGGGATTTCCGGCTTATAAAAGGCAAATACCTCTGTTCTTGACAACCGTTCTCCTTTATATTTAGCAGCATTCCCGTCCTTGCTTATCGTTAGTTCACCGTTTTGAAAGGTTCTTTCTCCATCAAAAGAAATAGAACCTTCTACAAAAACAAATTGTCTGCCAACTTGCAATATTCTTGCAGGATTCATTTTCTGTTCTTTATTTGAAAAATAACTTTCTTTTTTATACCATCTCCCATTATAGGGAACTGCTTGACTCGAAGATGTTGTTTCATACCAATTTGCCTCAATTCCCATGATATGCTCATCAATTACTTTTTTCGCAATAAATGGTCCGGCCAAATCTGCAGCAACGGCAATCGTTAACATCATTAGTGCTGCAAAAATAATACTTTTGAATGCAAATGCATACTTTAAAAGTCGTTTTCCTGTACTCAAGTTTGCACCTCCTGCTGTTGTTCAGATTTTGCTTTTGTTTGCTGAATGAAATACTGTTCTTTATACCATCCGTTATTTTTCATTAACTGCTCATGTGTTCCATGCTCTACTATTTGTCCATCTTCTAACACAATAATTTGATCAGCATGTTGAATGGCCGTTAATCGGTGGGTTGTAATAATCGTTGTTTTTCCTTGTCGCTCTGTTTTTATATTTTGAATAATACGTTGTTCTGTTTTTGCATCGACTGCAGATAAAGAATCATCTAACATCAATATTTCTGGCTTTCTTATCAGTGCCCTTGCAATAGAGATTCGCTGTTTTTGTCCCCCTGAAAGTGCTACTCCTTTTTCTCCTACAAGCGTATCGAGCCCTTCTGGAAGCATATCAAGGTCTTGTTGAAATGAAGCCAGTTTAATTGCTTCCTCCAGCTGTTCATCTGTTGAATTTTCATGTCCAAACATAATATTTTCTTTTACCGTTTTGGAAAACAATACGTGATCCTGAGGAACATAACCGATCCAGCTGCGCACCTTCTCTAGCCGCTGCTTGTCGATTTCTACCCCATTAATGCTAAGTTCTCCTTCTCCTGTTGGATACTCTCTAAGCAATTGCTTGATTAATGTCGTTTTTCCACTTCCCGTTTTCCCAACTACCCCAATTGTTTCTCCTTGTTTAATTGTAAAATGAATATTCTTTAAATTGTTTATTTTAGAAGAGGGATATTGAAACGCAACGGAATTAAATACAATATTTTTTGGTGTATGAACGTCTTTTGGAGAGATTGGATCGGTGACATCCGCTTTGTAATTTAACGTTTCTTGTACTCTATCTAAAGAAGCATTGCCTCTTTGCATAATATTCATCAGCTCACCAACAGCAAACATCGGCCAAACAATCATTCCTAAATACACATTAAACGTGACAAGCTGGCCAATCGAAATCTCCTGCTGAAAAACTAAATAAGCACCGTAGCCCAACCCAATTAAATAACTTAATCCGACTAGAATTCGTATAGTAGGTTCAAATAAGGAATCAATTTTTGCAACAGCAATATTTTTATCATAAACCTCTTCTGTTAACTCGTGAAACTGCTGTTCATCCGCTTTCTCCAAAACAAATGCTCGGATTACACGCACCCCTGAAACAGACTGCAAAACACGATCATTTAATTCGCCAAAAGCATCTTGCGCTTCTGTAAACCGCTTATGAATACGATCACCGTATACTTGCATGATGAAAGCCATTATCGGCAGCGGCAAAATCGCTGCTAGCGTTAGCTTCCAACTAACTAATACACACATCGTAGCTAAAATGGTAACCATAAAAATACTGGAATCAATTAAAGTAAGTATTCCGAATCCTGCGGTAGTGGAGATTGCCTTTAAATCATTCGTTGCTCTTGCCATTAAATCTCCTGTGCGATTTTTTTCGAAAAAAGTCGGTGTCATTTTTAATAAATGACCCATAAAATTACTTCGTAGTTTTCTTTCTAAAAGAAATGCACCGCCAAAAAGTTTATACATCCAAATATAAGTAATCAAATAGGTACCCAATGTAATACCTGCAACAACTAGGATATAATAAACCGACTTTTGTGCTGTCAGCGTTCCAAGCGCAATTTCATCAATAAACCTGCCTATTAGCTGCGGTGGAATGATCTCAACAAAACCGATAAGGATAAGCAAAACAATCGCAATCGTATATCTTTTCCAATGCTCTTTAAAAAACCACTTTAACTTAAATAATATCGAAAACATTTCATCTGTCCTTTCTTTATCGAACTATTCTTTTAAACTAGCCACTTTCTAAATCCTTTAATTTCATTCCGTTTTGTTTATTGCTTACAATCATCTTCATCTTCATCTTCCTTCTCCAGAATTTTTTATTAGGCTCTGTTAAACTTGCCTGTTGATTTCCGCTCAAGAAGTTCGCTTTCCGCGGGCGGTTCGGGAGCCTCCTCGGCGCTGTGCGGAGGTCACTAAAAAAGTGAATGCTATAAAATATAGGTAGTGACAATCCAAGCAACGCAGAGGTTTTCGTTCGGTTTTCCGAGGCTTACCACACGCTTTCCGCGGGGCGAGCGCCGAGCCGCTTCGTCGCTATGCTCCTGCAGGGTCTCGCCTGTCTCGCTAATCCCGCAGGAGTCGTGCGGACGCCTCTCCTAACCAACATGATGATCGTTTTCAAACTCTCTATACCATTTTTACCCTAATAAATTTAAGTGTTTCACCTATAATTTATCTAATAAAACACTTTTTCAGTTCCGTCGCTGTACGCCTGTGGTGTCTCCTTTTGACTCGCTTTTCCCGCAGGAGTCTCACTCCTTCCGCTCCAAATCAACAAAGTATCAAAATCAACAATTAGCTTTAACACAGCCTTTTATTAAAAAGGGAATGACCCCTGTTTAACCCACAGAAAATTATTGCAGCAAAATAAAAAGGGGACAGACCGCAACCATGCGATCTATCCCCTTTCTAATAGGTGCATATGCTACATTTTATATGCAGCCAATACATACCTAACTATGCTATCAGTGAATGGTATGGATAGGCTACATGAATATTCAGTTATAATCCCATTCATTATCATTACTGTATTCATCGTAAACCCTCCATTCTTTTTTGATTAATTTTCCAATCTAACTGAAGATTACCATATTAGAATAATAAAGTCAATTGTAAATATTCTGACAAACTATCTGTTCAAATGAACTTTCTATGTATAAATGCAGTATTATTAAGGCTGTTTTCTTATAGATTGTTGCTTTTAAACGCGCATCCTGCATACACTTCGCTTTCCGTGGGCGAGCGCCGAGCCTCCTCGTCGCATACGCTCCTGTGGGGTCTCGTCTTTCTCGCATTCCCACAGGAGTCTACGTGTATTCAGGCTGCTAAGAAACGCTTTTCCAAATGTATTATGTAAAAAACAACAAACTTTGAGAAAACAGCATTTATTAAAGAACGTTACCTCGCTAAGTCTTTTGTTAATTCTCGAAACCTTTCTTTTGATTCTTGTTCATCAAAGCTGCTGAAAATACGAAAATGATCTTCGTCTATAATTCTATAATGTTGACTGATTATGTTTTGTTGAAGAATAAAGCCATTTATTCTTTCTACTTCACGCCACCATACTTTTCCGCCAAGGGTTTTTTCTTTTCGATAATCCATGCCATCACGGGCAACTGTTTCTAATACTTCTAAAGGTTCATTACCAAATAAGAAACGGACTGTTTCTGTTTCTCTAAAAAGGGCACATACTGCTACAACGGTTGACCATCCAGCATACAATCTTCCTTTTTCAATTTGCACAAGCGTTTTCTTTGATAACCCAATTACCTCGGCCATTTTATCTTGAGTGTAGCCTGCTTCTGTACGAATCAACCTCATTTTTTCTGAAACATTAAAAATGATCTCTTCTCTAGTCAAAATGCATTCATTCCCTTATTAGTTATGTGTAATTTTACACCATTATACATATTATAAGCTTCTCCATTAGAAATTTCAATTTTTTCTGCTATTATAACAAAAAAGGCTAAGAAAAGGGATACTTCTTCCTTTCTTCTCAGCCTTTTTTGCTGTTATTTACTTGTTTCCGTTAAATTACTGCAGCAGCTTTTTGTCCCACAAGATTTACTAATAGAGCAGCTTGCACATTTTCCTTCTTTAGATTTTTTTATAAACCGGTAAAGGGAAAAACCTGCGTACAGAAAGATTAATCCACCAATTAGTATATTAATAAACATACTTACATCTCCCCATTAAGATAGTCCTAATAATTTTCCACCTTGATAAATTAACAAAGATATGACATAGGCAATTAATAAGGAATAACCTACTGAAAAAGCAGACCATTTTTTAGAACCGGTTTCTTTATATATAGTTGCCAATGTTGCTAAACAAGGAATATAAAGTAAAATAAATACCATAAAACTATAAGAAGCTAAAGGTGTAAATACCGTGCTCATTAAATGCTGCAAAGATTCTGTATCTGGAACAGCATAAATAATATTCATAGCCGAGACAACCGCTTCTTTTGCCAAAAATCCTGTAAGCAAGGATGCTCCTGCCTGCCAAGTTCCAAAGCCTATTGGCATAAGAATTGGGGCTAAAACTTTACCAATGACAGCTAAATAACTCTCATTCATATCTACATTAACACCAGTAGGACCAAGATAGGATAGAGTCCAAATAACGACCGATCCAGCAAAAATAAACGTTCCTGCTTTTTTCAAAAATCCTTTTCCTTTATCCCATGTACTTTTCCATAAAATTTTTACACTAGGCATTCTATATGGAGGAAGTTCAATAAAAAATAAGGAATTTTCCCCTTTTAAAACGGTTGCGGAAAGTATTTTTGCTAGTATAAGAACCAACACAATACTTAGTACATAAATCGATAAAACAATTAACGCACCGTGTTTAGCAAAAAAAGCGCCAATAAATAATGCATAAACTGGAAAGCGAGCAGAACATGACATAAATGGCAATAATAATATTGTTAATAACCGTTCTTTTTTAGTTTCAATTGTTCTTGCGGCCATTATTCCAGGTACGTTGCAGCCAAAACCGATAATCATTGGGATAAATGCTTTGCCGTTTAAACCTGCTCGTTCCATAATCTTATCCATAACTAAGGCGACTCTTGACATATAACCGGAATCCTCTAAAAACGATAAACAAAAGAATAGAATAAAAATTTGTGGTACAAAGACTAATACGCCTCCTACTCCAGCAATAACCCCTTCTATTACCAAGGCCTTAATAAAAACAGAAGCATGTAATGAAGTTAAAAGATTGGAGATCGTATCTGCCAAAAATCCAGAGATAAAACCATCTACTAGATCAGAAAGTGGTACGCCAAGCCAATCAAATGTCAGCATAAACATACAATACATCAGCAGAATAAAAATAGGCATTCCTAAGTATTTATTGGTGACAATCCGATCCACCTTACTAGTAAATGTAGTACGATTATGCTCTTCAATCACTTCCACTTGTTGAAGTATTTGATCTACTACCGCTTTTCTAGCCTCAAATACTATTTGCTCTAAGCTTTTTCCTGAACCTTTTACCTCTGATTCCAACTCATTTAAAAACTGTTGAACCTGCTCTTCCCCTATTAAAGAACATACATTTTGATAGACTGTAGAATTCCCTTCTAAAAGCTGTAATGTTAGCCATCTAACAGAAATAGTCGTTTTATTTTCTATTAATGATTCCATTACACTAATGCCTTCTTCAATCGAATCGCCATATTCTACTCTCATCAGAGAATCATTTTTATTTTGTTGTGTCGCTGCATCTGCAAGATCCGTACAACCATGACCATTTCTTGCACTAATAGGAATAGTAGGAAAGCCTATTATCTTCGCTAACTCTTCGGCTTTAATTTTTTTGCCATAATCTTTTGCAACATCAAGCATATTTAACCCAATAATCATCGGTTTTCCGTAATCAATGAGTTGAAGTGTTAAATGGAGGTTTCGGCTTAATTGGGAAGCATCAATAATATTGACAATTTTTTCGGCATGCCCTTGCAGAAAGTATTCTGTCACAACTGCTTCATCTGCAGATAATGGGTTTAAGGAATAAATTCCCGGCAAATCGACTAAATTTGCTTTTTTATTCTTAAATAGTCCAACCTTTTTCTCAATGGTAACGCCACTCCAGTTGCCAACATATTCATACGATCCGGTTAAATGATTAAATAATGAGGTTTTCCCCGTATTTGGATTTCCTAATAATGCTACCTCCATTTATATGATCTCCACTTCTATATTTTGTACTTCCTTTCTTCTAATCCCAACTTTAGAACCTTCATACTCTAGTATATAAGGACCACTAAACGGCATAATATTTTGAATAGATACAATCGTACCTTCCGTGATGCCGAAATCAAGCAATCTTCTTTTTACAAGTGAATTCACTTGTGACAAACTTTTAATTTTTATTTTTTCTCCGATCTGCATTTTCCCTTCCCCCTTTAAATGAGAATGATTATCTTTATTTATTAATATAGTTATATCATGAACAGAAAAGGACAACAATTGAAAATCTGGTGAATATTTGACAATTTTCCGAACTTTTAAATGACTAATCAAAAAATAATGATTAAAAACCTTTCCATTGGAAAGAAAAAGCATTTTCCTTAAATACATCTCATTAAGCCTCCTTTTTTCTTATTCTCCATAATCCAGATTTAAACATTTCGCATAAACTACATCAAAACGCAGCTTCTTATTTTTCCCCTAGTAATTATCCGTCTAGAGAAAGGACGTTTATTATGTTTCATTTAAATGTAGATAACAACATTAACCTTCGTTTACTTGAAATACAAGATGCCTCTGCTGCATTTCAACTTGTAGATGAGAATAGAATGTTCTTAAAAGAGTGGCTTCCATGGGTGGATCAAATCATTGATCCATACCAATATCATTCCATTATCCCCCAATGGCATAAGAAATTTTTTGACAATAATGGATTCGAAGCAGGGATTTTTTTTAATAAAAAATTAGTAGGTATGATTTCCCTTCAACAAGTTGATTGGATAAACCGCCAAGCAAGCATCGGCTATTTTTTAGAAGAGGCCTCACAAGGAAAAGGAATCATGCTAAAAACAGTTATCGCTGTTTTAAATTATGCTTTTTATTATTTGAAATTAAATCGAATAGAGATACGTTGTGGTTTAAAAAATACAAAAAGCATCGCCATTCCTGAACGATTGCTTTTTAAAAAAGAAGGAATTCTTCGAGACGGTGAATTTCTTTATGATCATTTTCATGATTTGATTTTGTATAGTATGCTGCGGAAAGAGTGGAAGGAAATAAAAAATCTTTCCTATTAAAATAAGTAGTGTTCATTCAGCGTGAAGATAGAAGGAGTTAGAGCTAAGAATGATGTTGGTTTGGAGAAGCGTTCGCTCGACTCCTGCGGGATTAGTGAGAAAGGCGAGACCCCGCAGGAGCAAAGTGACGAGGAGGCTCGGCGCTCGCCCCGCGGAAAGCGAGCGATAAGCTTCGGAAAACCCATTTTAACTATTTTCAGGCTAGCCAAAGTTAAATATTCGTTTTCAATTGGATAAATTGTTAGAATAACCTCTAATACGTTTCTTATCTTTTAAAAAAGGCTCTAAAATTAACCTTACTTCTTCATATTTAGATGCTTTTAACATACAATATGAAAAAGAAAAGGTAATAAAGAGAATAGATACGAGTTAAGCTGCAAAAAACCTTAAATAATTACTGAAAATTGCAAAAATCCAAGGTTTGACGGCATAGTTTGGCTTAACGTATAATTATTGGTAATCATTATGAAAGTTCGAGGTGGTTCAATGGGGTTGCGTATGTAATAAATGAAAGAATAAACTTATTATCTTTCAATAAAACGATTAATTATTATACTAAACTCAAAAATAGCAACCACCTGTGTGTAAATAAAGTATAATTTGTCTATTATTAATCAGTTTTGTTGAGAAAAAGGAACATGAATTTTTACTCATGTACCTAGCTAAACTGCATCATGTTTAACTGAATGAAAAAACTTAATAGATGTATTTATCAGGAGGTGACTCCTTACTCGTATTAACGGGATAAGGAAACTTATTGGACATATTTAACTTGGTTTTAATAGCCATTTTGATTGCTTGCACTGCTTTTTTTGTAGCTTCAGAGTTTGCGATTATTAGAGTTCGCAGCTCGAAAATTGATCAGCTTATAGAGGAAGGAAGTAAAAGTGCGGTTGCTGCTAAAAGAGTCATTAGTAATTTAGATGAATACTTATCTGCTTGTCAATTAGGTATTACTATTACAGCACTTGGTATTGGCTGGATTGGTGAAGAAACGATTCAGCATATCATTAGACCCTTTCTTGAATTGGTTTATGTACCAGAAACAGCTATTAAAATCCTATCATTCTCTTTAGCGTTTGCGATTATCACTTTCTTACATGTGGTTGTCGGCGAACTAGCGCCAAAAACATTGGCTATTCAAAAAGCAGAAACGATTGCACTTTTAACCGCTCGGCCTTTAATTGGCTTCTATAAAATACTCTATCCGTTTATTTGGCTGCTAAATGGTTCAGCAAGAGTTATTGCAGGCATATTTGGATTAAAACCTGTTTCAGAACATGAACTGGCTCATTCTGAAGAAGAACTTCGAATCATCTTTTCTGAGAGTTACAAAAGCGGTGAAATTAATCAATCAGAGTTTAAGTATGTAAATAAAATCTTTGAATTTGACAACCGGATTGCCAAAGAAATAATGGTTCCACGTACGGAAATTATCTCCTTGGAACAAACAAGCACGTTGGAAGACTTATTAGAAATTATTCATGAAGAAAAATTCACAAGATATCCCATTACCGATGGAGATAAAGACCATATTATCGGCATGATTAATGTCAAAGAAATTATGGTAGAATTACTTCGTACAAAGGATTTAACTTCTCAAAAACTTGAGCCGTATATAAGGCCTGTCATTCGAGTTATTGAGACATTTCCTATTCAAGATCTACTTGTTAAAATGCAAAAGGAAAGAATTCATATGGCTATATTAATGGATGAGTATGGCGGAACTTCAGGACTTGTAACGGTTGAAGATATTATAGAAGAAATTGTCGGCGAAATTCGCGATGAATTTGACAGTGATGAAATCCCAAGTATCCAACAAGTCAAAGAAGATCATTATATTATTGACGCAAAAGTTTTAATTACCCAAGTAAACAAATTATTAAATATTGAAATAAACGATGAAAGCATTGATACGCTAGGAGGATGGATTTTAACCTCTAACTTTGAAGTTGCGGAAGGAGATACGCTAACTTTTGATTCTTATTCATTTAAAATTATCGAAATGGAAGAACATCATATTCATTATGTCGAAGTGACAAAAATCCCAGCTTTAAATTTAGAACATAATAAATCAAAAGAACTAGCGCTGCAAAATTCAACTGTTTCTGCTGCATCAAAGGCTGAAATCGTCTCCTAACCTTTATTTTTTCATCAAATAAATAAGGTGTCTTTCTAAACCAATGAATTCCGAAAGTCTATCGGATCGGTTAGAGAGACACCTTTATGTTTTATTCTTCATTATCTTTCGTCTCATCAAACTTATACCCTACACCCCAAACAGTGTGAATAAACGGCTGCTCTTTTGTTCCAATTTTATTGCGTAATCTTTTAATATGAACATCTACTGTTCTTTCATCCCCATAAAATTGATATCCCCACACTCGATCAAGCAATTGCTCTCTTGTAAAAACTTGTCTAGGATTACTAATTAAAAAATATAGCAGATCAAATTCTTTTGGAGTTAAGTTGGAAAGAAGATGGCCGTTATAACGCACTTCTCTTGTTTCTTTGCTAATTTTAAAATACTCGCTTGTTAAAGAGTTTTGGTCTGATTTCGTTTGGACATCTTTATTGTATCGACGGGTTACCGCTTTTATTCTAGCCATTAATGTTAACGGACTAAATGGCTTTGTTACGTAATCATCTGCACCCATTTCAAGTCCTAGAACTTGATCAGATTCACTGTCTTTGGCTGTTAACATAATTATTGGAACAGAGCTTACTTCTCTTATTTTTCTGCAAATCATTACCCCTTCCATGCCTGGAAGCATCCAATCTACGATCACTATATCCCATTGCTGGTTCTCCATAAAAAAATCTAAAGCTTCTTTTCCATTATGGATAAACTTCCCCTCATAATGTTCCTTGAGAAAAAACATTTCCAACATGGAACAGACACTTTCATTATCTTCTATAACAAGTATTTTCATCTTATTCATCCTCACTAATTCTAAAAACCATCAATCTCGCAGCTTCTATATATTTTTATTATAGCAAATATAATGTAAAACTGAGCATTTCATCAGTATTAAGTCCAACAGATTTCGAAATGAGTGCATTAAAAAACAAGCAAATCGGGTGAGATTTCCGGTTTGCTTGTTTTTTAAAAGAAATCATATCATTTTGAAGCTAACTTCCTTCGGTTACAGCGCAATATCGTGTGCTTCCTCTATTTTTATATCCAAGTTGTTGTTTTATCTAATGAAAGACGATCTGTTTCGCGTCCTGGTGCTGCTGCTTTTCCTACTGTAATCAGCATTACTGGCAAATATCTTTCAGAAATCTGAAACTCTTTAATAAAAGCATCCCGATTATATCCACCAATAGCACAAGTGTCCAATCCTTTTCCTTTTGCTGCAAGCATTAATTGCATAGCTGCCAATGACGCATTGCTGATTGCTGCTTCTTTTTTATATTGATCATTTTGGTAGGCGCCATTAATTTGCCCTTTTATTGTTTCTGCAATTTCAGGAGTCATCCTTGCTTTTTCTACGTCATTTGCAAAAATTTCTTCTGCATTTTTATTTGCTTCTAAATCACCTAAAATAGCAATAACAGCAGATGATTGTGTTATTTGTGCTTGATTATAAGCAATAGGCAGCAAACGTTGTTGTGCTTCTTCTCCTTGAAATACAACAAAATGCCACTGTTGTAAATTCCATGCGGAAGGTGCTCTTCCTGCAAGCGTTAGAAGTTCTTCAACCTCTTCTTTTGATAATGTGTATGATTCATCATAAACTTTTACTGCTCTACGCTCTGTAAGAACATCTAAAAAGCTAGCATTCGATAAATTTGCAGTCATTTTTTTCCCTCCTGATAATACTTACTTTTGGTAACTTACACTAGAATGATAATTTCAATCCAAAAAATAGTCAAGCGAGACGCTTCGAGGTGCTGAGAGTTAAAATATTTACAAATTCCCCCTCACCTTGCATAATAATAACTAATCACGGTAAATTAGTCATAAAGAAGCGGTTATTGAAGTATGGAAAAGGGATCGGAGCCAATGTCATTAACTTAAGATTCCATAAATTTCAAACTGTGAAATATCATGGAATTAGATACCCTTTATGTAAAAGAAATACCCAATTTGTTTGGAGAGGCGTCCGCTCGACTCCTACGGGATTAGCGAGAAAGACGAGACCCCACAGGAGCAAAGCGACGAGGAGGCTCGGCGCTCGCCCCGTGGAAAGCGAGCGGTAAGCCTCGGAGAACAGAACGGAAACCCTTACTTCCTATTTAGTTGCTTATTTTCCTGTTTTTTTGAAATTTAACTTGATGACATTGGGAACGAGCCTCCATGTGAGTTTTGTATGAAAAAGGAGTTTTCTATGATCAATATAATGCTGATTACAAATGAAAAAAAAATCTTAACAGACATTCCTATAGAAGACTTGCATCGTCATTCTTATGAATGGTTTTGGGTTGATTTTAATGAACCTACTGATGAAGAGATCAAACATTTAGCGGATACTTTTCAATTTCATCCTCTTGCTATTGAAGATTGTATACATAAACTTCAAAGACCAAAATTAGATTATTACGATGACCATACTTTTTATGTTACACATATCGTTAGAGAAGAAGAAAAAGAAATCTTGAAAGAAGAGTTAAATTTTTTTGTAGGAGAAAATTTCATTGTAACTTTCCACCTTATGCCAACAAAGGAAGTTTCTCGAGTATGGGATAGATTACTTTCTCAAAAAAACATAGAGAAATCAGATACCTTCTATGTATTTTATCAAATTTTAGACGAAATCGTAGATAATTACTTCCCGATTATTTACAAAATTGAAGATAAATTAGATGAAATTGAAGATAACACACAGAATAAGGCAATGAGCCATTTAATGAACGAATTGTTTGATACAAGAAATATGTTATTGAATCTAATGCATACAGTTCATCCAATGCGTGATTTACTTTACCGTATGTTAAACTCTCACCGTTTGAACGGCATTAAAGAAAGAAAAGAATATTTTTCTGACATTTACGACCACCTTTTAAAACTATCGGAAAATGTGATGTCTAATAGAGAGGTAACTGCTGACATAAGAGATAATTATCTTTCGTTAAATTCACACCAAACAAATAATGTGATGAAAGTTCTTACCATTATAACTTCTATATTTGCCCCTTTAACCCTCATTGCTGGGATTTTTGGGATGAACTTTGAAAATATGCCCGAATTAAATTGGAAATATGGTTATTACTATTCACTTGGATTAATGGGAATCATTGGATTATCGATGTATCTTTGGTTTAAGAAAAAGGGTTGGTTTTAATTCTAGATGCTAGTAAACAATCATGTCGATAACATGAACAAGCCCACGTCGAATATAGTCTCATTTTTCTAGCAATTTTCCTTTATCTGTCTTTCATAAGTAGTCTCAAAGACATTTCTTTGCTTTTCCGCTTAGTTTTATCCTTGATAAGCTGGCTCAAGGACATTTTTTCGCTTTTTTCCTTGGTTTTGTCCTTGATAAGCCGGTACAAGGACATTTTTTCGCTTTTTTCTTTGGTTTTGTCCTTGATAAGCCGGCTCAAGGACATTTTTTCACTTTTTTCCTTGGTTTTGTCCTTGATAAGCTTGCTCAAAGACATTTTTTCGCTTTTTTCCTTGGTTTTGTCCTTGATAAGCCGGCTCAAGGACATTTTTTCGCTTTTTCCCTTGATTTTGTCCTTTAAAAAAACATTTTACAAATAGCATTGGTATAACTCCGATTCGTTTTATAAAAATAGCATTCTTGAACTTTTTTCAGAACGTATTTCTAGGTAGTCATCTTCCACTTATGATAAAATGTAATTAGTGTTTCTCCATTAAGTATTATACTTTCAGGCTTCCTTCTTCAAAGCCTTCAATTTACTACCCTTTATTAAGCTTTATTTTATCATCTCCTCATTCATGATGTTTTACAATAGTTTAAAAGTTCAAAATATTCATAATAAACAGGAGGTATTTAGATGGAATCAACAAGTTTTGATTCGAGTTTTCCTTTGCAGCAGCCCCAGCATAAAGTGTTACCGAAAAAAGTTCTAGCAAGACGTATTTTTTTTATTATTATCGGCAGTATGTTAATGGGCATAGGTATTGAAGAATTTCTTGTTCCTAATCAAATTTTAGATGGAGGCATTGTCGGCATTTCGATTATTTTATCCCACCTTTTAGATTTAAAATTAGGCTATTTTATCTTCCTTTTAAACATTCCTTTTTTTTACATCGGTTATAAACAAATTGGAAAAACTTTTGCATTTTCTACTTTATTAGGTATTTCTGTTCTTTCCGCTACGACCATATTGCTTCATGATTTTCCTGTTTTCACAAATGATTTACTTCTTGCCACCGTTTTTGGCGGCATTATTCTTGGTATAGGTGTAGGTGTTGTGCTTCGTTTTGGCGGCTCATTAGATGGGACAGAGATTCTTGCCCTGCTGTTTAGTAAAAAATGTCCCTTCTCTGTCGGAGAAATTATTATGTTTTTTAATGTGTTTATTTTTATTTCCGCTGGTTTTGTTTTTTCATGGAACCGCGCCATGTATTCTCTTATTGCCTATTTTATTGCTTTTAAAGTAATTGATATTGTAATTGCCGGACTAGATGAGTCAAAGTCGATTTGGATTATTAGCGAGCGTGCTGAAGTGATTGGGGAAACCATTTTAGCAAGACTTGGCCGAGGGGTAACCTACTTGAAAGGAGAAGGAGCTTACACCGGTGATCATAAAAAAGTCATTTTTTGTGTCATCAATAGATTGGAAGAAGCAAAAATGAAAACAATAATTGAAGAATTAGACCCAACTGCATTCCTTGCTGTTGCCAATATAGCAGAAGTTCGTGGTGGAAGGTTTAAGAAAAAAGATATTCATTAACAAAAAAGAAAAGCGCAGGCGCCGGAGCTAGACAGCTATCTAAGTTGAAAAATCTTATCTTTCTTTCTTATCTATTATAAAAATTAAGTGCTGAAATGATGTCTTAATAGGACATCTTTTTTGTTTATATTTATAAAAAGGTTTACTATCTATATTAAATCATCTCTTAAAAAAATTTCTTTTTTCTTCTAGGTTAGGTTTAATTCTATTTTTAATAGTAAATGATTCTTTTGTCAGGAGGGTGTACATTGAAAAAAAACTGGACAATTATCACACTGTTATGTTCTATCCTTTTTTGTTTTACTTGGATGTTTGGATTAGGATGGACTGTAATAGACTATTTTACTGGAAGCACAAATAAAGAGCCTGTTCCTGCAAAATCAACGATTGATAACAAAGAAAAAAATGGAGTACAACTGCTTGCCCTTGGTGATTCATTAACACGAGGAACTGGTGATGATGCAGGAAAAGGGTATATTGGCTATTTAAAAGAACAGCTTCAAGCAAAAACAAAAGAAACAATTACCCTTTCTAATTACGGCATAAAAGGACTTACTTCCACACAACTCGCAGACCAGGTAAAGCAAAAAGAAATCCAACGACAAGCAAGTAATGCAAATATCTTATTCCTTACTATTGGCGGGAATGATTTATTTCAAGGAGGCCAAACGTTAAACAATACGAATGAAGACTCTATTGCATCATTTAGGAAAACATATATAAATAATTTGCAGACTACGCTTACGACACTTCGTTCTGTAAATAAAGAAGCTCCTATTTATATAGTAGGCCTTTATAATCCTTTTAGTGATTTAGACAATCATGATACTACTTCTAAAGTTGTGCGGGACTGGAATACTGAAACAGCAGAAATCTGTGCTTCTTATTCCGCCGTTATCTTTGTTCCTACATACGATATTTTTCAGCAGAACGTTCAATCCATTTTATATTCGGACCATTTTCACCCAAATACGAAAGGATATCAATTAATGGCAGAAAGGGTGGCATCCTTGATTACATGGGAGGTAGAGGAGAAATGAGCGAAATTACTTTATCGGTTCAACATTTAATAAAAAAGATTGGCAAAAAAGAAATTATCAAAAATATAAGCTTTGAATTAAAAAGCGGAGAAGTATTTGGTTTTCTTGGACCTAATGGAGCTGGGAAAACGACTACGATTCGCATGTTAGTTGGCCTTATTAAACCGAGCTCCGGCACGATTCATATTTGTGGATATAATGTGAAAAGCCATTTTTCAAAAGCAATGGAGCGCTTAGGATGCATCGTTGAAAATCCAGAGCTTTACCCTTATTTAACAGGCTGGGAAAACTTAAAGTTTTTTGCCCGCATGTTAGCAAATGTGGATGATGCCAGAATAAAAGAAATTGTCGAATTAATCGGTTTACAAGAACGCATTCATGATAAAGTGAAAACTTACTCTTTAGGTATGCGGCAGAGACTAGGAATTGGACAAGCACTTCTAAGCAGACCAAAGGTATTGATTTTAGACGAACCTACTAACGGATTAGATCCATCTGGCATAAGAGAAATGAGACAATTTATTCGTTATTTGGCAAAAGAAGAAGGATTAAGTGTATTAGTGTCCAGTCATCTATTAAGTGAAATTCAGCTCTTATGTGATCGTGTATCGATTATTTTAAATGGAAAGATCATTCATACAGAGTATGTGCATACTTTATTGGCAGAACAAGAAAAACTTATTTGGCGTTTTACTCCATTAGATCTCGGCTTAAAAGTCCTTAAAGAAGTAATCCCTGCTGTTAAAGTAAATGGAGAAAACGTCATAACCCCTTACATAGAAGAGGAGGTCAGCAGTTGGAGCAAACTGCTTTTTGAAGCAGGTGTAGACATAAAAGAAATGAACAGGCAAATTCCTTCGTTAGAGAATCTTTTCTTAGAGTTAACAGGAGGTGAATCGATTGAGTAAACTAATTTATAATGAAATGCTAAAATTGGTGAAAAGCAAAAGATTAATGGTGATTACGCTTATTATCGTCGTGATGATTTCTATGTTTACATATGCTCAGTTCCGAGAAATAGAAAATGTAAAAAAACGAATGGGTGATACAGATTGGCGTACTACTTTGCAGCAGACGATTATCGATATGCAAAATCGAATCGGATCAAGTGGAATTTCTGACGAATGGAGAAATCAAATAAAAGTCCGCATCAGTCAATCACAATATTATTTAGATCATAATATTAACCCACAATATCCTGGTGCACCTACTTTTTTACGTATATTTCTTGATAATTCCATGCAATTGCTTCTCCCGCTTATGGTGATGATTGTTGCATCCGATCTTGTTTCATCAGAAAGAAGCATCGGAACAATCAAGCTGTTGCTGACAAGGCCTGTTAAACGGTGGAAAATTTTATTAAGCAAATATATGACGCTTGTTTTATCTGTCTCGTTGATTTTATTTCTATTTGGATTGTTTTCTTACATTATTTCCGGATTATTTTTTGGTTATGCAGGCTGGACCGTACCTGTATTAACAGGCTTTACAGTACACGCAGGAGAATTAAACACGGAAGGCGTCCATCTTATTCCTCAATGGCAGTATATTTTAATGGCATTTGGACTTGCATGGTTTGTCTCCTTAATTGTTGGTACATTATCGTTTATGTTATCTGTCCTTATAAGAGGTACCGCTGCAGGAATGGGGGTTATGCTTGCATTTTTAATAGCTGGCACCATCATTAGCGCCATTGCTTCTTCATGGGAATCAGCTAAATACTTATTTATGGTGAACTTGCGTTTAACCGATTATTTACAAGGAAATATACCGCCCATTGACGGAATGTCACTTCCTTTTTCTTTAACAGTTTTATCTATTTGGGGAGCTGCTGGCTTACTTGTGTCTTTTCTAGCCTTTACAAAGAGAGATGTTTACTAAATAAAAGTTTGTTGTTTTTAGAATAAAATAATAAACATGGTTGACGCACTGAGCAGCGTGAATACACGAAGACTCCTGCGGGAAAGCGAGACAGACGAGACCCTGCAGGAGCGTAGCGACGAAGCGGCTCGGCGGTCGCTAAGCAAGAAGTGTAGTGTATTCACGCTGCGGAACTTCTTTTCAGGGTAGCTTAAGAACAAAAGCGCAAGCGCCTTGAACAACTCTGAAGAAAAATGTTCACATGACTCAAAAAGTGCTTTTTACTTTTAGAGGCATGGGGTTATTTTTCACAAGAGCTAGGCGCTGGAGCTAGATGCGGACACAACCGCCGAGTTATCCACAATCCCATTTCGTTTATAATTTCCTGGTAGACGATAAAAAAGGCTCGTTCCTAGTCATTCAAGTTCCTGTCCATATCGACAGGAACTTGAATGATAAACGTGCCCTTTATTATTTCTAATTATCTTGTTCTTCCACTATTAAAGATAAGAACTTATCTTTTTTAATATTATGGTTAATCGTCACAATTACTACTTTTTCTTGACCATTTTCTTTTACTTGAAACTTAAAGGAATCTTGGACTTCCATTGCGGATATTTGTTTTCTTCCTAAGTATTCATAATCTGTTACATTTACTTGTGGATAATCTGCTTTCACCACTGCAATAGCAATATTTCCATACTTTTCGTAATCTAACTTTTCTACGGCAATATTATGGGATGGAAACATAATTGCCATTAATAAAATAGTTGCAACTAATATAGGAAAACTGCGATTTTTCATAATTACCTCCCACCTGCTTTTTTCCTATTATTTGTGTTTGTTTCGTTTTTATGTGCTTGATTCACTTTTTTTGCTTCATTTACTAATATTCCCACAACCATTTTATTCCTTTCCCATTCTTCCGCAAAAGTGGACAAAGGAGGATTAGCGTCTTCAATAAGAGGGCAAATTTCGATTGTTAATGCTGGCAAATGATGCGTGTCAATAAACCAGTCTGTATACCCTCCGCCAATTGCCTCTTTTTTTGGCATACCAAGCTTATAGCCTGTTGCCTCTGCAACTTTTTCAGCTATTTGCTTATCTCTTATCCTATTTCCACCATTTTTATATTGCCAAAAAATCTCTTGTCCTGAAGAATGATAAGAAACAGCAATCGTTGGCTTAATTTCCTCAGTAAACTGAACAAGTGCCTTCACCTCTTTTGATTCTAACGGTTGAGTACCTTTGTAGTTTTTATAAGATGGAGTGTTGCTTGTTTCCTTCAATTCATTCCATCCACTCGGGTATTGCCTGTTTAAATCAATCCCCATTGCATTACTTTTCCAACGGGAAAAATCGGAGGATTGATGATTCATGCTTTTTATTTTCTTTTTTGCAAAAAAAGGAAATTTATATAAATCACCTTGTTGAATCGTTACACCATCAGGATTTAGCATTGGCACAAACCAAACCGATACTTCCTTTAACTGTTCATTTGGAGTGGAAGCACTCGCATACTTTTCAATCATTTTCATCAACATTAATGTAGTAATCCACTCTCTGCCATGATGTGCCCCTGTCATTAACACATTCTTTCTTCCATTGCCCACCTTTATCGCATAAAGTTTTCGTCCATATTCTGAAGTTCCGATTGTTTGAACTTGGATATTGTATTTATATTTGTTTTTTAATTGCCAAACATCATTCTGAAATGCATCAAACGAATACGGTTCTCCTGTATTAATAATGCTTGCTTGTGTATAAGCTACAGTTGGAATAAAAATCATGAAAGAAAATAACCCTAGAATTACCATTAATTTTTTCATTATACACACCTTTTTTTCCTTATCTTGTGAAAAAGAAAAAATCTTATACATATGAAATATACAGGTAAAAGATGATAATCCACTTGTATCAACATAGCCAAGTTTTAGGGTGCAACGTTTTATATTTCTTTCATATACTATAATCATCTCCTTCAAATAAAGGAGGCAATAAGTTGAATAAAGTGGATTATGATCGCGCCCTGTACTATACTCATCGTTCCGAATGGGACAATTTACTAATATTGATGGTACGCACAAATGACAATTTTTTATCCAAAAAAATAGAGCTTTTCCTGCATGCCTATAACTTCGAACATGATTACGCTGTTATCGAAGAACATTTGTATTCATTATTGCGCTATATCGAACACGCCAACGAATCAGCAATGGATGAATTTATTCACACAGCCTTACATTAAAAAGCAGAATTCCACCAAAAAAAGGGGCCTATTATGGGCACCCTTTTTTAATTGGATATTTAGTTATTTTGTCGCTCTTTTTGTATTTATTTCCCCCGCAGCCTGAATACACTTCGCTTTCCGCGGACGAGTTGCCGAGCCTCCTCGTCGCTATGCTCCTGCACAAGTCTCGTCTTTCTCGCTTTTCCCGCAGGAGTCTACGTGTATTCAGGCTGCTCAGTGCTTCAGCAATGTTTTTTTTTATTCAAAAACAACAAACTTTTAGATAACAGCCTATTTTTTATATTGGACTTTATATATATCCGTCCTCCTATCTTTTAGCTGCCTAACAGTTCCATCCTGACGCTGCCTTCTTAAAATTTCTAAATCAACATCGCCAATCATCACCATTTCGATATTTGGATTCGTTTCTCCTACAATGCCGTCTCGTGCAAATTCAAAATCTGAAGGTGAAAAGATCGCCGATTGAGCATATTGTATATCCATATTTTCCGTTTGTGGAAGGTTTCCAACGGTCCCTGCAATAACGGTATAGATTTGATTTTCTACTGCTCGTGCTTGTGCACAGTAACGCACTCGTAAATAACCTTGCCGATCTTCTGTACAAAACGGCGTAAAAATAATTTTCGCACCCATATCTGTTGCAATTCTTGCTAGTTCGGGAAACTCAATATCATAACAAATAAGAATAGCAATTTTTCCACAATCTGTATCAAATACTTTTATTTGATCTCCTTGGCTAATCCCCCACCATTTTTGTTCATTCGGTGTGATATGCAATTTATATTGCTTTTCAATGGTTCCATCCCTTCTAAAAAGATACGAAATATTATAAATCTCCTCATCGTCTTCTTTCACAAAATGAGAACCACCGATAATATTTATATTGTACCTAATTGCCAAATTCGTAAATTGTGAAATATATTGCTCTGTATATTCTGTTACCTTTCTAATCGCGTTGCTCGGGATTTTTTCATCTAAAAATGACATAAGCTGTGTTGTAAAAATTTCGGGAAACACAACAAAATCCGATTCCGCATCTGACGCAACATCTGTGTAATACTCCACTTGATTAGCAAAATCATCAAAGCTTTCGATTTGTCTCATCATGTATTGCACGACACATATTCTAACTGGATAACTGCTTTTGAAGATACGTTTTGATTTTGGCAAATAATCAACATTATTCCATTCCATCAAAGTCGCATATTTTTTTGATTGCACATCATCCGGTAAATAATCTGGATTAATCCGCATTAGCGTAAAACCATTGATTAACTGAAAAGAAAGGACAGGATCATATATTTTATGGTGAGATACTTCCTGTACATATTCTTTTGCACTCATTTTATTTTCATATTTACAATAGTTAGGAATTCTTCCTCCAATAATAATACTTTTTAAATTTAATCTACGAACTAATTCTTTTCGGGCTTCATATAAACGATGACCAATTTTCATTCTTCTGAACTTTGGATGAACCATCACTTCAATTCCATACAAATTATAACCGTCAGGATTATGATTCGTAATATACCCACTGTCCGTCACATCATCCCATGTATGCCTATCATCATATTCATCAAAATTGATAATTAAACTAGAGCAGGAGCCGATTACTTCCCCATCATATTCTGCTACAATTTGTCCTTCTTGGAATAAATGGATATGGCTTTCCAACTGCTGTTTTTTCCATGGGTCCATTCCGGGAAAACAGATAGCTTGTAACGTTAAAATATTGTCAATATCACGATATTCCATGTTGCGAATCATTAATTTTTTTTCAAATCTAGATAAATCTAACTTGGACATATCCTTTTACTCCCCTTATTCTAAATATTTTCATTACAATTCCCTTTTTCCTCCATTTTTATAGTAACTCTTTTAGCATTCCACATCAAACAACCTATATTATTTACAGCATCTAAAAATTTCTTTATACTTTTTGTAAGAGAAAGGCTCTTTTCGTTTAGATTGTTGTTATTTAACCCGCAGCCTGAATACACTTCACTTTCCGCGGGGTGACTTGTGGGCCTCCTCGCTCGTACCTCGCTGTGGGGTCTCACATTGCTCACTTTTCCCGCAGGAGTCTACGTGTATTCAGGCTGCTCAGTACTTCCAAAATATTTCTCATCTTATTTCAAAAACAACAAACTTTTAGAAAACAGCCAAGAGAAAAGACGAAGGAGAACACAATGGATAAGAAAAAAAAGCAAACAGATCCTCGTGAGAATCTACTTTTTCTTGCATGGATAGCAGCTGTTATCAGTATGTTCGGGAGTTTATATTTTTCCGAAATACAAGAATTTGAACCATGTACCCTTTGCTGGTATCAACGAATTCTTATGTATCCTTTTGCGATTATTTTAGGACTCGCTGTTATTCGCAAAGATTATCGGATTACTTTTTATTCCATGATTTTGGCAGCAATCGGAGCATGCACCTCTTTGTATCATTACTCGCTCCAAAAATTTAGTTTTTTATCCGATGCTGCTCCTGCATGTGGACGAATCCCTTGCACAGGAGAATATATCAATTGGTTTGGATTTATTACCATTCCATTTCTAGCACTAATAGGTTTTACGATTATTTTTATATGCAGTTTAATTGTTTGGAAAAAAACGAAGGAGAATCATAACGAATGAAAAAAGTACTTTTCTTTCTTCTATTCATTATTTTATTATTTGCAGGTGTCGCTTATTTATCTCATCTAAAAAAAGAAAAAGCAGCAGATGACAATCCCTACGGCAAAAGTGCTTTAAATGCAGCTACCGTTGATCAACTAGATGATCCAAATTATCAAAATATTATCCAACCGAAGGACTTAAAGGATAATATAGAGGCAAAAAAAGATGTAACCGTTTATTTTTATAGTCCTACATGTGGATACTGTCAAAAAACTACTCCTATTGTTAACCCAGTTGCAAAAGATTTAGGAATTGATCTTGTGCAATATAATTTACTGGAGTATGAACAAGGCTGGGATGATTACCGTATCGAATCCACTCCAACTATTATTCAATTTAAAGATGGAAAAGAAACAAACAGAATAGTCGGCTACCAAAAGGGAGAAGCATTTAAACAATGGTTTGAAGATAATACCCTTAAATAAAGGCTAGATTTCGTATAGATTGCGCTTTTAAACTCGCAGCCAGAATACAACTTCGTCCGTTTAGCGAGCGTCGAGCCTCCTCGTCGCATTCGCTCCTGTGGGGTCTCGTCTTTCTCGCATTCCCACAGGAGTCTACGTGAATTCAGTCTGCTGAGTACTTCTTCTCCCATTTTTTTACGTAAAAAACAACAAACTTTGAGAAAACAGCCTAAATAAAAGAACAGGGCTTTGACAAAAATATTGTCGGGGCTCTGTTCTTTTTAGAAACCACTTCATTAATTTAATAGGGAATTATTGGATTCAGGAAAAATATCAACGTTTTTTCCAATTAAATATGCTTCTTCTTTAAAATTTTCCAATTGGAAAGGAAAAAACAATTCAAATTCCTCTAATATATTTACATTTTTTTCGAAAATTTGTTTGTATTTGTTTTTATTTTGGGGAACTTCCAAAATAGAAATGATTGTTTGCAAGCTCGTAATGACTTGATAAGATGTCTTTAATGTACCTATTCTATCCATTTGCTCCGGTGTTGGATGCAAAACCTTTAAGCTTGAAAAATGTTGTACTTCATCATCAGAGAAATAATAAGGAAAAACCGCGGAATAAAACGTTTGTATTAGTTCGTCAATTTTTTCTGCCTGGGTAGGCGTTGATGCATAAACTACCTTCATGTAAACAGACCACCCTCTACTTATTTGTTGCTTGTTTTTTTTAATATCAATAGGATAACATACAGAGAAACTGTTTTCCGTGGTAATTAAAACCATGATATGTGGATAATTCTAATTTTAATTTTTCATCTAATGTAAAGGAGAAAAACATGCTAAAAACAGAACGAAAAGGAGAATGGCTTTTTATTCATATTCCTCATAAATGGAGTGGCCTGACAATAGAAGAAATCTTTCGAGAGGTTTTTTTCGCTTCAAAAAAACAGATCCATTTATATAAAATGGAGAAAAAAGTAATGGTAAATGATTACTATGCAGACTGGAAAACTGCTCTGCAAAAAAATGATCTACTAAAGATTAAATTATTTACCAATACACAAGCGGCCATTCAACCTACTTATATGGATTTGTCAGTTCTTTATGAAGATGACTATTTGTTGATCGTTAATAAACCAGCCAATATTGATACCCATCCAAACACTCCCGATGACTCTTTTACCTTGCTAAATGGAGTAGCGTTTCATGTGTTAATGAATGGGGAGGAAAGACAAATTAAACATATTCATCGCCTTGATAAAAATACTTCAGGCTGCATTTTATTCGCCAAACATGAATTAATAGGAAGTATGCTCGATCAAATGTTAAGAGAAAGAAACATAAAACGAACTTATATTGCTATTGCACAAGGCTTCTTGCCAGTCAAATCCGGAACGATTAATAAGCCGATTGGGCGCGATCGCCATCATGCGACTAGAAGAAGAGTCTCTCCAAATGGCCAGACGGCAATAACACATTATAAAGTACTTAAACATTCAAAAAAAGAAAATTTATCTTTGCTGACATGTACACTTGATACCGGAAGAACACATCAAATTCGTGTACATTTAAGTTCTATAAACCATCCTCTTGCAGGTGATACATTATACGGGGGGAAACCAATTTTTCCAAGACAAGCGCTGCACGCAGTAAAAATTGAGTTTACACATCCTATAACAGAAGAAAAAGTGGAATGTTTCGCTCCCTTTTTAGATGAGCCAGCGATTTTTCCTGGAGTTGATATATACTCAATTTAAAAGTTTCAACATCCTGAGGGACGAAGCATTAATGTCCCTCTTCTTATATTTTTTAGCCTGTTTTCATATAGATTGTTGCTTTTAAACTCGCAGCCTGAATACACTTCGTCCGTTTAGCGAGCGTCAAGCCTCCTCGTCGCATACGCTCCTGTGCGCCCGAGTCTTTCTCGCATTCCCACAGAAGTCTACGTGTATTCAGTCTGCTGAGTACTTCATCTCCCATTTTTTATGATTACCTAATACCTTTCCTTATGAAGCTTATTACAAATACAACAATTATGGAACCGATGATGCTTGGAATAATCGCAAAATCAGCGATAAAAGGCCCCCAAGTTCCAAATAACCGTGATCCTAGCCAAGCTCCAACAAAACCAGCAATAATATTGCCAATTACTCCACCAGGAATATCTTTCCCTACAATTAATCCAGCAATCCAACCGATAATGCCTCCAATGATTAATGACCATAAAAGTCCCATATATAGCACTCCTTCGTTTTAGAATAAGGTGTAACTCATTTATCGCTGCAACATACCAATCATCATTTATTTATCACTATGTATTTTTTAAACGAATCGTGCAGGCTGATCATTAATGACTGAAGATATTATTTTCCAAAGAGAAAAAAGTGTTGAAAGTATAATAAATTAAGAAGTACTCTTTCTACTCTATTTCGTCTATTATTGTTTTTAAAACAATGTATCCAGACTGAATATACCCGCTCCTGTAAATGCTATACTTATTACAACAATTAAATATAATAAATTTAACTCATAACCATTTGACGAAGCCCAAAACCCATTGGATCCATGAACTTTTATAATTGCCATAATCATTGTAATACTAATAAGGATGGAGCCAATCGGTGTTAATAAACCGAATAAAAACAACAATCCGCCGATAAATTCGCCTAAGCCTGCAACTAACGCCATGATTTTTCCAGGTTTTATTCCGATTGATTCAAAAAAATCTGCAGTCCCTTCTAAGCCATAACCGCCAAACCAACCAAATAATTTTTGTGCACCATGCCCTATAAACGATAATCCTATCATAAGACGAATAAGTAAAATTCCGAAACTCGCTAAAATTTCCATCATCATTTCACTCCTTTTATTTTATTTCGATCTCAAGACATATAACTTTAAAAATGTATGCAAAAAAAATCTAACCATGCTTTTTTAAATAAAAAACATGGTTAGATTTTATGATTTATCTTTTTAGTATCTAAAATAGTAATTCATCAGGATTTTTTCCTGTTCTTTCGTTCATATTTAATTGATCTATCTGGTTCATTTCATCCATACTTAATTGAAAATCAAATATATCTGCATTTTCCTTTAATCTAGTTGGAGAAACTGATTTTGGGATGACAATGATGTCATTTTGCAAATGCCATCTTAAAATAATTTGTGCAGGTGATTTTCCATGTTTATTGGCAATATATTTAATCGTTGGTTCGTTTAGCAGCTGCCCTCTAGCAAGAGGAGACCATGCTTCCACCTTAATATCTTTCTCTTTACAGTATTGTCTTAATTCTTCTTGTGCTAATCTAGGATGCAGCTCTACTTGATTGACGGTTGGCTTTTCATTTGCATTTGCCATTAATCGCTCTAAATGGTGTTCATGAAAATTACTTACGCCAATCGCCTTAACAAGTCCTTCTTCATACAATCTTTCAAGTGCTTTCCATGATTCAATATACTTGTCTTTTCCAGGCCAATGTATTAAATATAAATCTATATACTCTAAATCTAGTTTTTTTAAACTCGTTTCAAACGCGTTAAGGGTTGCATCATAACCATGGTCGTCATTCCAAAGCTTCGTTGTTATAAACAGCTCTTCTCTTACGATCGCGCTTTCTTTAATAGCTTGCCCTACACCTTCTTCGTTGGCGTAAAAAGCTGCCGTATCAATGGAACGATAGCCTAATTGAATAGCTGTTTTTACCGTATCCACTATTGTTTTTCCTTCTTCTACTAAGTAAACCCCTAATCCAAGCTGAGGAATTTGTACGCCATTATGTAGCTTCACTTTATGTTCGATGCTTTTAATCACAAAAAGACACCTCCAAATTTTGAATTATCTATATTTTAACATTTTCCTCAGAAGATAATCCAATAAAAAACGCTCTGCAACCTACTATGCAGAACACTTCGAGTTGACTATATTTGTTAATCAATGTAAAATTTCGGCTGTTTTCTCAGTATTTGTTGTTTTTTTACGTAAAAAAATGGGAGAAGAAGTACTCAGCAGACTGAATACACGTAGACTCCTGTGGGAATGCGAGAAAGACGAGACCCCACAGGAGAGTATGCGACGAGGAGGCTCAACGCTCGCTAAACGGACGAAGTGTATTCAGGCTGCGTATTTAAAAGCAACAATCTATACGAAAACAGCCAAAATTATAAATCGTTTTTTAACAGCAACAGCATCATTTTTTCCCACCATCTCCATGGCAGAAGCGCTTTTATCAACATGGTTTGTTTTACTCCTTTTCCAATAGCATAACGAAAGGAAGGATTTTTTTTATTTGCGATTGCCACCACTTTTTTTGCTACCTCTAATGGATCTCTATAACTTTTACTGCTCATATGTAGATACGCTTCGAGTCTCTTCATATATAAATAATAAGGGGATGTTTCTGATTGAGATTTTTTAGTTACTTTTTTTCCAGTGCTCCATATATTTGTTTGATATGAACCTGGCTCTACTATCGAAACATCAATAGAAAATGGTCGTAATTCCAACCTTAATGACTCACTCCATCCTTCCAATGCAAACTTAGATGAAACGTACGGAGAAAGGCCTGGAAATCCAACCTTTCCACTGATGCTGCTCATCATAATAATTTTTCCAAACCCTTGTCGTCTCATTAATGGTAAAACCATTTGGGTAACAGCTATCGTTCCAAAATAATTTGTTTCCAACTGGTTTTTATACTCTTCCAGCGGAACATCTTCCACAAACCCTGCCACAGCATATCCTGCATTATTAATAAGAACCTCAACACTGCCAATTTCGTCTATATAATCCTTGAAATTTTTTATACTTTCTTTGCAAGTAACATCAAGAGGAAATGGGGTTATAAGGGAATCTACTCCTTTTATTTTTGCTTTTTCCAGCAGCAATGAACCCTTATTTACATCTCTCATTGCTGCAATGACATGATAACCTTCTACTGCAAATTCTAATGCCATTAATAAACCAAACCCGCTATTCGCTCCCGTTATTACAGCTACTTTTTTCACCAGTTTTCTCCTTTATACTATTGATTAAAATACTCTTTTTTCAACATCGACATTAAGTAGATGGATTCAAATTGATTATTAATTTTTACGGCTTCTCTTTGCAATCCTTCTTCGATAAATCCTTCTGACTCATACAATGCTTTTGCTTTTTGATTATGATCCACTACATCTAACCAAAAACGATTTGCCTTTTTTTCTGTAAAAACCCATTTTTTCATTAATTGCAGCATTTGACGACCGTATCCTTTTCCTTTATCCGAAAAAGCTGTTCTTTTTAATTCAATGCTTTCATTGCTGTCGTTTAATCCGTTAATTAATAAATATCCTACGGGTTTATTTTCTTTTTTTTCGATGACAATTAAATGCATTAAATTAGTATCTTGTTGGATTGCATGCAAATGTTCATCCCTTGACCACTGCATGATATATGGCAGGTTGTCTTTATGCGATTCTGTGGTAATGATATAAGAAAGATCACTTTCAATCGTCTTTCTAATTAAAATAGTGCTGTTTTCTATCATTACTTTCACCTCTGCATTTAGCTTTTATTATTAATTTATTCTATTATAGAAAATTAGACACAACAATGATTAATTACTAATTACTTTTCAAGAAGGCTCTGTTAAACTTGCCTGTTGATTGCAGCGAGCGATAAGCTTCGGAAACCCCCTTTTAACAGAGCTTATTTTCAGGGTAGACACCTATGCAACAAAATTTGCATCATGGTACATGGAAAGAAGCAGTCTCCATATTTATAGCACAGAGCAGCGTGAATACACGAAGACTCCTGCGGGAAAGCGAGAAAGACGAGACCCTGCAGGAGCGTAGCGACGAAGCGGCTCGGCGCTCGCCCGCAGAAAGCGTAGTGTATTCACGCTGCGGAACTTCTTTTCAGGGTAGCCTATCCTTTAATACACAAGCTAAATATTAAGAATTTTTAAACTTTATAAAAAATACAAGTAGGTAATTTAAAAATTACGTAAACTAAATATTAATTTTTTGTAAAGATTTCGATAAAAAGCTACCCACTTCGACAAACTTTCGTTACAATATGGAAGGCTTAGCTTATAAAATGGGGGTAACAATAATGGTTTTCAAAAGACAGGATAAATTTGCAGTACTTTTAAATAATATTGCTTCTAATTTAAAAGAAGGCGCTGATTATTTTGCAGATTTTAAAATTAAAAATGTCAGTGATTTAAAAACATTTTCTGAAACAGTCAAAGAAATTGAAACGAAAGGCGATACGTATGTTCATGACGTGATTACTGAATTGAACAAAGCTTTTATTACACCGATTGAACGCGAAGATATTCTTGCATTAACAATGAGCATGGATGATGTATTGGATAGCTTAGAGCACTGCTCTGCATTGCTTGAAATGTACAACATCATTAGTGCAGATGAGTATATGCTTCGTTTTGTTGAAGCAATTAAAAAATGTGGCCTTGAAATTCAAAAATCCGTAGAGCTTTTATCAACAAAGAAATTGCCAAAAATCAGAGAATATGCAATTCGCATCAAAGATTTAGAATCAAAGTGCGACGGTATTCTTCGCCAATCTATCAAGCATTTATTTTCTGTTGAAAAAGATCCAATCCGTATTATTCAATATAAAGAAGTGTATGAAAATCTAGAAGAAGTTGCTGATAACTGCCAAAGTGTTGCAAACACACTTGAAAGTATCATAATGAAGAATGCTTAAGGAGTTTACCTATGGATACAATTTTAATCATTACCATTTTAATTGTGGTTTGCGCCTTAGCATTTGATTTTATCAATGGATTTCATGATACGGCCAATGCTATTGCAACTGCAGTCTCTACAAAAGCGTTAAAACCTAGACATGCCATCATTTTGGCAGCCGTTATGAATTTTATTGGGGCAATGACTTTTACTGGTGTTGCTAAAACCATTACTAAAGATATTGTAAACCCATTTACTTTAAATAATGGTTCTCTTGTTATTTTAGCAGCACTTATTGCAGCTATTTTCTGGAATCTATTAACATGGTATTATGGCATACCAAGCAGTTCCTCCCATGCCATTATCGGTTCGATTGCAGGTGCTGCGATTGCTGCTTCTGGATTCGATTCTTTAAATTATAGTGGATTTACTAAAATCATTGAGGCACTTATTTTATCACCAATTATTGCATTTGGTATTGGATTTTTGGTTTATTCAATTTTTAAATTAATTTTTAGAGATTTAAATTTAACAAAAACAAACCGCAGATTCCGTATATTCCAAATTTTCACTGCTGCTTTGCAAGCATACACACACGGTACAAACGATGCACAAAAAGCAATGGGTATCATTACAATGGCATTAATCGCCAATAATTATCTTACTACAGATGATGTTCCTTTTTGGGTTCAGCTTTCCTGTGCGCTGGCAATGGGACTTGGTACTTCTGTTGGTGGCTGGAAAATTATCAAAACCGTTGGCGGTAATATTATGAAGATTCGTCCTGTTAATGGCGTAGCAGCCGATATTACTGGAGCTATGATTATATTCGGAGCAACATTTATTCACCTGCCAGTTAGTACGACACATGTTATTTCTTCATCCATTTTAGGAGTAGGTGCTTCCCACCGCCTAAAAGGCGTAAAATGGGGAACGGCACAAAGAATGTTAATTACTTGGGTGATTACATTGCCTATTTCTGCAGCTTGTGCAGCGATCTGCTATTATATTTTAAATTTTATTTTCTAAAACAAAGAAGGCCTTCTTTCAATCAGAAGGTCTTTTTTGTTTAGGCTGTTTTCTCAAAGTTAGTTGTTTTTCCATGTAAAAAAATAGGAGAATAAGTACTCAGCAGAATGAATACACGTAGACTCCTGTGGGAATGCGAGAAAGACGAGACCCCACAGGAGCGTATGCGACGAGGAGGCTCGACGCTCGCTAAACGGACGAAGTGTATTCGGGCTGCGAGTTTAAAAGCAATAATCTATACGAATACAGCCTTGTTTTATTACCTGTCAACTGTTAATAACTTTTCCGTCACTTCTCTTATAATAAGAGGCAATGTATGAAAAGAGTATGGTTTGTATACTCTTTCAGTCCATTTATGTCCGCCTTTCCCGTACACCCCAATATTTAATGCTGGAATATTTAATTCCTTCATTTCTTCTAATGCTAACGGAAATAATTGGTCCATGCCTGGAAAATTAGCTTTTATTGTTTCTATTTCTGCAGCATTGCCATAAAAAGCTAAAAAACTGCCATCACATAAATAAGGGAAATAGTTTCTCAAAGAAAAACTTTCTTTGTATTTTTCCCCACTGCTTTCCAATACATTTGCAATGATCTGTTTTAATTCAATAGATCGTTCATCGTTTTGCAGCGTATTAGATGGCAAAAAAGGTGGTGCAAAAAAGATAATAACCCTTGGTTTCTTTTCTGGATCTAAATTCTGCAATGCTTCCACCATTTCAAAGGCAATCATACGATCATCCGTTATTTCTTTTCTCGCTTTAGCAAGTACTTCTATTATCCTTTTTTCCGGATCTACCTGCTTTTCTTTTAGCTGGTCTATATATTCTTGCAATGTTAGAACTTCTGTTTTCCAATCTAATACACGTTCTGGAAGATTATTTGCCAACCTGTATGCTTGATAATGATCAGCAAGCTCTTTTTCAATTTTTTCAGAAGCTTTTACTGCAATTTCTTTCAATTTCTCCAACACTTCAGCCGGAGTTGCTTTATAAATAAAATAGTTAAAATACATTCTTAAACTTACAGGTGTTTGCACATCATAGCTGCTTTTATTCTCTTTAAAATACAAACAGCTAGGCGGCAACACAAGTTCACCTTCCAATGCTTCAGCAAGAGAAAAATTTTGATTCATCACACGGTTTATTTCTGAACCAATTAATGTAGGATCCAGTCCTACAAGGCTTTCTCCTACATGCGCTTCTCTTCCAAATATAGAAAAACACGGAAGAAGCTTCCCAGCACCTCCACAATAAATATACTTATTTGAATCTCCTTCATATAGCGGGGAAATAAAATCATTATTAATCGCAGCAATAAATTGTAAATTCTTTTCTGCTTTTAATCTCGATAATTCATATAATGCCCCTCTTATTCCGATATGCTGATTTTCCTCATCCACATTAAAAAGAACTAATATATTACCTTCCAATTGTTCTCTATTGCTAGAATAATATAAAAGATTTGCTAAATGAATGCTGATGCCGCTTTGCATATCAAGAGCTCCTCTGCCAAACATCCACTCTCCAGATAAAGCATCCTGCTGCGCTTCAGCATCCGCTTTATAAGTAGAAAAATACGTTTGCAGCTTATCTGGACTATGCGCTATTTCTTTGATGCTTCCATAATCATCAATTCCTACCGTATCAATATGAGCATGAAAAATAATGGTTTTATTTGATTTTTTTATGCTTTCTACAAAAGCAAATACATTTACTCGCTTTCCTTCTTCCAATGTTTGTTTCCAAATATTTATTGGATTTTCTTTAAAATATGGAAACGATTGAATTGCTTTATAAAGAAAGTCTCCTTTTTCCTTTTCACCTTCTGTTCCATTATGACTTTTCATTTGTACTAGTATTTTTGTTAAATATTCAATTTGATTATGTAGTGGTAAATCTTTTAATTGATCATACATTGTTCTTCATCCCCTACCCTATTGCTAATATATTAAGTTTAGCGGTTATATAGCAAGTCTTACAATACATTTTAAAAAATTGAAAATTAATATTGAAAAAAAAACTAATGATTTCAGAGTGAGACAAAAGTGATTTTAGCAGAAACTTCAGGCTGATCGAAAACGTTTGTCTTTCGAGGCGTGAAGCCTTGGGAGGAGCGGAGTTACCGTGGTTGGGTAATGAGCATCCGAGTAAGGCGAACAACGAAGAAAGCGAGCGTTTGTCGACAGCCTGGATTTTCTTGATTCTAATTTTTTATTACTGACATAGTATGTACTAGAATGGACAAGGTAGGATGATACGATAATGGCAGAAAAAATAGCAGTTGTTTTCATCGGGAGCATGCTTGTCGGAATCGGAGTTAACGGTTTTTTAGTTCCACATCACCTTTTAGACGGCGGATTAATCGGAATTGGTTTAATACTGCATTATCATTATGATATTCCAACTGGCATGACAATGATTATTATTAGTGTTCCGTTATATCTATTTGTATGGTTTTATAATAAACAATATTTTTTCTACGGCATATTTGGCTTTGTTATTTCCTCTTTGATGATTGATCTTCTTTCCTTTTTACGAGACTCTTTTTCTTTGTCAATGCTTTTCAGCTCCTTTATTGGAGGGATGATTATTGGGATCGGAATAGGCATAATGCTGCGATTTGAAACAAGCACAGGAGGCACCGATTTACTGGCACAAATTATTGCCAACTACTCTACCCTCCATGTAGGAATCATTATTTTTATTATTGACGGATTCATCTTATTAAGCGGCATCCCTATTGTCGGATTGGATAAACTCGCTGCATCATTTGTTACGATTGTATTTGTTGCAATATTTACGACATTAATGACTGGAAAAATATAAAAAGTTGCTGATAATAAAATTAGAAAAAAAACAAGAAGGTCTATTCCCAATGTCATCAAGCTAGGATTCAAATAAAAGGAAAATAAGCAACTAAATAGGAAGTAAGGGTTTCCGTTCTGTTCTCCGAGGCTTACCGCTCGCTTTCCACGGGGCGAGCGCCGAGCCTCCTCGTCGCTTTGCTCCTGTGGGGTCTCGTCTTTCTCGCTAATCCCGTAGGAGTCGAGCGGACACCTCTCCAAACAAATGAGGTATTTCTTTTAAATAAAGGGTATCCCATAAATAGGATCCATAAAAAAGGCAATAGGATGCCCAGGCGGATGAAATGTAATTTTTTTCACCCTCCCTTGGCATCCTATTTTCATGAATCAAAACTTTAAAAAGCGGACTTTTGAATCAATTCATTTCTATTAGCTCGTAATCCTTTTACACGGTTAAAACACTTTTCTCCATAAAAAAATCACCACACATCGTTGATATAACCAAAAAAAGGTATCCAAATCGATTATTGTGGTGTTCTTAAAAAGTCAAGTGATTTGTTGGTTTAATATAACAATTTTATGACGGTTTAATCTAATAACATTTTATGGAACCTTAAGTTGATGACATTGGGTCTATTCCCTCTTGGTTTATCAGAAATTTTAATGATCTCCTGAATTTGAATCTTTTTCTGGAATGAGCACTTGCCCGATTTTCCCCATTTTTAATAAGGTTTGCATAATCGTTCTTGATAACTCACTTGGTCGATACGGCTTCACTAAATAGTCCATTGCTCCTAATGAATAGCCCTTTTCTTTTTCATCTAATGCAGTTGAAATCACAATCGGTATATCTTTTATTATGTCTTTCTTTTTCAACTTCTGCATCATATCCCATCCGTTCAGATTATCATTCTCTAGCATAATATCTAAAACGATGGCATCTGGTGTATTTTGTTCAATTGCTTGTAATGCTTCTTGACCATTCTTAAAGTATTGCACCTGAAATCCATAATCTCTTAGCTCATGAATCATCAGTTCAGCTAAACTATAATCATCTTCAATTACCATAATTTTATAAGCGATTATTTTATTTGAATCAACATCATTATTGAAATCCTTTAAGTGAACAGCAACGCATGGAAATGATAGGGTAAAGGTACTGCCTTGACCTAATTGTGATGTTACGGTAACGTCCCCATCATGAGCGTTCATAATTTCTTGGACAATCGCTAAACCTAGTCCTGTTCCACCTATCTTCCGTCTATCTGTATTATCGACACGATAAAATTTAGTAAAAAGCTTACTTATTTCTTCTGCTGGTATTCCTAATCCTCTATCCTTTACCGAAACATTTATTTTTCCATGTTCTTCAAATATGGCTATTTCAATTAGACCACCTTCTGGAGAATATTTAATGGCATTGCTGATAATATTCGTAAATGCTTGCTCTATTTTCAATTTATCTCCAAGAATATACGTATTTTCTAATGAAGAAAGTATAGTTATATCATGTTTTGGCGCATTTATTTGTTGCTTCTCTACTATTCCTTCAACAATCGGTAAAATCTCAATATATTTCTTTTCATATGTCTGCTTTCCAGCTTCCATTCTTTGAACATCTAAAAAATCATTTATGAGCGCAGTTAATCTTTTCGCTTCTCCATATATGGTCGATAAATATTTTTTCTGTCTTTCCTCTTTTAATTCACGGTTGATCATTAACTCTGTAAATCCTAATATACTCGCCAAAGGGGTTCGAAGTTCATGGCTTACTGTACTGACAAATTCTGATTTCATTTTATCTACTTCAAATTCTTTTGTTATATCTCGATAAACAAAAACCGTTCCAAACTTTTCTTCCCCACGAAATAAACCTTCTGCATACACGTTAATTACTTTATTTTCCTTCTTGATAGGAAAAGTAAAAGAGCTATTCGATGAAGTTTGCAGAGAATTTTCTATAAAAGTAATTAAGGCATCGTCCCCATCTAGAAATTGTGCTAAATACGTTGTCCAGTCACGCCAGCATTGTCCAACTAATAACTCTAACTTTTGATAATATCCCATCATTTCACAAAATTTACTATTGACTTGAATGATTTCTCCACTTGTGCCAACTAGCTGAATCCCTTCTTGCACATTGTTTAATATATCTTGATTTAATACTTTATCTTTTTCCGTTTGTTCAAATAAATGAATTTTGTCTAAGGAAATCCCTATTTGTTTAGCTAATGTAACAAATTCATCCATTTTAAATTCAGTAAAACGGTCGCTAAAACGGCTATACATCATGATAGCAACTATATCTTCATTTGCTGAAAATACAGGAATATATAAGTCATATACATAGCCTGTTTCTTCATGATAGCCTTTCTCCGGTATGACGAGTTTTCGTTTAATAATAAATGGTTTGCGCTGTTCTTCTAAGCGGAAATACATACCAGTATATAAATAATCTTTAAACTGTTTAGCACCTTTCACCGATATGCCGAATGCTGCATATGAATCTTCTTCCACCATCACAATAATCCCTCTATCTGCCTTAATCAGATCACACATATTTTCAATGATGCTATTTAAAACTTTTTGCTTATTAAGTGAATTGGATAGATTATTTATTAAGCGATTTCTGCGAAATAATGTTTCTTCATTGTTTTTTACTGTTTTTAATACCTCTTCTAACTGTGTTTGCTGTGCATATAATTCATCTTGTTGAGCAATTAGCTCTTCATTTTGTGTCAACAAATCCTGTTCTTTTTCTTGAATACTTTGATACATACGAGAAAAAGCAACAGATAATATTGCCAACTCGTCATTCCTTTTTGTTTCGACTTTTATTTCCGCCTCATTGCCTTTTGCTATTTCATTTGCAGCAACTGCAAAATCAGACAGTGGCTTTCCAATTCTTTTCACCATTATTCTTCCAATAATAATGACAATTGTTAATAATACAATCGTATAAACAAGAAACGATAACTGTAAATTCGCAATAGAATTGGAAAGTTTTGTTACTTCCTGATTCAGGGTTTTATTTATCTCGACTAAATACGAGTTTAATTCTTTTTGATAGGCTTCAACCTTTGCCGTTCCCCCATCATTGGCAAGTTTCATTAATTCTTTATCCTTGCCTTGTTCATAATAGGCTAGTGCTTTTGGCAGTATTTCTTCAAAATAAAAAGTATAAAATTCTTTCATCTCTTTTAATGCCAAGTGATCATCATCTGTTTTTGCTAATTGATTAAACTGTTGAATCAATACTTTGATCTCTTGTTGTTCATTTTGAGCACTTTCCTTTAACTTTTTATTATTAAAAGCATAATAACCTCGTGCATTAGACATCGCTTTTAGAAAATGAGCTTCTATGTCCTGAACTAATTTGCGTTTTTCAATTAGTTTTTCGCGATTTTCCACATAATTTTCGTTTACAGATTTTTGAAAATAAACCAGTATGCTAGCTCCTACAACAAATAATAGAATGAAAAAGCATATTAAGGCTACAAATTGCCTTGATATGCTTTGTTTAATATAGGAATTAATCATGTACAATTTCCTCAACTTTTTTTAACAATTCTAATGGACTGAAAGGTTTTGCCATAAAATAATCTGCTCCAGCATGTAATATATGTTCTTGTTCAAAAGCTTGACTTTTAGCGGTAAGCATTAAAATTTTCAAGTGTTGATGAGCTGTATCTTTGCGTACTTGTTCAATGACTTCCAACCCTGTTAAAATGGGCATCATATAATCTAAAATGAGGAGATCGTACTTATTTTGGCTAATTAACCGAAGTGCCTCTTCGCCATCTTGTGCTTCATCAACAATAAATTCTTCCTCTTCAAGGGTATCCATAATTAACATTCTTAAAATATCTTCATCGTCTGCTAATAATATTCTTTTCATTTTTTCTCCCAAGAGTCGTTTATTTAATAGTTTAAACAGTTTTTATGTTGTTAGTACTATTACTTATATCGGTTAGACTACTATATTTTTTACTCAAAGAAAGAAAAAGAATGTTTATAGATTATTACTTTTAACTCGCAGCCTTAATACACTTCGTCCGTTTAGCGAGCGTCGAGCCTCCTCGTCACATTGCTGAGGTCACTGAAAAAGTGGATGCTATGAAATATAGATAGTGAAAATCAAGCATTTAGAGGGTTTCGTTCGGTTTTCCGAGGCTTACCACACGCTTTCCGCGGGGCGAGCGCCGAGCCTCCTCGTCGCTTTGCTCCTGTGGGGTCTCGTCTTTCTCGCATTCCCACAGGAGTCTACGTGTATTCAGTCTGCTGAGTACTTCTTCTCCCATTTTTTTTAAGTAAAAAACAACAAACTTTGAGAAAACATCCTTAATAAAAACCAAAGGACGAAGCAGCCTATTTGTTTCATAACATTTCAAATAAGCGAAACTCCATCCTCTTTTCTAAAAGAAGGTTATTGAATCATTCTCTTAATTAAACGCATGATTCGTGCTTCTAATTCTGTTATATTAAAAGGTTTTGTTAAATAATCATCTGCACCAAATTTTAAAGCTTGTGCAATATCCGACTTGCTTTTTCTCCCTGTCAGCATCAACACATGTACTTCCTGCTTACTGGATAATTGTTTTACCTGTTGTAAAATTTCCAATCCATCTATAACTGGCATCACGCCATCTAATATTAAAAAGTGCAAACCTGGATGTGTTAACCGATCAGATGATAGAAATTGCAAGCCATCTTCATATGCTTGCACATTAACTGCTAAATTATCAAATGACATTTCACTAATTGTCGTGATTAATATCGAGCGTATTAATGCATCATCATCCACTATGGATACGTTTAGAATTTTTTTAGTTGGGGCAATTTGCATTTTGTTTGCACTTTCAATCCGAGCTCTTCCGTTATTTTTTGCTAAATACAACGCTTCATCTGCTGTTTTGATGGCAGTTTGCAAATCGATATTTTGATGTTCAATACTATAGATTCCCGCAGAAAACGTTAAGGAAAATGACTTTTCCCCCTCATTAAATACGATGTTAGAAAAGCCCTCCAGCATTCTGTTTAACACTTCTTTAACTTCTGCTTCTGTTGCCCGTTGAAAAAGAATAACAAACTCTTCTCCCCCATATCGAAAAAGGGTATCAGTATTTCTAATGCTTTTTTTCATATATTGAGCAAATTCAGCTAATACTTTATCACCCATAACATGACCATATGTATCATTAATTTTTTTAAAGTAATCTAAGTCGATAATAGCAACTGTACCAACAGTATTTGTTCTTGCCATCTCACTTATAAAGCGGTTATAAGAGTCTTGTAAAAATTTGCGGTTATATACTTGTGTAAGTTCATCAATGATGACGGACTGATCAAATATTCTTTTCCTTTCTAAATGACGTTCAATTCGAATTAAAAATTCCTCTATATCAATTGGCTTGCTGATAAAATCATCTGCTCCCATTTTATAAGCGCTCAAGCGTGTAGCTCTATCTTTTTTGATGCTGCACATAATTTTTGGAACGAAAAATCGATTCGAATGTTGTTGTATATCATAAAGAACTTCAAATCCAGATTTTTGCGGTAAGTTTACATCAATAATAATACAATCAGGGTGCATATTATAATATTGATCGATCGCTTTATCTGCCTCTGTACTCGCAACGACCATCCAGCCTTTACTTTCCAATTTATCCTTTAAATAAATTAGGATGGAAATATCATCATCAATAATTTGAATTAACGGTACATTTACTACTCGTTCTCTTGCTGCTTTTGATACGTTTAGCGTAAACTGTTCATAATCATAACTAAGTTCCATTAATTCATAAAGAAACTCTCTTAACTCTTCAATTGGCCAAGGTTCCGTTCGATTTTCTACTTTATGAAGTAATTTTGATGATAATGTATAGATGACGTCTAATTCGAGTGTTCCAGATGTTCCTTTTATCGAGTGAAGAAATTCGTAAACCTTTATACTTTCAATTGGTTGAATTCCCTTATTTTCAAACCAATTCAGCATTTGATCTTTCATTTTTTTCACCAGCAAGCTTCTATATTTCCCCAAAGACATTTAATAGCACCTCTTTATGTTAATACTTTCACAGATAAGTCGTATTTCAAGCTGAACCTATAAATTTCTCATACAAAAAAACCAGCCTAAAAACTTATGGCCGGTTGCACCGATCTTTTGGAATTAACTTTACAAGTAAACTAATTATTGTCCATTTTACTCTTTATCCAAGGATGAAAGCTAAGAAATTTGCAGGAAATTACTTTTACTTTTCTACCTCATTTTACAATACTTTTTTCTTTAACAAAATGCAACACTTTTCATCATTTTTTTCCAATTTTTTAAAGCCATTTCCTTTACTGTTACATAGCTGAAAAAGAAAATTAAGTGAACCGAAACTTTCGGGAATCAAGTAATATAAAATTCGTTCTTATGACGTTGAATATAGTTAAGGATTGTTTACTTCTTTTTCGGGAAGAAAAATTTCATCTGGGGTTTTCTGAAAGATGCTTGCTATTTTTACTGCTTGATCATAAGAGAGTCCTCTTTTTCCATTTTCTATTTGCCAATAATAAGACTTTGTAATTCCTAGTTTATCAGCCATTTTTTGATAAGTATAACCATTTTTCTTACGTACTTCCCGCAGCTTTTTTCGATACATCTCTCCCAGCTCCCTCTGCCTTTATATAGTTAAAATTATACGTAAACACACGGTTAACTTCAACGCAATAATTACTATTTAGTTAACTTTCTTGTATAAATTTACTGTTAGCTATAAGTTAACTTATAATAGTTTTAAAGTGCATGTTCAAAAAGGAGAACAACAAGCGCCGAGAAGTTCAAGAAAGTGAAGCTTAAAGAACCGGACTTTTTGAACAACCTCTTAAAGTGATGGGAGAAGTGAATAAAGAATGTGTTTTCCTGAAAGATTAAGAAAGCTTCGAAAAGATGCGAATCTTACACAATCAAAGCTTGGGGAAAAAATGAATGTGACAAAAGTTTCGATTTCTGGATATGAAACGGGCAATCGCAGGCCGGATACAGAAACCTTGCAAAGATTGGCAGATTTTTTTCATGTTTCTACTGATTATTTACTCGGCAGATCAGCAGTAACAGAAAGCGCAGCAGCCTACTCAATAGGAATAAGAAAAGAACAGCTAATAGAAGATGATTATATTTTATTATCGGAATTAAAAAAATACCCCTACTTATACAGTGAAATAAGGAAAGATCCACAAAAGAATATTAAAAAATTAAATAAAATGTGGAGTTTTCTTCAGGAGGAAGGAAAAAAATAACCAAAAGCTTGTATCATCATTTTTTTTACAAGCTTTTGGTTATTTTTATTAACTTGTTATTTTCCTAAAAAATTTTTAGCAATATACTTAACAATCGTGGTAATCAGGAGTAAAATATATAATAAATCCTATCAGAAAGGTTGGTTTAAATGACAGCCGTTTTAAATACGATTCCACGTCCACTTGTTCGCACAAATCAATGGGTTATTTTTTCCGTTACACTGATTAGTTTGCTAACAGAACAATATTGGATTTTAGTTATTCCTTTAATCGCTGGTTTATTTGGTCTTCTTTTTCATTGGAATCCTATTATGAGAATAGCCAAACTTTTTCTTAAAAAAAATCCGCAAACTTATGTACAGGAAGATGTTGATCAACAGCAATTCAATCAATTGATAGCCGTAATCTGTTTAGGTGGGGGACTTCTTTCCTTTTCAATAGGCTGGACTATTTTAGGTTATATTTTCACCATAATGGTTGGTCTTGCATCGATTGTCGCTATTTTAGGTTTCTGTATCGGCTGCTTTATTCGCTTTCAATGGAAACAATATCAATTTCGCCGCTCTGCTAAATAAAAGCAGAGCGCGAAATCTCCTTTTAGGCTGTCGACAAAAGTTCGTTTTTTTATTTGGCTGTTTTCGTATAGCTTGTTGCTTTTAAACTCGCAGCCCGAATTCACTTCGCTTTCCGTGGGCGAGCGGCGAGCCTCCTCGTCGCATACGCTCCTGTGGGGTCTCGTCTTTCTCGCATTCCCACAGGAGTCTACGTGTATTCAGTCTGCTGAGTACTTCTTCTCCCATTTTTTTACGTAAAAAAAAACAAACTTTGAGAAAACAGCCTTTTTTATTTACAGAAGCGACAGCCTGAAGCAATGCTATTCTCCTAATTCTTTTATTTGCTTATAAATGCTTTGAATTTCTTGGATAGACTGTACTAGCTCATTGTTTTCCAGTACTTCTTTTTTTAATTTCCCATTCTCTATATTATCCAGATATACTGTAATACCCTTTTCGAGCTTATTATTTTGTTCAACTATTTGTTCATGTAAATCTTGCATCATACTAGGTGGTTCTAACTTATTAAAGTTTTGAATGTTTTCTTGAAAATCCTTTAATTTTGCTTCTAGCTCTTGTGCAGCCTGCTCATCCGTTACTGCTTTTTCAGTTAGCGCTGGAAGATCATTTGCAAACTGATTGGCTTCATTTACATATTTGGTTGCTTCATCGATATACGTTAATGTATTTTTCGTATCTTCAAGTGGCGAACATGCAGCTAATAATAACATAATCATTGGAATAGCTAATAACCATTTTTTCATAATAAGTACCTCCATTATTTTTTGCCTTTTCCTAACTCTTTTTTAATAATACATTCATCTCCTTTTTAATAGCAAAAAAAAAAGACCTCACCAATAAATGGTAAAGGTCTCACAAACAACATAAGTTGCCAATAAAGCCGAGGCCTCGATGCCTGTATTGACGACTTTATTGTACTGTTACTCCCCTTTATACAAAGGTTGTATTATATTATTGTTATAAAAGTTCTAACATAAGCTGTTACTGTAATTATAAGATATAAAGCGTTTTCAGTCAATTAATTATGCTTCGCTAATAATTGTAGTTGGATGAATTTTAACTAGATGTTACTTTAATTGCAACCGATAATCCTCTTATTTTACCCGTTCAATGCAAACTTCAAGCTATTTTTTGCATCTAAGTATAAATCTGCATCCTCCTTATCCAGTGCATAACTTAAAAGAACAACTGTTGTATAAACAGCTTTAAACTGAGCAAGTTGTATTGTCGCTTCATTCACCTCTCCATATATTTGAAAAAATTCCGGTCTGGAAGCTGATGGAAGCATACTGAAAATAATCGATAAATCTACTGCAGGATGGCCGATGTGCGAATCACCCCAATCGATAACTCCAGCTAACTGCCCCTTTTCATCTACTATCATATTACGTATATGTAAATCTCCATGTGTTAATACTTCTATTTTTTCTAGCTGTATTGGCTGTAGAGAAAGTGCATACTTTTCTGCCCGCTTATACAATTCTATATTATCATTAGATTGCAGAATCAAAATATTTTCCAATAATTTCACTTTTCTTTTTCCGATATCCAAACGGAAAAATTCATCATATGGGACAGGTATTTGCTTTATCTTGCTTAAAGAAGTTTGATGCAAGTCCTTCAAAAAAAGAGCCAGCGGTTTTGCCATCCCTATTCGTTGAGCAGCAGTAATCCGTTTTGGTACAACTCCTTCTACTAGATTGTATCCAATAAAACTCCATGGATACTCCTTGCTTTCTCTGCCAAAATATACAGGTTCAGGAACTGTCAAAGGCAATTGACCTGCTAATAACGGCAATAGTTTCGCTTCTGTTTGCAATAATTTCATGGCAATTTCCCGTCTTGGAAAGCGAAAAACAAATTTTTTATTTACAAGAAAGATAGTATTATCAAAGCCCTCCCCAAATTCCTCTATTGATTCAACGACTAAATTCGGAAATTGATTATGCAATAATTTACCTGCAAGCTCTCTTGAAACTACCCGTTCTGGCATCCAGCTGTTCCCCATCTTATCATCACTTCCATATCTTTTTTATTTCGATTTTAGTATGGGCAGTGGAAATCCATTATTTTTTCGTCATCATTTCTGTTGGTTCTGCTGCTCTTGTTTTAATAATAAACATGGAGACAAGCTGACCAATCGCAATACATCCTAAGAAAATTCGTGCATATAAATGATCAACAAGATAAGCACTTATTGCTAAACATATATAGCCCGTAATTAGAATTTTTATTTTTTGCTTTTTAGTTAACCCGCCTCTTTTAAAATCTTTTACATACTGTTGATAAAATCTAGTGGACCTAAACCAATTATTAACTCTATCAGATCCTCTTGTATAAAAATAAGAGGTTAACAACAGAAACGGCGTCGTTGGCAGCAAAGGCAAAAATATTCCGGCAATGCCAATTCCTAAAAAAACAGTTCCTAATGTGATATTTATCCATCTATATAAAGGCTTCAAGGAAAAACTCCTTTCTTACGTACGATAAATATATCTTATTATATAAAGACCAACGCTGCAAAGTATGTAAATGTGGAGATTATTTAACAGTTTCAAACTATGGTTGCCTTTTTATATTTTATAGTATTAACAAACATTGACATCCTCTCCCACCTAAAATCTTAACGTTTTTTGAGGAAGGGGATTCCAAAGGGATTTCACTGCGTTACAAACCGTCAGTGCCTTTGGTGTTACCGTTACTTCCTCCCATTCCGCACGTTGTTTCCAACAACAAAGAACGGTAGGGAATCATCAGTTAGGTGTACAGCTCAGTCAGGAGCCTTGTGAAGGACATTGAATCCTTTACAGCGGTTTTAAGCCGCAGTTATATCTTTTGATGGTCGTGTAGATATAACAAAACTTGCATTGACATCTGCATTTTGTTTATGTCCACATGAGCATGTATACAAAGAGCCTCGACGGTTCTTTTTTTGTTTATGTCCACATTTGGAGCATTCTTGACTCGTTTTATACGGGTCTACTTTTTGCACTTCCAGCTCGGCTAATTGTGCTTTGTATATAAGTTTTGTTTCTAAGTCAAAGAAAGCCCAAGAATGAATATTTCTGTCGCTTTTTTTCCAATATTTTTTCATAGAACGAATAGAAGAGAGGTCTTCGATTTTAATGATAGAAGCACCACAATCTTTAGCAAACTGAACCATTTTCTTTGAGATGACATGATTCCAGTATTGAATAATACGTTGTTCTTTATTTTCTAATCGTTTCAACGCTTTCGTATTTTTCGCTTTTTGTAATTTTCTGCGAAGTTTAAAAAACTTCCTACGAATATGACCAATCTGTTTTCCATTAAAATGAATATACTGGCCTGTTTCTCTTTCTCCGGCTACCGCAATATATTTTAGTCCTCTATCAACCCCAATAGATTTTGTACCTGTAGACTTTTTCTCTAATTCAAACGAAAGTGCAAAAGAAAAATACCATTTTCCTTTCTTATTGAACAATTGTCCGTTTCCCTTTTTTAATTTAAAGATATTATCATAGGATGTTTGAAAGAATGAAGAGTTTTTGTCCATTTTTCCCGTCAAAAGAAAACCAATCCAAAAAAGATTATACGCATTGCTCTTTAAAGGAACGTATTTATCTATTGTAAGATTTCCCTTCTCCATTGTAGGAATTCCCAACTTAAGATAACCATTATCCTGTCTTAACCTCCAATTCTGGTTATTAAATAGAATGGATATTCTTCTGCGAAAAGAAGGAAAGCCTTTCTTTTTCTCGTTCTTTTTCCAGTCCTCGTATCGACTAAGTGCCAGTTTTCTAGCTTCCTGAATGAGGGTAGAAGGAAGTTCAATAGGAGCTAATCTTTTATCTAATTCCGACTTTGTTACTGTAGGATGTTCTTTTTTGTATTGAATAGCTATATTACAAGCTTCCGAAAAGTTTTGTTGCATCGTTTCATACATCTTTTCTTTCACTTTTGTTGGTGAAACAAGGGCAGTTTAATCGTAATGGTTGGCATTTGTTTCACCTCCTTCTTTTGATAAGAATATTTTGCCAATACAAGAACTAGTGTTCCAGTTATATCTTCTTTTAAACTAAAAAAAGAAGGCGATTCATCTCCCACCTACTCTCTTCGTTCCTTGAGGAAGGAGTCTTCTCGCTCAACTATGATAAAAAACTTAAAGACCGTATCATGTTTTATTGATATGTCTTCAAGTTTTTTTATTAAGGCTACCCTGAAAAGAAGTTCCGCAGCGTGAATACACTACGCTTCTTGCTTAGCGAGCGCCAAGCCGCTTCGTCGCTACGCTCCTGCAGGGTCTCGTCTGTCTCGCTTTCCCGCAGGAGTCTTGCAAATTTCCTTCCAAAATCAACATGATTGTTTAACAGAGCCTTTATTAAAAGATTTGAGCAATAACAAGTGCTCCTTTGATGACAAATTCGTTTTCGTCCAATTGTCCATCAGATGTGCTGCCAAGTGTGTTTCCTGCCACAATGTAGCAATGTTTTGTGTTAAATAGATGAGAACAATCAGCTTCTCTATTTTCAATTAAAGACATTTGATATATCTCTTTTTCTGATAAGTCCAAAGCAGTAGTTCCATCAAGTACTTCTCTATCATTATTATATCTGCTATATTCGCAAATTTCTCCGACTTCTCTCTCTTTATCATCAAAGCGCAATCCAATATACTCGTAACCTGCCCAATTATCCATCGATTGGATGTTTTCATTGTAGATTTTTTTACATAACTCATTCATTTCCACGACGTTCACCCTAATTTCCCCCTTCGATTTATTTTATGCTCTTATTATAAACTGTAATAAACAAGCTATATAACATCAAAACATTAAAATTTTTCGAAAATTTTGTGAATTATTAGGGGTTATTTACAAAGGTTGTTTTCATATATATTGTTGCTTTTAAACTCGCAGCCCGAATACACTTCGCTTTCCGTGGGCGAGCGTCGAGCCTCCTCGTCGCATACGCTCCTGTGGGGTCTCATCTTTCCTCGCATTCCCACAGGAGTCTACGTGTATTCAGTCTGCTGAGTACTGCTTCTCTCATTTTTTACGTAAAAAACAACAAACTTTGAGAAAACAGCCTTTACAAAAAATAAACCCGAAATCCCCCAAACATATTATTTGAGGGATTTAAGGTTTATGCATACATTTGATTTTCTTCATCTTTTCTAAAGAAGCTCGTCATCGCGTTAAAAACATCGGATTTTTGTCTTAATAAATAGTAGCGGAATTTGTCATCTTGGATATTTTTATAGGCGGACATTAGTGTGCTGTGGCGGTTGTACTGGTTGACTTCTTTATCATATATCCAAGTCATTACACTTATGTTTTTCTGTAATGATTCAAATCAAATTCATAAATATTTAGTTTTATAATTGTTAAATCTTCTTCATAGATAACTTCTTTAACATCTGCTTTTACTCCAATGAACTCACTTGTTTTACCTTTTGTTTTTGTATCCCATGTTAAATTTTGGAGGTTCTTAGAAAGTTCATTATCATAAGGGTAAATTCGCACTTGAATATTTTGATCTTTATTCTTAGAAAAAATTGCATAGTTTTTATTCGCGTCTTTTAAATTAATAAACTGATTTATATGTATAAAACCTGCAACATAAAAGTACTTTCTTAAACTACTATTTTTATAATTTTCTAATAGCAAATTATATCCTTTATAAGGATAATAAATCTTACCTATTATTCTATTCATTAATTTCTGTCTAACTGGAAATTCTTGTTGTAGTATATCATTAATCTCATGAAATAAATCATCAACAGTTAATAAATTCTTTTGATGTTTTTTTAATTGATTAACTTTAGTTTTAATTGGAGATTTTTCTTTAGGAGCACTTTCATTATTGTTTGAAATAACTTCTAGTATTTCTTGTTCATTTGCTTCTTTTTGTTGTAAAACTAAAGGTGGCTTAATTCCAAAATATAGATTATCTAAGGTTCCTATTTCTTTTTCTATTTCTGCCAATGTTACTTTACGTTTATATTGACAAAAGTCTAAATGAAATTTACCTGGAGATCTTCTGAAAAAAGGTTTCGATTCTTCTTTTATATTACCTTTATTATGAACAACTCTAATTTTACAGTCTTCACAATAATATATAACCTTCTTCTTTTGATTTGGATTTACATCTACTGCTTCTATATCTTTATACCTTCCATTTTCTAAATATACTGCTTTATGCATAGCTCTTCCTTGATTAACATTTTTCAATATTGTTCCTCCTTCTATGGAAATTTTTTCTCTTATTTTAATTGTCGGTATGTTTTTATTAATGTTGAGATTTTTTCATTACTTTTTTATTTTTAAATACCTATATAAAGTCGATTGACTTAACCCAGAAGCCTTTACAATTTGATTTATTGAATATTTTTTATCATTATACATTTTTAAGGCTAAATCAACTTCACTTCTTTTTTTAGATGGTCTCCCTCCATTCCTTCCCCTTGCTCTTGCACTAGCTAATCCTGCCTTTGTTCTTTCACTAATTATGTCACGCTCAAGCTCAGCTATACTTGCCAATATCCTAAAAAAAAATCTCCCCATAGGTGTAGATGTATCAATTGAATCCAGAATGGAAACAAACTCCACCCCTTTCTTTTCAAAAAACTCACTAAGCTCAATCAGATGTTTTGTACTTCTGCTTATCCGATCCAATTTATAAATGACCACTTTATCGCCTGGTCTTAAAATAGTCATTAACTCTGCCAGCTGCGGTCGCTCTTTTTTCGTTCCAGTCATCTTCTCCTGGTAAACTCGTTCACACCCATACTTTTCTAAAGCGTCAATTTGCATATTAAGGTTTTGATCAGTTGTAGATACCCTCGCATACCCTATAATCATGGTTTTCTCCTTTCAAAAACGGTTATTTGTTATAATTTTGATAATTTGATTTTGAGAATAGTTTTGATAAAAGAAAATCGGCTTTTTAGACCGATTTTTGACTTTCCTTAATTCTTTTCATAAACGTTCGTTTTTGATAAATTAAATTTTAAAATCAAATGAATTATTATTCATTATTTGATTATCAATCAAACTATTTAATTTGTTTTTTACATCATCTAACTTTAAATCCATACAAGTAATGACATTCACGAAATGAATGTATTCGTAGTGATTTATTTTTCTCTTAGCATATAAAGCTTGTACTTTTTGTAAAATTTGTCCATTGTAACAACGCAATGATGTTGTATCATCAATGAGCCTGCCAGCTAAAATATCTTTATTGCTATACAATCTCCCCACCTTCTTTACTCAATAAATTTTCGTACAAGTTGTTCACTTTTAATTGCACTTCTTTAAGCAAAGCAAAATTCATATTCTCTTTTACTTTTACTTGATCTATTTGGTAAATAACTTTTGTCTTTATCTCTTCTTCGACTTTTTTTAAGTACATCAAAAGAAAAGAGTGCAGCATGTTCAATTCTTCTTTTTCTAAATAAAAAGGGAAAGTTTCTTCCGCCTTCATGCCTTCTATTATGTCTTTTAAGTCGTCTTTCATCTTGTCGTACAACTTTAATAGCCTATGACTCTTTAAAACGCCATAATTACGTTTCAAAACTTTTTTTATACTATTTCTCATAATGTGCAAGTGTACAAGCAAAACTTCCGCATGTGCTTCAGTTAAAGCTAATTCCATTCATATTCACCTCAATTATTTTTTATTGAAAAGGCTGCTGCTGTTGCTAAAACATCATTTACATACCAATCAGCATGGTTATAATGCCAAATGGCTTTTCTTTTATCTTGTGAGTAATTATTTGCTGCAAGATAATTAGCAGCTGAATAAATAGCATCCTCCAAGCTCCAAGGGCTGATTTTTCCATCGCCGTTGCCATCGATTCCATATGCTACAAATGTTGCTGGCATAAACTGCATATGGCCAATTGCTCCAACACTGCTTATCATTCTATTAATGGTTGAAAATCGTGTTTCAATTGAATGAATAGCTGCTAACACTGTCCAATCCACTCTATATCTTTCTGCTGCTGCCTGATATATTGGGATAAACGGTTCTGGTATCTCTCCAGGATTAATGTTCATCATTTTATATGCAGAATATTCCGAATTAATCTCCTTTATATCTCCTGTTAAATACTTTATAGCGTTTTTATAAGCATTCTCTTTTACTACTAATTTGCTATTTTTTATAACTAATTCTGCCCTGTTTTCTCTTTTCAGTTCGGTTTTTATTTTAAATCGTTCTTCTTCTATTTGTTTTTTCTGCTGTTCTAATTCTGATAAAGTGGCAGCATTGATTTTTCCTTGGCCTAAAAACAATAGAATAATCGTAAGAATCCATACTAAAAGCTTATTAACCATTAGCCTATTCTCGCATCATGATTCATTTCTTCTAAATAATATTGAAGTTTCATTTCTTCTTTTTTTGTCAGTTCATCTACCTTAATTAGAAAAAATGAATTCCTCCCAATTTTTATTTTTCGATCATGACCCAGTTTTTTTGCTCGCTTCCAGTGAATGCAAGACCATGGCAGCAATATAAATCCTTGTCTTTTCGCAAGAGATTCTGCCACTTCTAATGATTGATAATAGGAAAAGAGCTGCATTTTACGTGCATAAGCTACAATATTTATGGAATTAGGATATAAATAAAGCAAGCCTCGTGGATCTGCTTTTTTATAATCCTTAGGTATTAATGAAAAATTATTTAAGCAAATACTCATATAACCAACTTCCTTTCTTTTCCCCTTGCTTCATTATGGATTCTTTCCAGCTCTGCAAAAAATTTATCTCCTTCTCGTTCAGTCTGTGGAACGGGAAAATATTGGACCATGTTCTCGGCGTCATATAATTTACACTCCATGATCTTTTTCGCCTTCCACATTGGCAGGAATTGTTTCATCATAAATTCCCCTGTTTGGAAGTCTTGAAAATGATAAGCAAACCCTTTGTCGCCTACTTTTCTTGCTGTTACAAGCACCTCGCATATTTGCCTAACCCTAGAATCGACAAAGTTAATGGAAGGTGTGCAATAGAACTGAACAGATTTCATTTTTCTTGTCATCATAAGCACATCTGTTAATATACCTTGTCCGTATTTACTCCATTTACGATTCGAAAAAGCAAGATAAGCTTCATCCCAAACACAAATACTACCCTGTGCTTCAGCTACCGTATACCAGTCCGTATAATGATTCATCGGGTAACTATCCTCTAGTTCATAATTGGAGAACAGTTCTATTTTTCCGCCTTTCCTTTCAACTTTGATTTTCCACCAGTGCGCTAGCGTGGAAGCTAAGAAAGTCTTACCGACCCCCAACGATCCTTGTATCACGAAATGATGCGCCATTACTTTTTCACCGCCCCTTTTTCTGCCATGATAATCGGTTTCGGTGGCTTCGGTATCAGCGCTTCTATAGCATCTAAATAGTAGTCTGGTGATGCCACATGGACTTTTCCCTCCAGGTGGTTGCTCGGCCGTTAGGAAGCCGTTCTATAAAGAGATAGGCTCCCCTTCCGTAGCGATATTCGTAAAACAATCCATGTTGATATATAAGAAATCCTATTTCTTTTGCTACAGCATTGTCCTTTAACTGTTGTAAAATCTCTATCTTGTATTCTTTTATTTGTGTTTTTAATTTTTCATCGATGCAATTTTGATAAATAAGCTTTATTTTGTTGTTTTTTTCTTTTATTTCTATATTTAAGTCATACATGATATTAAGTAAGTTATTTATCATTAAATATCCTCCTCAATAACATAGTTACTAGTTACTTTTAAGTTACTTGTTTTCCTGTTTTCCTCTCTACTCTCCCTTATAGGAGAGTTACGGGAATTTGAGTAACTGGAGGTAACTAAGTAACTATGGTTAGAAATAAGTCCGATTCCGAATAAGAAGGTCTGATTCCCCGTACTTTTTCTTTTTTCAATGCCACGCATCACAAGTCGATTGGAAAACTTCACTTTTTTTAATGGCGTTTCGCTATTTTCTTCACAATAAGCCAGATACTCTTTATAAAGATCATTCAATTTGATTTTCGCCTCTGGATGAACGACACAAGCATCATTAATGAAATTGCTTAACAAGTCCATTTCATCCTTATAGGCATCTGTGGCATCTTTAATGGTCGATGGCTCTCCAAGGCCTTCTTTCTGCCATTTTAAGCAGCCTTCCACTGCCCAACGCAATATTCCAGGTAATTCAGCCTGCAACTTCTCTGGAAGATGTTTATCAATGTTTTCTTTTGGAATCGTCACATTAAATGGCACTAGCCGAATACGTCTCCAGATCCCCTCGTCGTCACCCTTGATGACTGGTTTATAATTCGTTGTGAAAAATATCTTAAATTGGGGGAGAAATTCGAAAAATTCTTTACGTAAAAACCTCGCTGTGACAGGCTCCCCTCCTGTTAATTGTTTTATCAGCGACTCACTTAAACGTTGGCCATCTTCACTTTCCACCGCGGAAACGAATCGGCTGCCAACTAACCGGGCCACATCATTATTAATGCCCGAATCATTATATTTTGTTGTAAATGTTTCACTATTCGTCTGTTTCGCATAATCCCCAAACAGTGTCTTCACTGTATTAATAAAGGTGGATTTCCCATTACGGCCTGTCCCCCACAAGAAGAAAACAACTTGTTCACTTGTATCACCAGTAAGAGCATATCCGATAGATTTTTGCAAAAAGTCGATAACTTCTTGCTGCACTTCTTCCTTATCCGTAAAAACACTTTCCAAGAACTTCATCCACGTTGGACATTCTGCGTTCGGATCATAAGGTATATTCGTATTTTTCGTCATAAATAGCTTTCTGTCATGACTATGAAGTTGACCTGTTTTTAAATCAATATAGCCATTGGCACAATTCAACAGGTATTTATGCTTATTTAAATCATCCTGTGATATTGGCAGCATCGCTTCTGTTCGATTAATACTGTTTAGAAAAACAGAGCTTCTTTCGCTTGTTTTTGCCCATTTGACGAGATCATTTCTTCGTCTATCGTCTTCTTCTTTCGCTGCCTCCCCGTACATTTCACGGAAGGTCTTTATGGCAATTCTCTCTATTTGCCTTTTATAATCTTCTTTCCATGTTCGTCCATTCCATATCATCCAGGACTCAAACTCCATGCAATACCGTAAGTTCATCCCATTTCGATGGACTAATCTTTCTGCATTTCCCATCTCTGTTAGGTTAAATTTAGGCTCTTGCTTTAACGGCTGCTTTTCTTCTTCAACCGGAGGGACTGGAGGACTGGGTGGGGCCCCATACGTCTTACCACTTGGTTTCTTATTTAACGCACTTTTATATGTAGTGATATACTCTCGATGTTCTAAAGGTTGCTGAAATAAGTATTTATTCGTAAAACTCGTAATCTCGTGTATCTCGTCTGGGCCATATCCAAACTCGACTAATCGGCAAGTATGTTTGTATAAACTATCGTTTCGTCCACCCTCCATTAAAGGAACTGGAAATGGACGTACCGTTTTATTGAGATTTTTCAACTGGTCAAAGTAAATTGGCATTTCTGAAAGTGGCCCATCGACTGAATGGACCCACTCTCTTCCTTTTGTATTACTGGATGGAAGAACAACCTGCCCTTTTTCTGCTAAACGGTAATCGCCCACACAGCCACATGCCATGAGCACCGTTGCATTTTGCCTTCGTACCCTTTTGTTATCTTTAAAGAAGAACTGATACCCTCGAACGGTTTTAATCGCATGAAAACTTAATTGGTCCTTTAACAATGCTTTAAAAAGAATTTCTCCTTCTTGTGTATCGTCTATATCAACCACGATATAGCCCCTTGGAATAACTAAGCCTATCCAACCTCCTTGCTTAATCCAGGCATTTTCTTCTTTTTTAGATAAACCAGGCTTGTCCATTTGCTGCCATCCATTTGTAAATGGACGTTTTGCCTTGTTGTAACGTTTGGCTTGATCTTGCTCTCTATTACTAGATGAATAGCCTAATAGCTTAATAACTTTTATAGAAGAAGAAGGAAACAGCCGATTGAGTTCGACCGTTTCTCTAATTTTCGATTGTGCTGCAAGCATCGACTCTTTCCTTTCATCGTAAAATTTGCTAAAATAGCATTACATATAATTTGGTTTGGCAGTAAGCTTCTACCCATAAGCTTGCTGCCTTTTTTTATCTAATTCTCGACTACATTCAACAGCATTTTTCGCTATTGTATTAAAAAAGGAAGCTCGTTCAGCAAAATCAATCTTTATACCTTTTTGCTGCATTTCTTTCACAAGATCCTCAAGCTTATGCTGCTTCTCTTTTTTCTTCTGTATCGCTAGTAATCTACCAATTACCACATTTAACTCTTCAAGTTCCAAAGCGATAGCTTCATAATCTTCATCGACAGAAAATGGATTTTGTTGGCACATTTCGACAAATACAACTCCTTATAAATGGTATGGTTAATAGTAGGAAAGTTATGCTTGCTTTTCTTCTAATGATTTATCTAATAAGCAATCATAAGCAGCTTGAGCAATATCTTTTAAAATAGGATTCCCTTTCTTCCATTCACTTTCAAAAAATGACCTTTGTTCTTCTTTTGTCATTTGTGTTAATGGAGAATAAACAATGACTTTGGCATTACCAAAAACATATTCTTTTTTCATGTAAGTCCCTCCCTTTGATTAGTTATACATATGCAACAAACCAGAAAGGACAACCCTATTATTTATCCATAAAATCGAATACGAATTGCTTCAAACGCTAATTTCTTGTTGTTGCTGTCCAGATAATCAATATCTGTAAGATTGAACTTGTTACGCTCATTAAACAGATGCAGCGCTAAATTCAGCATAATTTTTTCGGAATGAGACCAAGCAGCACTATTACGTTTCAAAGCTTGCATTCTTACTGATTCGTCATTCATATCAAAATACTTTGTTGTAAAAAATTGCTTTAATTTTGGATGATTTTTAAATAAATGAATCAAAGATGACCAGTAGCGATCTTTAGCTAAATGAGCTGGAATTACATTAGACATGTAGGAACCTCCTTCCCAAAACACAATACGTGGTTTTATTGTTCAAAAAAAATTTCTTGGACTGACTTCTTATAATAGTTAGCAATTTTGATTTTAATTTCATCTTTTGGAATGCGCTGACCATTCTCATACATTTGAAGTGCACTAATACTAATTCCAAGTTCATTAGAGACTTCTTCTCTAGACTTAGATTCGCGTAAATCTAATAGCTTTTTAGCAATAGTTTTTTTATCCATACAATAGTTAACTCTCCCCCTAAACCACAATTTGTGTTTCTGTACTTTGATTATAAAACACAAATTGTGTCTTGTAAACACTTTTTGTGGTTTTTAATTAAATTCACACATAATGTGTTATTATTTTTTTCAAGGAAGGTGTGCTTTATGACTACATTTGGAGAAAGATTAAAGGCTTTAAGAAATGAAAAAAAATTGAAACAAGAAGACCTTGCAATAAAGCTTAATATTAGTAAAAGTGCTATAGGAATGTATGAAAGAAATGAACGAGAACCTTCTTTTGAGATCACAAAGAAAATAGCTAATTTCTTTGACGTAACAATAGATTATTTAATTAATGGAAAAGAGAACACTAATACAAATACCGATAATGGAAATCTATTCTTCTTTGATATGGATGGCTTAACAGATGATGAAATCGAGGATATTAAAAGACATATAAATTATGTAAAGTGGAAGTCCGAGCAAGAAAGGAATAAATAATGAAAGATAAAGATAAGCAGACTCTTGGATCATTTATATCATTACTAATTGTTATAGGACTATGGTTTATTAGGAATAGTGTAATTAGTATTTCGCCAATATTCGAAAATGCTATTATCTATCTTTTCGGATCTATATTTATTGGCATATTTATTGGCATTTTCATTATTAGTTTTATCCCTGGACAAAAAAAGAAAGCTTCCTCTAAGAAAAAACCGTTCAAAAAAACTAATACGAGTAGAAAAGTTTCTCCAGCCACAAAAACATATAAAGATTCAAACAAACATGCTTTATTACATAATGATAAGGAAATAATAACATTGCCATTTGAAGAACTAACCTGGAGAGACTTCGAGCGTCTATGCTATCTATATTTTGAAGCTAAAGGGTATACGCCGAGAGAAACATCAGAAGGTGCAGATGGTGGGGTTGATCTTATCATCTATAATAAGCATCATCAAGCAGATATTGCTATTCAAATAAAAAAATATGCAAAAGGAAACCAAATAACCGTTAAACATATCCGAGAGTTGGCAACAGCTAAAAAAAATCACAAATGTATGCTAGCAGACTTTATCACAACTTCTTCTTTTACAAATGCTGCATTGAGAGAAGCCAATAAATTTAACATTAAATGCTATTCAAAAGACTGGGTAGAAAATAAAATATTACGTTGGAGAGATGAAACCTCAAAGAAAATTTCTTAAAAGGCACTGAAAAATCAGTGTTTTTTTTATGCAAGAAAAAACCCCTCTTGATAATAAGAACAAACGTTCCTATAATTATATTTGAGGTGAATCATTTGTCCTATATCTATAAACCATTTCCAATTGAGCAAAAAGTTACTAACATGTATAAACTAATGAACATTTATCAACCAGAAGAAATTGACATAACAAAAATAGCATATTTCTATCGAATATACTTAACTATTTCGCAAAAAAGATCTTATTCAACTGAAATCGGTCGATTCAAATTAATTAATCTAAACAAGAAACTGAATCATTTAGAGCAAAGAGAAGTATTTTTCCATGAGTTATGCCACTTACTTAGGCATTCTGGATATCAATACAAAAGCATGCCTCATGCTTTTAGAGAGCTTCAGGAGTGGGATGCTGCACACTTTACTCGCTATGCAGCAATTCCCTTCCACATGCTTAATTATGTCGATTGGAAGAGCCCTACACTTGTTAAAGATATGTCTAAAACATTTTGTATCCCTGAAGAAATTTGTCAGGATCGAATCGAACACATCTATAGAAATAAGCAAGAAAGATCTAGTGTTAGAAAATGGATGGATAAATAGCCAGAACCTTTGAATATAATTGTATATAGAAATATACAAATGAGGTGATTCTATGCTTTCAAGTATGGATGCTTATATATATCTTCGGAAGAGTAGAAAAGACATTGAAGAAGAACGCAAGCAAGCTGAAATGGGGAACAACTATGACACACTAGATCGTCATAGAAGTCAGCTGCTTGAACTTGCAAAAATTAAGCAAGTACATATAAAAGATATATATGAAGAAGTTGTTTCTGGTGAATACATTTCAGAACGTCCAGAAATGCAAAAAATGCTGCGTGAAATTGAAAATGGAATGGTAGATGCTGTCCTTTGCATGGACTTGGATCGACTTGGACGTGGCGACATGGTGGATCAAGGAACATTATATAGAATACTAAAAAACTCAGAAACTATTATTGTTACCCCATCTGAAGTAATAGATCCCCAAGACGAAAACCAAGAACTCACTTTTAGTATTAAATCTCTTATTGCCCGTGAAGAATTAAAATCCATTGTAAAACGTATGCAGCGTGGTAGAAGACAATCAGCTAAAGAAGGAAAATCAATCACTAGAAAGCCTCCATACGGCTACACACGTGACGATAATTTAAAGCTGCATCCTAATAAAGAAACAAGTTGGGTTATAGAAATGATTTTTAATAAGGTCATAGAAGGACATGGAAGAAGGGTTATAGCTGAAGAACTAGATAGGATGCATATTAAACCTCCAGAGAAAGACTCCTGGGATCCTAGCACCATTTCAGCTATTATCCATAATGAAGCCTACACAGGAAAAATAATTTGGGGGAAATTAAAATATAAAAAAGTAAATGGTAAATATGTTAGAAAAAGAATGCCACCAGAGCAATGGCAAATTCATGAGAACGCCCATAAAGCGATTATCCCTATAGAAGTATTCGAACAGGCAAATGAATCCATGAAAGGACGCTGGAAACCTCATGTTGTAGATAATAAAAAGCTTACTAACCCATTGGCAGGAATCCTTTTTTGTGAAGTTTGTGGTAAATCCATGGTGCTGCAGCCAAGGAAAAATCGGCCAGATGATGCTCTTCGTTGCTTAAATCATCAGTGTAAAGGCATCCAAAAAGGTTGTGGTTTTTCTTTAGTAGAGCAAAGATTGCTAAAGGCATTGGAGGAAATAGTGAAGCAACTAGAGATTCCAGCCAAACAGCTAAAACCAAAGAAGAAAGATGACATTAACGTAAAAGAAAAGGTATTAGAAGAACTAAAAAAGGAAAAAGAAACCGTCGTAGTACAGAATAATCAAATTCATGATTTTCTTGAGCAAAAGGTCTACGATATAAAAACATTCCTGGAACGGCAGCAGATCATTAAGGACAAACTAAACACGATTGATACAAAAATACAAGAAGTAGAAAATGATCTAACCAAACATAAAAATAACCTTCACAATCAAAACACCTTTCTACCAAAATTAAAGAGTGTTATACAGTCCTATTACATGACAAATGATGTTGAAAAGAAAAACCGGTTATTAAAGTCGATTATCAAGAAAGCCACCTTTCTGCGGAAGAAAGAATGGACGAAGAAAGATCAGTTTGAGATAAAGGTTTATTTGAAACTATAAATTTAGTTATTGATATAAAAAACTTTCTTCCTAATCATTAAATTCAGTGAAAACTAGGAAGAAAGTTTAGTTTTTATATAGCTTTATGTTTCTTAATTCTAACTTTTACAATTTTTTGTATATTTTCCCCTTCAGCTATTAAGATTGATAAAAATATAAGAATACAGCCTAAAACCCCTGAACTACTCAGTGCTTCTCTAATACCCTCTTTATTAGGTATGGAAATAGAAAAAATAACGCCAAAAACAGGTTCCAATGTAAATATCAAAGCAGTTTTAACGGAAGAAGTATATCTTTGGACAATTACTTGACTACAAAAAGCTAGTGCAGTACTAAATACACCAGTAAATAAAATAACTAGTATAACTGATATCGTTGGTTTAATAAACTCACTTTCTCCAGTTTGGATATTGAATAACAAACAAATGGCTGAGAAAAAGGTAGCATAAAATATCTGAAAAACACCTAATTGAAGAGTATCTTCTGTTTTACTATATTTATCAATAAAAATTATTTGAAATGTAATAATAAATGCAGCAATAATAGCTAAACAATCGCCTTTGTTAAGAGAAAATTGTGCACCACCAGCTAAAAAGAAAACTCCTATGACTGATAAAATCGAACTTACAAAAAAGACCTTTTTTAATTTCATTTTAAATATAAAAAAGCTTACAATTGGAATTAATATAACATTTAATCCAGTTAAAAAGGATACGTTGGCCCCAGTTGTAAATTTTAAAGACTCAGCAGTAAAATATATTGTACCAAACAGTAATGCTCCTAAAATTAAAGACTTTACATGTAACATTTTATTTTTAAAAGTTAATTTATTACCAAATAGAATGAAAAGAGCTATAGTAGCCATTAGAAATCTAAAAAATAAATAAACATTTGTAGAAATATCATCATTTACATTCCTCATGAATGGAAATGATATTCCCCAAACCATAGTTATAATAATTAACACAAGGTCAGCATAGTATGATTTCATAGTTTTATTTTACTTCAAAACCATCGGAAGATTTTTCCTATCTATTTTACCATTCGAAGTTTTTGGTAAATCATGTATTTCAATAAAATATTCCGGTATCATAAAAGGAGTAATATAGTTTGATAGAAACTTTTGAATTTCTTTTTTAGAAAGCTTTTCATTCTTGAATAAAACATAAGCACATATATAATGATAGCCATTTGCATCTAAATGAGCTTTGACTAAAGCATAGTCAATTTTAGGATGCTGATTTAAATAACTTTCTACTTCTGCTGGCTCTACTCTTTTTCCACCAATCATCACTTGATTATCTTTTCTCTTAATAAAAACAATATTTCCATCATCTCTTACATAACCTAAATCTCCAGATCTATAGAGTCTTTGCGATTTATCCAGGGGATTTACAACGAAAACTTTTTCAGTCATCTCATCTTTATTTAGATATCCTCTTCCTACACCCTTACCAGATATACAAATTTCACCAACTTCATTTTTCCCCAAAATTTCTAGCTTATCATTCATAATATACACATTCACACCTGATATAGGTTTACCAACTGGAATACTTTCTGTTTCATCCCCCTGATATTTGTAATAAGTACAACAAACAGTAGTTTCCGAAGGACCGTAAGTATTATAAATATTAACATCTTTAAATTTATTAATAAACTCTTTTCTTAATACATCCCCGCCACTTATTAATGTATGAATTGAGCTAGGGATTTGATATTTACCTAATTCATTCAATAAATATGGAAACCCACTTAACATTGTGGCATTTTGCTCTTTTATTAAATCTATTATTTGTTCTGGGTTAGCAGCAATATCATCATTTACTATGATTAATGTCCCACCATTAGCTAATATAGGATAGACTTCTTCTACATAGATATCAAAAGAACACACTGAAATTTGTAACATCTTATCATTTTGATTAATATTAAATTCTTTTGAAAATGCATTAATATAGTTACTGACATTACCGTTTTCAATCATTACCCCTTTAGGTTCTCCTGTAGTCCCCGAGGTATATAGAACATAAAGTAAGTTATCTAATGAATATGTGATATTAGGATTCTCATTATTAAAGTTTGACAGATCAATATTTTGTAAAATGCACTTTTGTAAATGATCTTTAAAGATATGAGCAATGTTTTCTTCTGTAATAACCAATTTCACTTTTCCGTCATTCATCATATAATTTATTCTTTCTTTTGGAAACTTTATATCCGCTGGAAGGTATGCAGCACCAGCTTTTGCAATTCCTAAGATTGAAATAATCATATTAATAGAACGTTTTAATACAACACCCACTCTGTCTTCTCTTTTTATCCCTTTATCCAGTAGATAATTTGCAAATTGATTCGCTTTTTGATTTAACTGATTATATGTAATCATATCTCCATCATCATAAATTGCTATATTATGTGGATTTTGCTTCACCTGCTTCTCTATCATTTCACAGAATGTTATACTACTTTTTATTGTACCTATCATTTTACACTGCTCCATTCTTTTGTATGTATAAAATCAAATAAAAGGGTTAACTACCAGCATATAGTATATATTAAATACCATATTTTCTCAATACTGTTATTAAAAAGGTGCCAATGTCCAATAAATTATCTTTAAAACAATTAAAATATTAAGAAAAATCCCTCTCGAGACGAGAAGGGATTTTCACTATATCAATCCTTATTTTAATTTTTCGTTTACATTGCTATATAACTCTCTTCATCCTGCTTAAAGAAAGATCGCAAACAATTAAACACATCCCCCTTACTCCGCAGCACATAACTCTTAAACTTCTCATTCTTAATATTCTTATACGCACTTTGGAGAGATGATGAACGGTTGTACTGGTTGACTTCACCATAACCGAACATGTTGGACACTTTCATCAGTTCTTCGACAAGCTTTACACATCTTGCATTATCTGATGTTAAATTGTCTCCGTCAGAAAAATGGAATGGATAAATATTAAAGCGTCCAGGATCATATTTATCTTCAATTAATTCAAGCGCTTTTCGATATACGGATGAACAAATAGTTCCACCGCTTTCGCCTTTTGAAAAAAAGTCTTCCTCTGAGACTACTTTTGCTTCTGTATGATGGGCGATAAATTCGATTTCGACTGTTTCATATTTTGTTCTTAAAAATCGAGTCATCCAGAAAAAGAAGCTTCTTGCCATATATTTTTCCCACAGACCCATCGATCCGCTTGTGTCCATCATCGCAAGCACCACCGCTTTTGAATCCGGTTTCACTACTTCATTCCATGTTTTAAACTTTAGGTCTTCCGGATAAATTGGATAAAAACCAGCTTTTCCAGTCATTGCATTCCTTTTAAAAGCAGACATCATCGTTCTTTTTTTATCAATATTGCCCATTAATCCTGTTTTGCGAATATCATTAAATTCAATATTCTCAACAACAATTTGATCTTGTTCTTTTCTTTTTAAATTCGGAAGCTCTAGCTGCTTAAATAACGCTTCTTCCAATTCCATCATAGAAACTTCTGCTTCAAAATAGTCTTCACCTGGCTGATCTCCTGCACCTTGACCTTTTCCTGGTCCTTTTTGTACTCCGGCTCCATCTCGGGCCACTACATCGCCAACTTTACTATCACCGTTTCCTTGCCCTACATGCTTGTTCTTATCATAGTTATAACGGATTTTATACTCATCTAATGAACGAATCGGAATTTTTACAACTTCTCTTCCATTTGACATCACAATATTTTCTTCTGTTATTAAATCCGGCAGGTTATTACGAATAGCCTCCTGTACTTTTTCTTGGTGACGTTGTTGGTCATCATGACCTTTACGATGGAGGGACCAATCTTCCTGGGAAATAACAAATTGATGATTATTTTGCTTCGTCAATACTTACCCCTCCTTTAAAAATTTTTCAATTTTTTTGCACCTATTATTCGTTTCCTGCATACACTAATTCGGGTAACATCCATCCAAAAAGAATGGTGATTACTCTATCATATGCTATATAGAAAAATAATTTACTAATTATTGCGATAATTATTTTTTCTTTTTGAAAAAGACAAGTTTCTTATTGATACAAAGAGGGAACCGACTTTCTTAGCCCGTTCCCCCTTTGTTGACTACTTATCGATTTAATAGACTTCCGACATAACGTAATAATTCATTGGCAGATGTTGAATTGTAGCCATGTTCATCAATGAGACGAGCAACTACTTCATTCACTTTTTTCAACTGCTGTTCATCTGGTGTTTTCGTTGACGTTGTAATTTTTACGACATCTTTTAAATCCGCAAATAATTTCTTCTGAATAGCTTCACGAAGACGATCGTGGGAATTATAATCAAATCTTTTGCCTTTTCGTGCATAGGCAGAAATACGAATTAATATTTCTTCCCGGAATGATTTTTTAGCATTTTCAGAAATGCCAATTTGTTCTTCAATGGAACGCATCAACTTTTCATCTGGATTAATCTCTTCCCCTGTTAATGGATCACGGAGTTTATTTTTATTGCAATAAGCCTCCACATTATCTAAATAATTATCCATTAATGTTTTTGCACTTTCTTCATAAGAGTAGACAAACGCTTTTTGAACCTCTTTTTTCGCAATTTCATCATATTCTTTTCGAGCAAGGGAAATGCAGTTTAAATATTTTTCTTTCAGCTCATTCGTAATGGATGAATGCTGATCTAATCCATCTTTTAACGAACGAAGAACATCCAGTGCGTTAATGCTTGTGATATCTTTGCGGATAATCGTGGAAGAGATGCGGTTAATCACATAACGTGGATCAATGCCACTCATTCCTTCATCTGCGTATTCATTTTGCAGTTCTTTTACATCAGCTGAACTGAATCCTTCTACACTTTCTCCATCATAAAGGCGCATTTTCTTCACTAAATCAATATCACCTTTTTTCGGTTCTTTTAAGCGTGTTAGAATCGTGAAGATGGCTGCTACTTTTAATGTGTGTGGTGCAATGTGTACATCGGAAACATCACTTTCAAAAATCATTTTTTCATAAATTCTTTCTTCTTCTGTCACTTTTAAATTGTAAGGAACAGGCATCACGATAATCCGCGAATGCAATGCTTCATTCTTTTTATTGGAAATGAATGAACGGTACTCTGTTTCATTCGTATGAGCAACAATTAATTCATCAGCAGAAATTAGAGCAAATCTACCTGCTTTGAAATTTCCTTCTTGTGTTAAAGATAATAAATGCCAAAGGAATTTTTCATCACATTTTAACATCTCCTGGAACTCCATCATCCCTCTATTTGCTTTATTTAACTCTCCGTCAAATCGATAGGCGCGTGGATCTGACTCAGAACCATATTCCGCAATTGTTGAGAAATCAATGCTTCCAGTTAAATCAGCAATATCTTGAGATTTCGGATCAGATGGACTGAATGTTCCAATCCCCGTCCGTTTATCTTCAGAGAAAAATATTCTTTCCACCAATACATCTTCAATTCTGCCATTATATTCTTCTTGTAATCTCATTAAGTTAAGCGGTGATAAGTTCCCCTCAATTCGAATACCATATTCATCGTAAAAATCTTTACGTAGATTATGTGGAATCATATGAAGTGGATCTTCATGCATCGGGCAGCCTTTTATCGCATAAACTGCTCCTCTTTCTGTATAAGTGTATGCTTCTAATCCTCTTTTCAGCATCGTCACAAGTGTTGATTTACCACCGCTGACTGGACCCATAAGAAGCAAGATACGTTTTCTAACATCTAGACGTTTTGCAGCAGGATGAAAATATTCTTCTACTAATCTTTCTAACGGTTCTTCAAGTCCAAATAGTTGATCAGAGAAAAATTTATATATTTTTTTTCCGCCAACTTCATCAATACCAGCATCATTAATCATGTTGTATACTCGTGAATGCGCAGATTGGGCAACCCAAGGCTTTTCTTTCAAAATTTCTAAATATTCACCAAATGTCCCTTCCCATTTAAGCAACTCTTCCTCTTGTCTATACATCTCGATTTTTTTTAATATATTCATATGGACCTCCCCTGTCACATTATCAGAGACGATTAATATAATGTATGCGCTACTGTGTACGAACATGCTGAAAAGAAAGAATAGTTTTTTTTACAGGATTGTCTATAAAGAAAAAATCCTTTCTAATAAAAAGCATCACTCCTTACCAATACATTGGTAGTTTTTAAGAAGATGGATAAGCCTTTGTTTTAACTTATGCTGCTGCTTTCTATATTATTAGACTAATTTTTGATTTTTTTCTAATTTCATATAAACAGGAAGTTTAGAATGGCCATATGAATATTATTGCTTTGGGCAAAAAGAAAGCCTAATTTTGTCCAAAGGAGCCAGTTTCAAGGACAAACTCAAGGGAAAATCCCAGTTTTGTCCTTGAGAAGTGGTCTCAAAGACAAAATTCAAAGAGAAAACTCATTTTTGTCCAATAGAACCAGTCTCAAAGACAAAATCCAAAGGGAAAACTCATTTTTGTCCAATAGAACCAGTCTCAAAGACAAAATCCAAAGGGAAAACTCATTTTTGTCCAATAGAACCAGTCTCAAAGACAAAATTCAAGAAGAAATCCCAGTTTTGTCCAATAGAGCCAGTCTCAAAGACAAAATTCAAGAAGAAATCCCAGTTTTGTCCAATAGAACCAGTCTCAAAGACAAAATTCAAGAAGAAATCCCAGTTTTGTCCAATAGAACCAGTCTCAAAGACAAAATTCAAGAAAAAATCCCTTTTCTGGCCAATAGAACTGATCTCAAAAGTAAAAAACAAGAAAAAAGCAGGTATCTCCTGCTTTTACCACTTAACGCAAATTCATTTTTTTGCTTTTCACAAATTCCTTCATATATAAACGGGACTTTCCTTCAAGCATTGCTGCCATTTGTGATGTCCATGTGTCTTGACGGACATTATTCGTTCTTTCTTTATAATAAGCAGAAATAACTTCATTATATTCCTGTAGTTCTTTTTTGTATGTTTCCATATCTTGCTTGTATTCATTTTCATAATAAACATGTTGAAACGGAATTCTTGGTTTCTTTTCCGTATGCTGGTCTGGATAGCCAACAACAAGACCAAATAATGGGATTACTCGATCAGGTGTTTTTAACAGTTCACACACTTCTGTTAATTTATTGCGCAGTCCGCCTATGTAACAAATTCCAAGTCCCATTGATTCTGCAGCAATGCTGGCATTTTGGGCAGCAAGCGCTGCATCAATTATACTAACCATAAATTTCTCTGTGCTTTCCAGAGAGACGAAAACATCTTTTCCTTCCATTTCTGCTGCAACTTCATGACGATATAAATCCGCACAAAACACAAATAAATGCCCATTATCTTCTACATACGTTTGATTTCCAGCTAATTGAGCAAGGTTTTTCTTTTTCTCCTTATCTGTCACACCGATAATGCTATACGCTTGAATAAGATTTGATGTTGATGCACTTTGCGCAGCTTCCACTATCGTTTGTATTTGCTCGTTTGTTAACGGCTTGTCTTGAAATTTTCGGACAGAGCGGTGGTCTAAAATCGTTTCGATAACATGATTCATGACATTCACTTCCCTTTTTTATAGAAATAATTAGTATCGTAGTCAATCGTATAACAGCCTATCCATATTATAATAAAATAAGCAGAATAGTTTTAATAATTTGCTCCTCTTTATCGATGAAAATTATAAAGCAACATTTCCCCCATAAAAAATGGAGCATAAACCATTTCGATTTATACTCCCATGATCGCTTTCTTCGTTGTTCAGATGACTCATTACCAACACATTCATCACTTAGCTACGTGCAAATGGTATCTTTATGTTTCAAATGTACTTTTCTTTTGGCTGTTTTCGTATAGAATGTTGCATTTAAACACGCAGCCTGAATACACTTCGCTTTCCGTGGGCGAGCGTCGAGCCTCCTCGTCGCATACGCTCCTGTGGGGTCTCGTCTTTCTCGCATTCCCACAGGAGTCTACGTGTATTCAGTCTGCTGAGTACTTCTTCTCACATTTTTTACGTAAAAAACAACAAACTTTGAGAAAAAGCTTTTCTTTTATTAAGACAAATCCCTATAATCTTGCTGTCTTAATGCTTCATACACAAGAATCGCTGCAGTATTGGATAGATTTAAGGAGCGAACATTATCATTCATTGGAATACGCAGTGTCCGGTCTTTATTCGCCTCGATTATATCCTTTGGTAGCCCCGTTGTTTCTCTGCCAAAAATAAAATAATAATCCTTTTCTTTATCGCTGTAGTCAAAAGTAGAATGTGGTTTTGAACCGAATTTAGTTAAATAAAAAAATTCTCCCCCTTCATTCTGTTCAAAAAAGATATCAATCGAATCATAATAATGAATATCTACGAATTCCCAGTAGTCAAGACCGGCACGTTTTAACATTTTATCATCAGTTGAAAATCCTAATGGGCGGATTAAATGAAGAATAGTATCTGTTGCTGCACATGTTCGTGCAATATTTCCTGTATTTGATGGAATTTGTGGTTGATATAATACAATATGTACTGCCAAAACTTTCGTCACCTCTATATAAATGCTTTTCAGTGACTATTATACACTTTGTTTACGAAAAACAATAATGTAATCATGTCTTATCCATCGATAATTGTAAAAAATTTATACTGAATATTAGGTGTATACGCAGTAGAATCTTCATACGCCCAATACCTATTTCTGCTATTATAAGTGTGGGCATTAACTAGTGGTTCCCCGTTATCGTCTTTTCCTGTTACAATAGTCGTATGGTTATACTTTCCATCCCCTTCAAAATCATAACAAATGACATCTCCTAACAATAGATCAGTCGCTTTCGCAACTTGCCTTGCTCTTAGTCCCTTTTTTGAAGTGGCTAAATATTTTGGAAATGCATTTGCCACAGCCCAGCTGTAGCTCCAGCTATTATGCTGCATCCACCAGCCAGTATTTCGGTTTGGATATCCACGCATTGGTGCACCACCGGCATGCACACATTGAGATATATAATTCGTGCAATCCACTTCAAATCTTTTATAAGCTGGGTTATAGCTGTTCCACCATTTTTCTGCATACTGAACCGCTTTCAAGCGATTATACGTATAACCTCTTTCCGTTTCTTCATCATTTAACGATTCCTCTGTTTGATTTAAAAAAAGGTGCTCTTCTGTTTGATAAGAAACGGGGATTTCCTTATCTTCAATTAACACTCCTTTATAGAAGCTCGCTTTTCTTTTCTCTATTTCTTCTTCTATATAAAAAAAATCATGTTGTTTAATAATATATTGTACATGCGTTCTATAATACACTTCTTCTGTTTCTTGTACATTTTCAACAGATGTTATCTTACCTGTTGCTTTCACCTTTACGATTTCTGCCTGTCTTTTTTGAAATAACTTCTTTTTTCTTTCCATTTTATGTTCTAAACTAGCACTTCTTTTAAAAGAAACATATTGCTGCATTCTTTTCTCCAGAAATTCAAGCAACTGTTGTTTCATCTCCTCCACTCCTTTTTCCCGCCGTCATTCCCATGTTACACACACTCTCTTATTATAGATATGTAAGATTCCTATTTTTTTGCACAAAAAAAGAAGGATTGCTCCTCCTTGTCAAAAAGTATTTATGATAGCCTTTCTAAAGCATCTGCTATTTCTTTCTGAACCTCTTCATCTGCCTCTTTTGTTATGCTGTTCGTTAATGCCTCTTTTGCTTTTTCCCCACCGATTTTTCCTAATGCCCATGCTGCTGTTCCTCTGATAACAGGTCTTGGATCTTTATTCATCACGATAATAATGTCGTTAACGGCACTTTCTTCTTTAAAATGAGCCAGTGCAATCAGCGCATTTCGTTGTATCGGTTTTTTCCCGCGCCAGGATCCAGAAATATGTCCATATTTTTCTTTAAATTCCTTGTTGCTGATTTGCAATAAAGGGAGGAGCAGCGGTTTCGCAATCTCTGGGTCAGGCTCCATTTCTTCGTGCAAATGAAAATCTATGCCTTTATTTTTCGGACAAACCGTTTGGCATGTATCACAGCCATACAAACGATTGCCGATTTTTTCTCTAAATTCTTCTGGAAGAAAGCCTTTTGTTTGCGTTAAAAATGCTACACAACGCTGTGCATTTAATTGTCCACCTTGAATCAAAGCACCAGTTGGACAAACATCCACACATTTATTGCATGTTCCGCATTGGTCCTCCATCGGCGTATCAGGCGCTAGAGGAAGATTAGTAATCATTTCACCTAAATAGACATAAGAACCAAATTCAGGTGTAATAATCGCACAGTTTTTTCCAGACCAACCAATCCCAGCTCTTTGGGCAACTGCCCGGTCTACTAGTTCTCCTGTATCGACCATTGATTTGCACCGTGCTTCCGGAACTCTTTCCATAATATACTGTTCTAATTTTTGCAATCTGTCTCTTAACACTACATGATAATCAGTTCCCCATGATGCTCGACAAAAAACTCCTCTTCTTTCCCCTTTTTTACTTGCCACTCTTTCCTTCATTTTCGAAGGATATGCTAACGCGATTGAAATAATAGATTTTGGCTTTTCCAAGAGCAGGGTGGGATTAACACGTTTTTCAATATCTTTTTCTTCAAAACCAGATTGATAATTTAGTTCTTGCTGCTGAAATAATCTTATTTTCATTTCCTCGAAAGTACTTGCATTCGTAAACCCAATCTTATCAATTCCAATTGTTTTGCTGAATTGAATAATATCTTGTTTTAATTGATCGTAGTTCATGAAATCCCTCCTTTTTCATTGGATTTAAAAATTAAATAAGCTAAAATATAGTAAACTCTCATCATCTTTTATTGGAGGTATCTATCTTGCATCTTACTATCGCAAACGAACTTAAAAACACCATTCCCAACTTTAAAATCGGACTAATCTTTTATAATAATATAGAAGTAATTCCTTCCCCACAGATGATTAAAGGCCGCATACAGCTTTTTCAAGAATCAATTTACTTTGATTTAGAAAATGCCAATGTAAATGACATTCCTTCTATTAAAGAATGGCGGCAAATTTTTAAAACAACAGGAAAAGACCCAAACAGATACCGCCATTCAGCTGAAGCATTATTTAGACGCATCAAAAAACAAAATTACTTGCAGCCAATCAACAGCAGTATTGATCTTAATAATTTCTTTTCTCTTCAATTTGGGGTGCCAATCGGTATTTATGATTGTGCCAATCTTTCTGGCAATCTAAACATTCGCATCGGGAAAACGGATGAACAATACATCGGCTTAAATGGAAGAACCAATTCAATAGAACATTTAATCATCAGTGAAGATGAACAAGGTCCCTTTGGAAGTCCGTTTGTCGACTCTGACCGAGCTCCCGTTACGCTAGAAACAAAAAATGCCGTACAAATTGTTTATTTACAACCTTCCACCACAATCGAAACCGCCAATAAAATGGTCGAATCGTTAACGAATATGTTCGTACAAATTCATGGTGGGAAAAGCGAATTTTATATTGTTGACTAATTGTTTTACTTTAAAAATTTTCAACTAATGTGAATGTTAAAAGGCAGTTATCCCCAAAACTTAAGGAGGGATAACTGTTCGTTAATATAACATAAAAATTTACATAGCAGAAGTGAAGGTGAATCACATACATAACTTTCCATTATTTATAAGGCTCTTTTCGTATAGATTGTTGTTTTAATCCGCAGCCTGAATACACTTCGCTTTCCGCGGGCGAGTGCCGAGCCTCCTCGTCGCTATGCTCCTATGGGGTCTCGTCTTTCTCGCTTTTCCCGCAGGAGTCTACGTGTATTCAGGCTGCTCTGTGCTTCAAACATGTTTATTATTTTATTCAAAAACAACAAACTTTTAGAAAACAGCCTTTTATAAACAATAAAAAACGCAATGCTTCGTTCTTTGGTTGAAACGAAACACTGCGTTGATAGCAATTTATGTATGGAGCGGGTGATGGGAATCGAACCCACGACATCAGCTTGGAAGGCTGAGGTTTTACCATTAAACTACACCCGCATATTTAACTTTTGTTAATAATTTTTTAACGTTTTTTTAACACGTTATTTATTATATATCCGTTGTTTTAAAAAAGCAACTACTTTTCGACATTTTTTTATTTTTTGTTGCATTTTTTTTACTTACTTTTCAAAAACCCCAACTCCCTTCCTATATTATTCCTTTTTTATAGAAACTATTTGTTTTTACCTGTAACTCTTCCCTTACTACCCTATGAGTTAACTTTTTACGATAGCTGCTTTACTCTTTATCGAAATATCACTTAATTGCAGCATCAACATATGCTCTAATAAAGCCGCTTAAATACTGTCAGGTAAATATTTCCCAACGATTATCCTAGTAAAAAAGGATTGACTTTTTATTATAGGCAATATATATTTTAACTAATCGTTTGACCTTAAACTTTATACAGAATGATTCTTATCCAGAGCGGCGGAGGGACAGGCCCTATGAAACCCGGCAACCAAATGATTAATTCAGGTGCTAAATCCTACAAAACAAATAGGTTTTGTGAAGATAAGAGAAGATACTAAATAAGTACCACTTCTCTTACTGGAGAAGTGGTTTTTGTATAGGTTTAACAAAACTAGCTTTTAATTTTTCAGAAATGAAGGGGGAAATAAAAATGAAAAAATCATTTGCATTATTAGCAGCACTATTATCATTAGTGTTAGTTTTAGCAGCATGCGGAAATGATAAAGAAAAATCTGAAGCACTTAGCACTAAAAAACTAGTAATTGGAGTTACAGGCGGTCCACATGAACAAGTAATGGAAAAAGTTGCAGAAATCGCTAAAAAAGATGGACTGGAAATTGAAATCAAAGTATTCAACGATTACAACACACCTAATACAGCATTAGCAGACGGTGATCTTGACATCAACAGCTATCAAACAAAACCATTTTTAGATGCACAAAAAGCCGATAAAGGTTATAAGATTAGTGAAGCATTTAAAACAGTAACTTTCCCAATGGGTATTTATTCTAAGTCTGTTAAAAGCTTAGATGAAATAAAAAAAGGCGACAAAATTGCTGTTCCAAATGATCCAAGCAACGAGTACCGTGCACTTAAGCTTTTTGAAGCAGCTGGTTTAATTAAGTTAAAAGAAGGAACTAGTGAAAAAGCGACTAAAAGAGATGTCGCTGAAAATAAATTAAACTTAGAAATTCTTGAATTAGATTCTGCACAGCTTCCATCACAATTAGGAGAAGTTGCAGCAGCTGCAATCAACACAAACTTTGCTATGGGAGCAGGTTTAACGATTAAAAAAGATGCGCTTTTCCATGAAGAAGCGGAAAACAATCCATATTCTAATTATTTAGTAGTTCGTGATGAAAATAAAAATGACGAAGTAGTAGCAAAATTAAAAGAGTATTACCAAAATGATGAAGTGAAACAATTTATTGCAGAAACATTTAATGGATCGGTTGTTCCAAGCTGGTAAGGAGGTTCTAACATGATAAGTCTACAGCATGTGTCAAAAACATTTAATGTTGGAAAGAAAAAAGTGGAAGCGTTGAAAGACGTTTCCCTTACAATCCAAAAGGGTGAAATTGTTGGCGTTATTGGTTACAGTGGTGCTGGGAAAAGTACGTTAATTCGCTGCGTCAATTTATTAGAAAGACCAACGAGTGGAAAGGTTCTTATTAATGATGTAGATATCACCTCTCTTAATACAAAAGAGTTGCAAAAAGTCCGCCGAAAAATCGGGATGATTTTCCAAGGATACAATCTGTTAAAAACGGCGACTGTTTATGAAAATATTACGATTCCTCTTAAGCTTGAAGGTGTACCAAAAGAAGAAATAAAAAAGCGTGCAGATAAATATTTAAGCATTGTCGGTTTAAGCGATAAGCATCATGTTTATCCAGGTCAATTGTCTGGCGGTCAAAAACAAAGAGTTGCCATTGCAAGAGCTCTTGCACATGAACCGGAAATATTGTTAAGTGATGAAGCGACAAGTGCACTTGATCCTAACACAACAGAATCCATTCTTGATTTATTGCTTCAAGTAAATAAAGAACTTGGAATCACTATCTTTTTAATCACCCATGAATTAGATGTCATTCAACGCATATGCGATCGTGTAGCTGTCATGCAAAACGGAGAAATTGTCGAAGAAGGAAAAGTGCTTGATATTTTCTCCAATCCAAAACATTTACGCACAAAACAGTTTGTATATGGAGAAGCCGGCATTAAGGTTCCAGATCATTTTGTTAACACTTTGCCAAAAAGCGGAAAAACAGTCTCTTTAACCTTTATCGGCGAATCTTCCAAAGATCCATTTTTAGCTTTACTAGTAAAGCAATTTGATGTATTGCCAAGCATCATTGCAGGTGGAATTGATCAATTAAAAGACCAATCCGTTGGTAAATTAGTTGTTCATATCGATGGAGAAGAATCGGAAGTAGAAAAATCGATTAACTTCCTTATCGGGAAAAATATATTAGTAGAAGAGGTGAATCAATAATATGGCTACATTTTGGCAAGATTGGGGAGAAGTAATTCAAGAAGCGTTTATTCAAACCGTGCAAATGACAAGCATCTCCCTTTTGATATCTATTATTATTGGTTTGCCTTTAGGTGTTCTACTTGTATTGACTCGAAAAGGCGGCCAAGCAGAAAATATTGTTTTTTACACGATTATGAATACGATCATCAATGTTATTCGTTCTATTCCTTTTATTATCTTACTGTTTTTTATCCTTCCTTTTACAAAGCTTGTTGCAGGGACAACGATTGGTGTAGAAGGTGTTATCGTGCCTCTAGTTGTATATACTGCACCATATATTGCAAGATTAATGGAATCTTCCATCCTTGGAGTAGACCGTGGTGTTATTGAAGCATACCAATCGATGGGAATTTCCACTTTTAAAATTATTTGGAGTGTATTAATTAGAGAAGCGCGCTCTTCCATTGTACTTGGTCTTACCATTGCAACAATTGGCTTAATTGGCGCAACAGCGATGGCTGGGTTAGTTGGTGCAGGCGGATTAGGAGACGTTGCCTACCAATACGGACATTTACGATTTGAACCTACAGTTATGTACACAACTATTCTTATTCTTGTCATTATCGTTCAAAGCATTCAGTCATTTGGAAATGTATTAGCACGTAAATTAAAGAAGGATTAAAAAAGGATGCCACGTGGCATCCTTTTTTAATCCTTCTTAATTGGCAAGCGCCTAGCCCTTGTGAAAAATAACCCTTTGCCTCTAAAAATAAAAAGAACTTTTTGAGTCAAATGAACATTTTTCTTCAGGGCTGAACAAGGCGCTTTGCTTATTAGTTAGAAAAAATATTCTTTTGTTCTTTTAGGCCATAAATCACGATCAGCAAAATGACTACTCCAAGAAGTGCTACATAACCGTCAACCGCAGCTGCTACTCCTATTAATTGAGATAAAAATCCCAATCCAACTACTGGAATACTAACCCCTAAATAAGTAAACACAAAAAACGTAGATATGATATTGCCTTTGATATGATTTGGTGATGCCTCATTTAATAAAGCAAGGCTGCCAGCATATGCAGGACCATTGCCCGCTCCTATTAAAATGGCTGACAAAAGCAATAACACCAATGATTTAGTACTTAATGTTACCACTAATAAAATAAGGCCAAGAGACATTAAAATATATCCAATACTAATCATTGTTTTTAACGATAACTGTTTTACGAGTATTTGATTAACTGCTGCTGCAATAAGACCTAATGCTACAACAATTCCTGAAATCGTTAAACTGCTCACATTCGTAAAACTTGCTAAATTAGATGGAATAATCGACATAAACATACTGATGATAGACCATGCTAAAAATGAAGTTCCTGTTGCTAATAGAAATGGCTTCATAATCGATTTTGGAACATAAGGCTTTTTCAATTGAACAGGACGCAATCCTGGACGGACATTTTCATTTAAAAAGAATAATCCTGCAAAACATGGAAGAATAAATAGTAAATGTACATAATAGGACAATCTAATTGGAAATGGTGCATAATCTCCTAAAACACCAGAAACAATCGGTCCAATTGCATTACCAAGTGTTACAGCAAGGGCACAGATTAAAGCTGTTTTCTTTTTATTTCTCTTTTCATCCAACTCGGTAAGTGCTGCAACAGCAACACCATTTAAAACCCCTACAGACAATCCTTGAAATAATCTTCCTACAAGCAGCATTTCTACTCCATTTGCCATCGTAAAGCAGGCAGTGCCAATAATAGCAAAGAATACCCCTGGAATAATTACTTTCTTCCTTCCGATCTGATCTGATAATTGTCCGGCAATCATAATCGCTGGAATAACAGTAAATGCATAAAAAGCAAATACTAAAGTTATCATTCCAGAAGATAAACCCCATTCTTGACGATACAGTGTATAAAGGGACGCTGGTATATTCGTTCCAAAAAGCGTTAGGAACAAACAGCATGCTACTAGCCAATAGGATACCTTTTTACTTAATGTTTTCTGGTCCCTAAGCACTTGAATCGCATCCGCTTTATGAATTAGCTTTTGTTGAAAAGCAGATCGCTGTGCTGTATCTACCTCCATCACTTCCATTAATTCCTGAAGGCCGATTACAAGATTTTGCACTTGCTCTTCCTCTGCACAGCTTGCAATCCGAATTCTTGAAATTTCTTCTTTTTTATATTTTTTGGTTGTAATTTGTTCTATATTTACTTTGTGTGTTACGAATAAATTGGATATATTCGCCAACACTCCCGGCTGATCTTTCACCAGCATCGAGATACGATATTCTGACATCATGAAGCGTTCCACTCCCTTCATAATAAGAAACTAATATGAGTTTTCGCTAAGGCGATGTGATCGAATCCAATCCATACTTTATACTGATAAAAAACGAAATGAAAAATCAGCTTATTTCATCATTAAATTTTAAGTAAACGTATCTCCGTTTCCTTTTCTACAGAAAAGCGAATAATCCTTCTTCTATTGTAAAATTGAATAAATATAAAGTCTATACATTTGTAAGAAAATCTAACAATAAAGTTCACTTTTTTTACCTGCAACTTAAAACCCTAATAAATCAAGGGTCTATATGAAAAATCCGATAAAAAACCTTACTTAAAAAAATTTAATTATCAGAAAATTAATGCATGAAATTATGCATATTTTCTTACAATTCCATATTACGGCTGTTAATGTAAATAAAGACTGTTTTCTCAAAGTTTGTTGTTTTTTACGTAAGAAAATGGGAGAAGAAGTACTCAGCAGACGGAATACACTCCTGTGGGAATGCGAGAAAGACGAGACCCCACAGGAGCGTATGCGACTAGGAGGCTCGACGCTCGCCCACGGAAAGCCAAGTGTATTCAGGCTGCGAATTTAAAAGCAACAATCTATATGAAAACAGCCTAAATAAAAAGGAATATTACATTATATAAACATTTATGTGTTTTTGTTCTATTTAATAATATGTGTTCAAAAAGGAGGACAAAAAGAGCCGAGAAGTTCAAGGAAGTGTACCTTTGAGCACCGTAGCATATACAATTAATACGTGAAGAGCGGAAAAGCAAACTGACACAGAAATTTAATGGCTATTTTTCCCGGACTTTTTGAGCAACCTCTTTTAGACATAATTTCGCCATAATTACACCCTGTTTTTCCACTGTAACATAGCTAATTTTAGACAAATTTTGTACACTAAATAAAGGTATTATTTATTTCATTTCTTACTGGTTGCAGTCTTAAGAGAAACATCTACAATTGCATGCGAACTGGTAGTGATAGCCAGCTTATTTCAGGAGGGTACTGATTTGGAAGTAAAATATTTAACAGAAGTAGAAGCACTAGCACAAAAGAAACTGAAGATCTTTAAACAAAGCCGCCTACGATCTATTTTACGCTCTATGGTTGCCAGTATGTTTATTGGCTTCGGCGTAATTGTAGCATTTAAAACGGGAAATTTCTTTTTTATGGAAGATTCTCCATTAGCCTACCCGATGGCGGCTCTTGTTTTTGGTGCTGCTATTATTCTTATAGCCTATGGCGGTGGTGATTTATTTACAGGCAACACTTTTTACTTTACATACGCTGCTTTACGAAGAAAAATAAGTTGGACAGAAGTATTCCAGGTTTGGGGGACAAGCTATGTTGGCAACATACTCGGTGCTGTTTGTTTTGCTATTTTAATCTATTTAACAGGATTATTCAACTCTTCTGATGTGAATGGATTTTTATTATATGTAGCTGAACATAAAGTACATGCACCCATATCAGAACTATTTTTTCGGGCAATTCTTTGTAATTGGCTTGTTTGTTTAGCATTCTTCATTCCAATGACGTTAAAAGGAGACGGTCCAAAATTATTTGCAATGGTGCTGTTTGTTTTTTGCTTTTTTATCTCAGGATATGAACACAGCATCGCCAATATGTGTACATTTGCGATTGCATTAGTGCTTGACCAAAATCCAGCGATTAACTTTGTAAGCGTCATACGAAATATTATTCCCGTTACGATTGGAAATTTAATTGGCGGCGTATTCTTTATGGGCGTGATGTATTATTTCATTAACAAACCTTTTATGGATATGGAAGAAGAGGAAAAATAAAGAGGAAAGAGGAGAATCCCAAAAACTAGGTTCTCCTCTTTTTGAATATTATTGTAAACTTTGAACTGGAACATTCACATCATCAAGATTAATATGTCCCCAACTGCCACTTCCGTTGTCTACAACTTTTATATAACATTCTGTTCCAATATAAGCAGATGCATCCCAATACTTTCTAGTATAAGTTTCTGTATTTGCACCTGTTTCTTTAAAAAGTTCCTGCCCATCTGAAGCTCTTACTAAAGATACATAGAATTTATCGATATAGCAATCAAGAAATCAATTTTTCCATCATTACCTAATATAAAGTTTTGGGATTTAAGGGTTCCTGTCTGATCATCTCCCCCTTCTTTATAGCCCCAAAGATGAAACTGATTGTTTTGATTAAATGGTCCACCCCAATAAGTAGTGTCTGAAGCTACATCTCCGCTGCTGAAAGCGTCTCCACTAACAACTGTCCAACCATTTAAGTTACCGCTTTCAAAATCATGATTCGTCAATTCTAGGGTAGCGTTTTGCCGTGTGTTCTGGAATGTCGCCGTTGCATCCCAAACATTTAATCCGAATTTTCCTGATTGGAAGGAAGAATCATTTTTATCGATTACGAGACGATCATCTAAGTAAACCTTAAAGTTATTGCCTACTGCCACTACCTTTAAATGATATTTTTTATTTACATCTAATGTTGTTGGGTACTCCGCTAATACAGTTGCTGCGCCATTTTCAAATTTTAAAAATTTAACGACATCGTTTTTTACATCCACATTGGCAAGATAGCTATTTTTCGCATCATCACTTGAACGGAAAACAAGCGCTCCTGCCCCCTTCCCATTGCCATCTTTCACTGTTATATCTGATTCATATATAAAGTTTGTACCTGTATTATTAGCTATTATAAACGAATCTCCATCGGAACGACCTTGTTTTCCTTCTATTGTATCTGCCCATAGACCATTAACCGTTGTCCAGCCAGATAAATTAGATTGAAATGGCGTCGATCCCCAAACTGTATTTAATTTGTGTACAGTAAGCGACTTGATTTTAGCACTGCCATTTACAGCATAAACTTCAAGATCTTTGCTGGATAGGTTTGGAAGGATGACATCTGTTAACACTTTTTGACCGTCATTTCCAAACACTTCAACAGAAGAACGATCAACAAAGATTCGCAGCTTTATTTTTCCATTAACCGGCTGCATTGGTGCACTATGTTTGCCAGTAAAATTCGGATTAAAGCTGACATTACCAGAATTAGTCCGGTCAATCGAAAGCTGAGCTGTATTTTTATCATAAGCTATTTTCGTGTATTGGCTGCCACCCTTGCGGACATTAAAGCCAAACTCTGTTGCAGTTGAACCGCTTACATCAAATTCTGCATTAATTTCCACTGCATCCCCTGTAACACCTGTTAATAAATTGCTGCTGGTAGGAGTTATCGTTTTATTTGTCCACGTGTTTACGGCTCCCCGAATCGAATTTAATTCTGTAACTGGGGATTGTACCAACCTAATTCCTTCTGGAAGTGTCTTTAACGCCAACGTTCTCGGAATAGTCATCGCACTTCTCCAAGGGCTTGTTGGTACGTCATTCGCATATTGCCAATTGCTCATCCAGCCCAACCAAATTCTGCGCCCATCAGAAGCTGGAATATCAGACCAGGTAACAGCTGCATAAAAGTCTTTTCCATAATCCGTCCAAAGAACTTTACTTGGTTCATTATCATTTACAAAGGTTGTACCATCAAAGCTTCCTACAAAATATTGTGCACCGGACCCTCCAGAAACAGCTCCATTTCCTATGCTAACCTGCATCACCCATTTCTTTTGACCGGAATTTCCATCAACAGGAAGCTGGAATAAATCTGGGCATTCCCACACGCCGCCATGACTTCCTTGCCCTTGACCAAAGTCACTTGCAAATGTCCATTGTTTTAAGTTAGGGGAAGTATAAATTTTGATTCTGTCACCCGCAGCAAGCAGCATTACCCATTTGTTTGTATCTTCATGCCAAAAAACTTTTGGATCACGGAAATCACTTATCCCTGGATTGGGAATAACCGGATTGCCTGAGTACTTTGTCCAAGTTCTTCCTTTATCGTTGCTGTAAGCAATACTCTGTACTTGAGTACCATTTTTATCTTGTGTATACATCGCAACTAATGGCTTCTCCGTGCCAGTTTGAAAACCAGTTGTATTATTCCAGTCCACTACTGCACTTCCAGAAAAAATCGTTCCATGCTCATCAGGCGCAAGCGCCACCGGAAGATGCTCCCAATGGACTAAATCCGTACTAACTGCATGCCCCCAATACATAGGACCCCATTGCAAGCCATATGGGTGGTATTGATAAAACAAATGATATTCCCCTGCATAGTACACCATCCCGTTCGGATCATTCATCCAGTTAGCTTCTGGTGTGTAGTGGTATTGAGGACGATGTTCTTCTTTATAATAATCAACATCAGCTGCATTTGCAGAAATCATTGGCAGAAGTAATAAAAGAAACGTCACACTTATAGAGACAAGTTTCTTTCTCATTGTCTTCCCTCTCTTTTTTATTTATTTTGTAATACTTCATCTTATCTTAAGGCTGTTTCGTATAGATTGTTGCTTTTAAACTCGAAGCCTGAATACACTTCGTCCGTTTAGCGAGCGTCGAGCCTCCTCGTCGCATACGCTCCTGTGGGGTCTCGTCTTTCTCGCATTCCCACAGGAGTCTACGTGTATTCAGTCTGCTGGGTACATCTTTCCCCACTTTTTATGTGAAAAACAACAAACTTTGAGAAAACAGCCTATCTTAAATACGTGTTCAAAAAGGAGGATAATTAAGTACAGAGAAGGTTGAGATGAAGAAGTCACGAAGCCCAAAAAGAGGTAGGTTGCTATGTGTGGGCTGAAGTGACGATGCAAAGAAGAAATTAGCAAGCTTGTGTTCCTAACTTTTTGAACAAATTCATTAAATAATCAAGCTTCTATTCAGACTACAACTAAATAAAGATAAAAAGATACTGCTTAAACAGATAAATTCTAAGTCGTGGCTAAGGATGCGCTTTTAAGGAAAAGTTTTCATTGAATTTATTTTCCCTCTTGATTCCTTTTTTTATTAAAAAGAATAAAATTAACCTCCTTACTTTGCCACAACTAACAGCTCTATTTCTTCTACAAAATAGTTAATTATGACAATTATTATCATAATCTTACAAGATACACCTTTAGTTTATAATAATCAATTTGAAAACGCTATCATACTTTTATACTAATATTTAAAGCGTTTTCATAAATTTGAAGTATTGATACAATTAAGGTGCTTTTTTAGGGACAAAAACAGTTAAGAATATGCAAAAAACTCCATAATTAGTTTTGGAGTTTTACATTATCTAACTTATACTTTTCTCTTCTTCTTTTTCAATTTAATCAACAGCAAGTTGTTTAATGGCCTCCTCTTTTATCACATCATAAAGATTTTTCATTCCTTGAATAATTTACAATAAGGATTGGCATGACAGTATTTATAATTTCCCGCCCATTTTTTTAATTAGTCAATATCATACAATAGACATTAAACAAAATGTGCTACACTACATTCAGAATATCAAAAGGAGGTTGTTCACTTGAAACAAGAAGAAAGAACGGTTTGCTTTGATCATGATTTACAAATTGAAGCATACCGCTTTCATGGAATCATGCAAAAATTTCCGAACCACTTCCATGAATACTATGTAATTGGGTTTATAGAGGATGGACAGAGACGATTATCATGCAAAAACAAAGAGTATGTGATAGCTACAGGTGATTTAATATTTTTTAATCCTTTTGATAATCATGCTTGTGAACAGATTGACAACGAAACATTAGACTATCGCTGCTTAAATATCAAACCTGAAATTATGCGTAAAGTGACAAAGGAGATTACCGGAAAAGACTATCTTCCCTATTTTACTGCTCCTGTATTCTACCGTAAGGAACATGTTCATTTGCTGCATGATCTTCACCAGATGCTTATGAACGAATCACCAGACTTTAAGAAGGAAGAAACATTTTATTTCTTGATGAAACAACTGATTGAAGAATATGCTGAGCCTGCTGAGGAAACAGAACGTGGAGATATCGAACAAAAAGTTGAAAATGTCTGCCAGTACATAGAAGCCCATTATATGGAGCCTATTGCTTTAGATGATTTAGCAAGACTTTCTAATATGAATAAATACTCTTTATTGCGTTCATTTACTCGTGTTCGAGGGATTACACCATATCGTTACTTACAAACAGTTCGAATCAATAAAGCTAAAAAGCTACTGGAACAGGGATTGAAGCCATTAGATGCGGCCCTGCAGACCGGTTTTGGAGATCAAAGTCATTTTAGCCATTTCTTTATGGAATTTATCGGACTGACACCAGGACAATACCGGGATATTTTTATTAATTAACTGCAAGAAAGGACAGAAAAATGGAAAGCAAACATACTAATGGCCATTTATCAGCACTTATTACCATTTTAATTTGGGGTACAACCTTTATTTCTACCAAAATTTTATTAAATCATTTTTCTCCAATTGAAATCCTATTTCTTCGTTTTGTAATAGGTGCCATTGCTTTAATGGCAGTATACCCGTACAGGCTGAAAGTAACCGATAAAAAACATGAACTTACTTTTATATTTGCTGGTTTATGTGGTGTTACTTTATATTACCTTTTAGAAAATATTGCCCTAACCTATACATTTGCATCCAATGTAGGGGTAATATGTTCCGTTGTACCATTTTTTACGGCCATCCTAAACTATCTATTTATAAAAGATGAACCGTTACGGATTAATTTTTTCTTAGGATTTGTTATTGCAATGACCGGCATTTTCCTTATTAACTTTAGTGGATCTTCGAATTTTCAACTAAACCCATTGGGTGATTTATTAGCAGTAGCAGCTACTCTAGTTTGGGCAATTTATTCTGTATTGACGAGAAAAATTAGCAGTTACGGATATCATACGATTCAAACGACAAGAAGGGTGTTTTTTTACGGAATTTTATTTATGATTCCTGCCGTCTTTCTGTCTGACTTCCAGTTAAAACTGGAGAAATTTGTCAGCCCAGTTTCCATATTCAATCTTTTATTCTTAGGACTTGGGGCTTCTGCTCTTTGCTTTGTTACATGGAACTTCGCCATTAAAGCATTAGGGACAATTAAAACCAGCATTTATATTTACATGGTCCCTGTTATAACGGTAATTACATCTACCATCGTCTTACACGAACAAATGACATGGCTGTCTGTATTAGGGACAATTCTTACATTAGCTGGACTTGGTATTTCAGAAAGCAAAATCAAGTTAAGAAAAAAAGGAGCATTAGCAAATGGATTTACAAAATAAAAAATGCGTGATGGTAATTGATTCTGAATTGCCAATCGGCTTGATTGCCAATACATCTGCTGTACTGGCATTAACGGTTGGGAAGAAAATAGAGGGACTTATTGGACCAGCCGTAGTTGACGGGGAAGGACAGCTTCATGAAGGGATTACAAACACACCCATTCCTATACTAAAGGGTTCAGGAAGTCTAATTAAATTATTAAGAGATAAAGTTGCTGCTGAATTTCCTGATCTTCTGCTTGTCGATTTTTCTAACGTGGCTCAAATATCAAAACATTACGATGACTATACCGCGAAAATCGCTTCATCCACTATAAATGACTTGCGGTATCTTGGCATTGCTCTATATGGAGAAAAAAAGAGCATTAATAAACTAACTGGAAGTCTTCCACTTTTGCGTTAAAAAGAAGCAGGCGGATTGATGATAAAACTTTTCCGAACTGGTTAATAAGTCTAGCGACCTTTTATAATGGTTGCTAGACTAGTTTATAGTGTTATAACTCAGAAGTATTAAAAACATATTTATAAGTGTCTATCTAATAAATAATATATTAAATAGTTTTATCTTTTAACTTCTTCTATCGCTTTTAAAGACCTTTAAAAGAATTAGATTTTGCTCATAGTATCTGAAAATCTTCGTACAATTTTTCCACGCTTTACACTAAAAGACAAAAAAGCCAACACTCTGATTGCTCAAAGCATTGACTTTACTAGGTTTCTCTTTAATTTAATATACCGGTGGTCGGGGTCGAACCGACACTCCAGAAGGAACACGATTTTGAGTCGTGCGCGTCTGCCAATTCCGCCACACCGGCGAGCTGCTTATAATTATAAATAATGCCGAGGACCGGAATCGAACCGGTACGGTAGTCACCTACCGCAGGATTTTAAGTCCTGTGCGTCTGCCAGTTCCGCCACCCCGGCGTAATAATATATAAACTATCTTATAAGCAATTTCAATTTAAATTATGGAGGCGGCAACCGGATTCGAACCGGTGGTAAAGGTTTTGCAGACCTCTGCCTTACCACTTGGCTATGCCGCCATGATGCTCTTGGAGCGGAAGACGGGATTCGAACCCGCGACCCCCACCTTGGCAAGGTGGTGTTCTACCACTGAACTACTTCCGCGAAATGGCTGGGCTAGCTGGATTCGAACCAACGAGTGACGGAGTCAAAGTCCGTTGCCTTACCGCTTGGCTATAGCCCAATAGTAATATATTCATAAATTAAAATAATGTGATAATTAAATGGGGCGAATAATGGGAATCGAACCCACGAGTGTCGGAGCCACAATCCGATGCGTTAACCACTTCGCCATATCCGCCATAATTAATATTGGCAGGGGTAGTAGGAATCGAACCCACACCGGAGGTTTTGGAGACCTCTGTTCTACCTTTAAACTATACCCCTATATTTATAAATGGTGGAGGGGGACGGATTCGAACCGCCGAACCCTAAGGAGCGGATTTACAGTCCGCCGCGTTTAGCCACTTCGCTACCCCTCCATTTTTAGAAAGGTGGCTCAGGACGGAATCGAACCGCCGACACAAGGATTTTCAGTCCTTTGCTCTACCAACTGAGCTACTGAGCCATAATTTACGGTTTTCGCTAAGCATCGAATTTCTTCGTCAGCTCTTTCACTCACATCCTCACGTATTTATATACGCTCCGGTGCTCACTCAATCGCTTCCTTGAACTTCTCGCTTTTCGAAATCCTATTATTTAAAATAAATTTTTTAATCAAAT
>NZ_JBQTCX010000020.1:0-77237 GCF_052663115.1 Niallia yueguangensis
CAAAGTGGTTCCCTCTTCTTTTAGATGATAACTATTCAAAAGTTTCTATATCCTGAATAGAAGTATGTGCTCCAAAGTAGCTGATTCCATACATATGCTACTATTTATTAAGGTTTTGTTGTATTTTTACAGCTTCGACTACAATGTTTTCATCTTTTATTACTGCTGTTAAATGATTTGTGTCCGGTTCTTCTAAAATAAAGTCTGCTAAATTATCTTCCAAATGTTCTTGAATTACTCTTCTTAATGGGCGTGCGCCAAAACTAGGGTGCGTTCCCAATTCTACTAACTTATCTTTTACCTCATCTGTAACAAAAAGCGTGATATTTTGGTCTTTTAACGTAATGGCCAACTCTTCTAATAATAGATCTGTAATGCGAAGTAGATGTTGTTTTTCTAACGATTTGAATTCAATGATAGCATCAAAACGGTTCAGAAACTCTGGTTTAAAGAAATTTCCTAAAGATTGTAATAAATTGCTTTCTTCCAATGCTGCATTATTCTCAAATCCTACGACGATTCTTTTCGTGCCAACACTTGCATTGCTTGTCGTAATAATAACAGCATCTTTAAAGCTGACTGTTCGGCCATGGCTGTCTGTTAGGCGTCCGTCTTCTAGAATTTGCAGAAAAATCGATTGAATATCAGGATGTGCTTTTTCGATTTCATCTAACAATATAATGCTGTACGGATTTCTTCTTATTTGCTCTGTTAATTGGCCTGCTTCTTCATGCCCAACATATCCTGGAGGTGAACCGATGATTTTACTAATACTGTGCTTTTCCATGTATTCACTCATATCCAAGCGGATCATGCTGTCTTTGCTGCCAAACAATTCTTCTGCCAATGTTTTCGTTAATTCTGTTTTTCCGACTCCAGTAGGTCCGACAAATAGGAAGCTTCCAATTGGTCTGTTTTTCGCTTTTAAGCCTGCTCTGCTTCTTTTTATTGCTTTAGCTACTTTTCTAACAGCTTCATCTTGACCAATTACTTTTGTAGCTAAATGATCCGCTAAATTTTTCATTTTAAGCTGTTCATCTTGTTGCAGTTTCCCCACAGGGATACCTGTTTTCTTCTCAATTAATTGTTGGATTAACGATAGGTCTACGATAGGTTTTTCTTCGATATTTGGCTGATTTAACGCTTTTTCTAATCGTTGTTCTTCTTCGCGGATAACCGCTGCTTGTTCGTAATTTTCTTCTTTTAATGCAAGCTCTTTTTCTTTTGCAATTTCAGCTAATCTGTTTTCGATTTCTTCTGTATTTGTGTAATTGGATGAAAGGTTCATTTTTGACCCTGCTTCATCTAATAAATCAATCGCTTTATCTGGTAAATAACGATCTTGAATATAACGATGTGACAATTCTACACAAGCTTTTATTGCTTCCTCTGTAAACTTCACTTCATGGAATTGCTCGTATTTATCTTTAATACCATTTAAGATGGAAATGGCTGCATCAACAGATGGTTCTGAAACTTGTATAGGCTGGAATCTTCTCTCAAGTGCTGCATCCTTTTCTATCTGACGGTATTCTTTTAAAGTAGTAGCACCAATTATATGAAGTTCTCCTCGTGCTAATGCTGGTTTTAAAATATTCCCTGCGTCCATCGAACCTTCAGCAGATCCTGCGCCGACTAGCTGATGAATTTCATCGATAAAGACAATAACATTTTTTCTATTTTGAATTTCTTGGATTATCTGTTTCATACGTTCTTCAAATTGCCCGCGAATTCCAGTATTTGTGACAAGTGAAGCTACATCTAATAAAATAATTTTTTTATTTTTTAATTTTTTTGGTACAGAGCCTTCTACAATTTTTAATGCTAAACCTTCTGCAATGGCTGTTTTTCCAACGCCTGGCTCTCCAATTAAAACAGGATTATTTTTATTTCTTCTATTTAAAATTTCTATAACACGTTCTATTTCATTTTCTCTTCCAATTACCGGATCAATCAAGCCTGCTTTTGCAAGATTATTTAAATTTTTCCCGAATTTTTCAAGGATGCCATTCGTACTATTTCTAGTAGGATTTTGGTTCGTTGACTTCATTGCCCCTGTTTGATTAAACGACTTAAATATATCATCAAAAGGGGAAGAGTCGGAAAACAATGAATTAGGATTAGATGTCAATTTTTGTTTTTCTTTTTGGTAACAGCTTTGACAAAGGTTAAATTGGTGTTCTTCATTGTTCCATACAAATCGTACACTTACATTTGCGTTATTTTCTTGACAAATTTGACATTTCATATAAATTTCCTCCTTTTGGATTTGATCATTTTTGACCTTTGATATACTTATTATACTTTGACCTTTTTTGATCTTCAATATTTTTGCTTAAGAAAAAGATGGAAATAGATAGAAAAGGCTAAATCGAGCAAATTTTTCTTCTAGATTGTAGCATTACTACCAGTAGCAAAATGGCTTTAGGGAAGTCAGATGTAGGGGAGTATTGAAAAAAAGATCAATTGTTGGCAGCTTACAACAAAGCTTTGCTCTATTATGTAAAAATAAGCAGAATAAATCAATAAAAAAGCTCGTCTTTGTTTGTCCTTTTATACATATAGTGTAAGTAAGGGGAGGAGAATATGTGAAAAACAAATGGAGTGCAGCCTTTCAGTTAGCTGCTGTTTATGTTGGAACCGTCGTTGGTGCCGGTTTTGCAACAGGAAAAGAGATTGTAGAATTCTTTTCACAATTTGGCGTGATCGGTTTAATCGGCATCTTAATCAGCGGCACGATATTTGCCTTTTTAGGTTCGAAACTTATGAGAATTTCTGTGAAAATAAAAGCAAATTCTTATCAAGAGTTTACTATTTTTTTATTTGGAAAAGTAATAGGAACATGTATAAATAGTATCATGTTAATTATGTTAGTAGGGGTTTGTGCAGTCATGCTTTCAGGTGCTGGGGCCGTTTTCGAAGAACAATTGGGAATAAGTAAAGGAATTGGAGTGATCTTTACCATTGGCTTATCCGTGCTTGTTATGATGGTAGGGATGAAAGGATTATTTGCTGTAAATACATTTGTTGTTCCGATCATGATTAGTTTTAGTTTTATGTTATTTTTTTTATCCGTTCAGCTTCCAGATTTTTTTCTTCATATATTTACTTTTTCCAATAGTGGGTGGAAGGCTTTTGCTGCACCGTTTTCTTACACGGCTCTTAATTTATCGTTAGCCATTGCAGTCCTGGTTCCAGCTGCTTCTGAAATTGGAGATGATGAAACGGTTAAATGGGGAGGGTTAATTGGCGGTATTGCTTTAATGTTCATATTAATATCCAGTCACTTTACGCTAATGATGCTGCAAGATGTAAACAGTTATGCAATACCAATGGCAACAATTATGAAAAGCTTAGCACCAGAGCTTTCTTGGATTTATATTTTGGTTATTTATGGAGAGATATTTACATCTGTTATTGGAAATGTGTATGGTTTGGAAAGACAAGTAAGCAGTTATATAAAACTTCCGAGCATTCTTATTATTGCCTGTATTTTTTTCGTTTCGTATGTGATTAGCTTTATCCATTACGGGAAACTGTTATCATGGCTGTATCCTTTATTTGGATACATCAGTTTGCTCTTTTTATTGCTGCTTTGGATAAAACCAATTCCGAAAGATAAAGCGAATTAAAAGCGACATAAAAGAAGGGGTATATCCTCAGGCTGTCGAGAAACGCTCGCTTTCTTCGTTGTTCACCTTGCTTGGATGCTCATTACTGGGTAACAGAGGATGAACGACTAAGTACGTCACGTCCTGTGACAACGTCGTTCTGACCAACATCCTGTTGCCCGCCGCTCCTCCCAAGGCTTCACGCTGTGATGCGATAAACGTTTTCGGTCAGCCTGAAGTTTCTGCAATTATTACTTTTTCTACAAAAGAAGGGGGACCTTGCTTTTATGGCACTGAAAAGACTTGATATTTAGTTTATTAGTGCTTGTAATGGAGATGGAATACGGCCGCCTCGATCAATTAGTTTTGCAGAACTGAATGGATTGACACCCATAACAGGAGCTCTTCCTAACAAACCGCCAAATTCAACAATCTCTCCTTCTTTTTTACCTGGTACTGGTATAACACGGACTGCTGTTGTTTTTTTGTTAATCATACCAATTGCTGCTTCATCAGCAATAATGGCAGATAAAGTGGCTGGTGATACTTCTCCAGTTAATGCAATCATATCTAGGCCAACGGAACATACACAAGTCATTGCTTCTAGTTTAGATAAACTTAAACTATCATCTAAAATTCCACGAATCATGCCATTATCTTCACTTACAGGAATAAATGCACCGCTTAAGCCTCCAACGTAAGAACTAGCCATGGCTCCGCCTTTTTTTACCGCATCATTCATTAATGCAAGTGCAGCGATAGTACCATGTGTACCAACACGCTCTAAACCGATTTCTTCTAGTATTTCGGCAACACTATCATTGATTGCGTTTGTTGGCGCAAGGGAAAGATCCATAATGCCAAAAGGAACGCCAAGACGATCTGCTACAACACGTCCGATTAATTCTCCGGCACGAGTAATTTTAAAGGTTGTTTTTTTAATGATGTCTGACACTTCCCCAAGATCTGCTTCAGGGTATTTTTTTAGGGCATTTAAGACAACGCCAGGACCACTTACACCTACATTAATAACAACTTCGCCTTCACCAGCGCCATGAAATGCACCAGCCATAAATGGGTTATCTTCTACAGGATTGCAGAACACAACAAGCTTTGCGCAGGCAAGTCCATTTTTATCCTTTGTTTTTTCGGCAGCTTCTTTAATAATATTGCCCATTTGTTTAACGGCATCCATATTAATTCCTGTTCTAGTTGTAGCAACAGAAACAGAAGAGCATACACGATCTGTAACAGTTAATGCTTCTGGCAATGCATCTAGCAGTGTTTGATCTCCTTTTGTAATTCCTTTATGTACAAGGGCAGAATAGCCGCCGATAAAATCAACATTAAGCGTTTTTGCTGCTTTATCTAATGTTTTGGCTAATGTAACTGCTTGTTCTACCGTTGCATTTCCTAAAATTTCTGCAATTGGAGTAATGGAAATACGTTTATTGATAATGGGAATGCCGTATTCCTGTTCCACTGCGGTTGCAACTTCTGTCAGCTTGCTTGCATAAGAAGTAATTTTTTTATAGACAGCATCGTTTAGTTTATCAAAATCTGAATTTGCACAATCATATAAACTAATTCCCATCGTTACTGTTCGGATATCAAGATTTTCCATTTGAACCATATTAATGGTTTCCATCATTTCGTTTAATGCGATTTTCATATTATTCCCTTCTTTCTTAAACCCGATGCATAGACTGGAAGATTTCTTCTAATTGAATGTTTATTTTTAAATGAAGCTCATTTCCGAGTTCTTCAAATTGATTACGCAATTCATCAAGATTTTCATTTTTTGAAATATCAACTAACATCATCATTGTAAAAAAATCTTGGAGAATCGTTTGACTAATATCCAAAATATTAATGTGATTATTGGATATTACGGTTGTTACTTTACTTATTATACCAACTTGATCCTTACCTATTACGCTTACAACAGCACGTCGTTGTTGCATATTTGTCACCTCATTTAAATAATTGCTTTGTTAACAGAATATGTTGAGCTTGTGCATAATGCACCTGCCACCATAGCTTTAACAAAATAGGATAGTTTAATAAGAACATTTTTTTTTCATATAGAGGGTGTTCAAAAAGTCCGAGAGCCATAGCGGTCGAACGTCAGTCTTCGCACAGCACCGTTTATGCCTTTGCGTTTCGTGACTTCTGCATTTCGACCTTTTCTGCTTTGATTGTCCTTCTTTTTGAGCATGCACATTTAGGAAATGACTTTTTTCCGACACGTAGAGGAATAGACATCCATTTTGGTAGTATGAAGAAAATGAAAAAAAAGACTGGATTTCTCCAATCTTCCTGGTCAATTATCAGCTAGAATAACGAATCATTACGTAAAGTATGTATTAGTTACCCTCCTGTCCTTTTACCTGAGATTGTGAATCCTTCGGTGCCGCATTGTACGGTCTCTCCAGAAGCTGCTCCTGTTATAGTTTGATCCATAACGTTCATCGCGTGCCATTCATATATGAAATATATTGTGATGGTAACAGTTTTTCTGCTTACGGTCAATAACTAAAAAAAGAACATTTTGTGAATGAAATTTTTAAAAGCAACAATCTCTATGAAAACAGTCAAATTTTAAGAAGAAAGGATAAGCAAAAAAAGATAAAAGGCGAGGATAAAAAACGGAAAAAAGATTAACCTACGTAAAGAGAAAGGAGGCTATTATGTCAAAATCACAAAGAGAAAAAGAACGAGAGTGGACTGTAAGAAAACAAAAACAAAAACCTCATGGGAAAGTGAAAACAAAAAAAGAGCTTTCTGAATAAATCAGAATAGAATCGATAATCAATCATCAAACACATTTGTTAGATATGAAAGTTTCGCATGGGAGACTTCATCGGGGCTGTCCCAAAAGGGTAAATCTATTGAAAATTGAAAATCAAGAATGTTGATATATCAGTATTCTTGAACATAAAAAGGGGCATCCAATAGCCGGAAAATGACTTATTGGACAGCCCCGATTCTCCGAAGTTTCAGCATACTGAAACAAGTTTTTTAAAAGATAAGAAAGAAATTTTTCTGAAGTCTGACAGATGTCTAGCTCCAGCGCCTAGCCCTTGTGAAAAATAACCCTTTGTCCTCTAAAAGTTAAAAGCGCTTTTCGAGTTAAATGAACATTTTTCTTCAGGGCTGACCAAGGCGCTTCCGCTTTTCTATTTAATAATTTTGTAGTTTTTATGATTTACGACGGTTCTTTGTTCTAATTCAAGATCACGATAATTGTTCATATATGTTAAATCGACAATTACAGAGTTTTCATTTACTTTTTCGACTATACCTTGCAACCCTCTAAATTCAATTATATTCCCAATCTCGGCTCTTTTCACTGACATCCACTCCTTAATTTTCCAAATTTTATATAAATTCTGTAGTTATAGTTTGCACTATTAGAATTTATTCGTAAAGAAATATGATATTTGTCTATAATTAATAAATAAGTAGAATTTATGTATAGTATGTTTACTAGCATTAAATGATGCATACATTTTCATCTGAATAGTCTGGGAATTCAGGTGAGAATGAAGGTGCTGAAGAAGTGTGTTCAAAAAGGTAACAAATTAGAAGCAAGTAGGTCGAGGAGGCGTAGCTTTGAGCAACTGACTTCCACAGGATGTGGTGACTTCAACGTTGCTCACAGGACGTGAGCAACGTTGAAGATCCTCTATTTAGGATACGTGAGTAGCGGAAAAGCAAGCCAACGAAGAGATTCGCCGCTTATCATTTGGTGCCTTTTTGAACATCCTCTGAAATCATATTGAAAAATAGTATATCATACTAATGTATGCTGTTGACAAATGTTATCATTCATTAGATGATCGTTTTAATATCGGAAAGACCATTCTTTAAAAGAAGTCGTCCTTTGTCGGGGCTATTGTTTTTAAAGGCTGTTTTCAATTTAAATATAACAGTATTCGTTCGACAATCTTTATAGTATTCAACTAGAGAGGAGAGGGTACATAAATGGTAGAAGCTAAGGTGAAGGAGATTCTTGAGCAATTAAAAAGTGGTGATATAGAAGAAATCACCATTGGAAAACAAGAATTTTTATCGTTCCGTGAACATCTTGTGAAAAGGGATGATTTTAAACATTATTTTGGTATAGCAGAACGTGGAGGAGATGTTACGTATCGCTATCTAAAAGAACCGAGAAGTTAAAGTGGAATTCAGACTGTTGACAATAGCTTGATCTCACTCATTTGGCTTACATATTTATCCAAATAATATCTATTTGAAACAAGTATTTCAATCAGTCTGAAACGTTTTGCATTATTTAGTCAGTAATTTTGAATAGGTAAAATTAATTATATTTAACATATTCTTTTAACATTTCTACAATTCTTTTTTTTGTACCTTCATCATTTTTTCCTTCATACCCATATAAAAACTGATTTAATCTTGGTTTTTTCCAAATGATATTTCCAGGAATAATAAACTCCTTATTATTTAATTTAAATGTAAAACAGAATAATAGGTGTTCATTATTAACAGGCAAATCTAATTCAGAAATAAATTTTAAGCCATTTGGGCTAAGATCAATGATCTCTGCATTTCCAGGTTTAGATAAGGATGTATTATCCGTTGTATGGAATGTAAATGTTGCCTCAATTGGTTCTTTAAATTGGAATCGGAATGGTTCATCACGTTTATATCTCATTTTTTCCACCACAGCTTTTTTAAATATTTATGTAAACCGCTCAGCAATAAATGATATGTCTATCATTATATGACAACTTCGTTAAATTTTAATGGAATATTTTCTGTTTAACAAGAATTTTTCATTGTCTCCACAAGGAAGAAATGCTATCCTTTTTTTGAGATGTCTTTTTGTAAAACTTAAGCGCCTACATACTTATTTTCATTTCCTTACATTATTTAGATTATTTTGAAGAAAATATGATAGTCAAATGAAAGATGTGACGAGGCAAATTTCACGAAAATTTCACATCTTTTTAGCTTACGGTTTACAATTGTAACTATTAAATTATATATTAGTTATGGGTTAAACAATTCTTGACTATTATAAAAGGTTGTTTAAGTTTTAAAAGCTAGTGTAAAGTAATACATCTTATTTAATTTTTTTTAAAGGAGTTTGATTTTTTATGGTAGAAAAACAATTTAAAGTTATTGCTGATACAGGGATTCATGCTCGTCCTGCTACACTTTTAGTACAAGCAGCAAGCAAGTTTGATTCTGAAATTCATTTAGAATTTAAAGAGAAAAAAGTTAACCTTAAGTCAATTATGGGTGTAATGTCTTTAGGTATTGGTCAAGGTGCGGAAATTAAGATCAGTGCTGAAGGTAGCGATGAACAGGATGCAATTAATGGTTTAGCTGATACTTTGAAAAGCGAAGGTTTAGCAGAGTAATGAGTTTTTTAAATGGAATTGCAGCATCCAGCGGAATTGCCATTGCAAAAGCATATCGTTTAGTTGAACCAGATCTTTCTTTTGAAAAGGCTTCAATAGATAATGCTGAAAATGAAATTAACCGTTTTCAATCAGCGTTAGCGAAATCAAAAGAAGAATTAGGGGCTATTCGCGATAAAGCAAATCAAGAGCTTGGTGCTGACAAAGCAGCTATTTTTGAAGCACATTTATTAGTTTTAAGTGATCCTGAATTAATCGCACCTATTGAAGATAAAATTAAAACAGACGGAATTAATGCAGAATTTGCATTAAAAGAAACAACAGATATGTTTATTGCAATGTTCGAATCTATGGATAATGAATATATGCAAGAACGTGCTGCTGACATTCGTGATGTAACGAAGCGTGTACTTTCACATTTATTAGGAGTACATTTAGCAAACCCTAGCATGATTTCTGAAGAAGTAGTTGTGGTTGCTGAAGATTTAACACCTTCTGACACAGCACAATTAAATCGCCAATTTGTTAAAGGGTTTACAACAGATATCGGTGGAAGAACTTCTCACTCTGCGATTATGGCTCGTTCATTAGAAATTCCTGCTGTTGTTGGTACAAAAAAAGCAACAGAAGAAATTAAAAACGGGGATTTAGTTATTGTAGATGGATTAAAAGGAGAAATTCATATTAATCCAACACCTGAAGTAGTAGAAAGCTACAAAAAAACAGCTGAACAATATGAACAGCAAAAAGCTGAATGGGCTAAATTAGTGAATGAAAAAACTGTAAGCGCTGATGGCGTTCATGTTGAATTAGCAGCAAATATTGGAACACCTAATGATTTAGAAGGTGTTGTTAATAATGGTGGAGAAGCTGTAGGTTTATACCGTACAGAATTCTTGTATATGGGAAGAGATCAGCTTCCAACAGAAGATGAGCAGTTCGAATCGTATAAAGCAGTTCTTGAAGGAATGAAAGGGAACCCAGTAGTTGTTCGTACATTGGACATTGGTGGAGATAAAGAGCTTCCATACTTGGACTTGCCAAAAGAAATGAATCCATTCCTTGGTTTCCGTGCGATACGTTTATGTTTAGAAGAACAAGGCATTTTCCGTACACAATTAAGAGCGTTGCTTCGTGCTAGTTCCTACGGAAATTTAAAAATTATGTTCCCGATGATTGCAACACTAAATGAGTTCCGTGCTGCTAAAGCGCTTTTAGAAGAAGAAAAAGCAAACTTAGTTGCAAACGGTACAAAAGTTGCAGAAAAAATTGAACTTGGAATTATGGTAGAGATTCCTTCTACAGCAGTTCTTGCAGATCAATTTGCGAAAGAAGTTGACTTCTTTAGTATTGGAACAAATGATTTGATTCAATACACAATGGCTGCAGACAGAATGAACGAAAGAGTTTCTTATTTATACCAACCGTATAACCCATCAATTTTGCGTTTAATTAAAATGGTAATTGACGCAGCACATAAAGAAGGAAAATGGGCTGGTATGTGTGGAGAAATGGCTGGAGATGAAACAGCAATTCCATTATTATTAGGTTTAGGCTTAGATGAGTTCTCTATGAGTGCAACTTCTATTTTAAAAGCAAGATCACAAATCTTAAACCTTTCAAAAGCAGAAATGGAAGAGTTAGCATCAAAAGCATTACAAATGTCTACAACAGAAGAAGTAATGGAAGCAGTAAAAGCTGCAGCAAAACTTTCTTAAAAAAAATATTTAGTATAAGTACAGGCACTTTAGCTATATAAGTTGCTTAAGCTATTCTTATTTTAAGAGATTGTCCAATAGGATAAGGTCAAAATTCCTCCCATTTGTCGAATAATAGGAGGAAAATCAGACCCCTTGGACAGTCTCTTTTTTCATTCCTCAAACTTTGGCTTTATGTCTTCCATATTAAAAGTAAAGACTCCCTTCATTTGAAGAAAATTCTATTCATGCTGAAAAGAATTGATCATTCTATATTAATTGTTAGGAACAAAATGTTGGACAAATCATATTTATGAATATTCATAATATTTACCTAATGAATGGTAATTTATGCTATGATTAAATAAGATACATAATTAATAATTACTATATGGAGAGTGAGATTAAGCATGATATCACAAGAAAATAGTACAATTGGGTTTATCGGAACAGGTGTTATGGGTAAAAGTATGGCAAAAAACTTATTAAAAAGCGGTTACGCTTGTTTAGTTTATAACAGAACAAAACAAAAGGCGGATGAATTGCTCTCACTAGGGGCTGAATGGGCAAATACACCAAAAGAAGTTGCTCAAAAAGCAAATATAATCATTACGATTGTCGGTTATCCAGCAGATGTTGAAGAAGTTTATCTTGGTAAAGATGGCATCATCGCAAATGCTAAAGAAAATAGTTATACCATTGATATGACAACCTCTACTCCAAGTTTAGCTAAAAGATTATTTGAGGAAGGAAAAAAACACCAAATACATGTATTAGATGCACCTGTTTCTGGTGGAGATATCGGAGCAAAAGAGGCAAAGCTTTCCATTATGGTTGGAGGAGAAATGGAAGCATTTACTGATTTAAAACCTGTTTTTGAAATTTTGGGTACAAATATTGTTTATCAAGGTGCTGCTGGTGCTGGCCAACATACGAAAATGTGTAATCAAATCGCCATTGCGTCTAATATGATAGGTGTTTGTGAAGCAATCGTATATGCTGAAAAAGCAGGCTTAAATCCTGATACTGTATTACAAAGTATTTCTTCTGGTGCTGCAGGAAGCTTCTCCTTAAGCAATCTTGCTCCAAGAATGACGAAAGGCGACTTTGCGCCAGGGTTTTATATTAAGCATTTTATCAAGGATATGAAAATTGCTTTAGAAGAAGCAAAAGCAATGGGAATGGAAACGCCAGGCCTACAATTAGCAGAAAGTCTATATAGCCGACTTTCGGCACTTGGAGAAGCTGAAAGTGGAACACAGGCATTATACAAATATTTTCATCAATACAGCCATACAATGTAATATTGCAGGGGGAAAAGGAGTGGGTAGCAAAGTTGAATAATAACAAGCTTTACTATCCACTCCCTTTTTATTAACTAAAATTATTTATTTATACTGCGTAAATAGTTCTCTAATCTGTTGCATGCTTCTTCTAATGTTTCCATTGAGTAGGCAAATGATATTCGAAAGAATCCTTCCCCTAGAGAAGAGAATGCACTCCCTGGAACTGTTGCTATCTTCGCTTTATCCACTAAATCCAAACAAAACTCAAATGAATTCATATCAGCAAAGGGAACCTTAATAAGAAAATAAAAGGCCCCATCTGGCATAATAACATGAAGGCCCATGTTTTTCAGGCGGTTAAATAAATAATTTCTTCTATTTTTATATTCTTCCTTCATTGGTACAGCATCATTTATCCCAACCGTCAGTGCTTGTAATGCTGCCATCTGTGAAATAGAGGAAGCGCATGTTACATTATATTGATGTACTTTTAATATTTCTTTGCATATAGCTTCAGGGGCGAATAGCAAACCAATTCTCCAGCCAGTCATACTATGAGATTTGGAAAGACCATTAATTACAATGGTTTTATCACGAAGCATACTTGCAATCGAAATATGGTTTTGATCATATACTAGTTCACTGTATATTTCATCAGCTAAAATAAAAATATCTTTATCTGCTAATAAATTTGCAATATCTTGCAGCTCTTCTTTCGTTAAACTTACCCCAGTTGGATTAGAGGGATATGGTAAAACAATACATCTCGTTTGGTCGGTGATGTAATCTTTTATTAATTCTGCTGTAAAACGAAAGTCATTTTCCCGTATATCGACGTAAACAGGTTTTGCTCCGCATAATTTGATGATTGGTTCATACCCTGGATAAACTGGTCCGGGAAGAATTACTTCTACACCACTTTCTAGGATTGTTCGAAATGCAATATCAATTGCTTCACTGGCACCTGTAGTTACAATTACTTCGGATTCAGGAGCATAATGAAGATTATATTTTTTTTCGACAAACTGAACTGCTGCTTTGCGGACATTAATATCTCCTGCGTTATGTGTATACGTAGTGAGGTTGTTATCAATAGCAGATTTAGCTGCTTCTTTAATATGATTTGGTGTTGGGAAATCTGGTTGTCCAATGGTTAAAGAAAGGACCTCTGTATTGCCAGCAACTAAATTAGAAAATTTTCTAATTCCTGATATTTCAATATTTGTAACTCGTTTATTTAGCAAATGTTCCATAGTAGCCTCCTAATATAAATCTATTAGTTAATCATATCAAATGCATGAAGAAAGAGAAATAAAAATAGAGGAGTTAAGGCGGCGCAAGCGAAGCTACTCCTTCCTGCATACGAATAAAAACCAACATACAAAGCAGCCAGTCTCTTTAAGGTAGAGTCGCAGCTCCGTCCCCAATGTCATCAACTTAAGATTCCATAAATTTCAAACTTTAAAAATGTCATGGAATAGTTAGAATTCAAGCATAAAAATACTTGACTTTTCAAAATCACCACAATAATCGATTTGGATACCTTTTTTGGTATATCAATGACGTGTGGTGATTTTTTATGGTGAAAAGTAAGTTTTTAGAGGCAGTAGAAGTAACCAAAAACGTGCTGCATGATTTTATTTTTATGTGTGAATCTCGTTCAAAACCAACCTATTTTACACGACAAGGAAAAAATAAGTTGGATTTTATCAGCACTATTTCATATCCAAAAATTCACTGGCGATACGGTTTTATCTATTGAACAGGATTTTTATGCGACCATGTTTCTCGCAAACATGGCCGCACTTGTAAAACAAGAAGCCGATGAAATAATTGCCAAAGAACAGAATGGAAAGGAATTGAAATATGAATATACCGCCAAATCAACGACTTTTAATAGGAAAGCTAAAAGATAATTTCATTCAATTATTGTTAGAAAAAAGCGTCAGAAGGCGTAATAAGCTGTATAAAAAAATACTCAATGAAATTCAAAGGAATCGAATTCCTATAAGACCAGGCAGGAGCTTTAAACGTGTAAAAGGATTACGAGCTAATAGAAATGGATTGATCCAAAAGTCCGCTTTCTAAAGTTTTTATTCATGACAATAGGGTGCCAAGGGAGGGTGAAAAAAATTACATTTCATCCGCCCGGGCATTCTATTGCCTTTTTTATGATCCTATTTATGGGATACCCTTTATTTAAAAGAAATATCCCATTTGTTTGGAGAGGTGTCCGCTCGACTCCTACGGGATTAGCGAGAAAGACGAGACCCCACAGGAGCAAAGCGACGAGGAGGCTCGGCGCTCGCCCCGTGGAAAGCGAGCGGTAAGCCTCGGAGAACAGAACGGAAACCCTTACTTCCTATTTAGTTACTTATTTTCCTGTATTTTGAAGGTTAGATTGATGACATTGGCTCCGTCCCCTTTACTACAAAAAAAGGTTGTTTGATTAATGATTTCCATTTATTATTTACAATGGGAGGGAATAAAATGGATATAAATATGAAACAAGAAACACAACTAGAAGAGAAAAATTATGCAGGGTTTTGGATTCGATTTGGAGCAAGTGTTATTGATTCGATTATTTTAGCAATACCACTGCTTATTTTATCCAATTTTTTATTTGCTTTATTTTTAGGATCTTCTGAAGAAGCATTATTAAGTAATCCGGTAATGTTTGAACAAGAACCAACAGAGGAAGAATTGATGGCTTTTATAGGACCTTTTCTTGGTGCTGCTTTTGGTACTGCGGTTGTTTGTATTCTGATTAGTTCATTGTATTATGTTATTTTACAATCATCTAAATGGCAAGCAACAATCGGGAAAAAGCTATTAGGATTAAAAGTAATGACGCTGAATGGAGATAAAATTTCCTTTTGGAGAAGTCTTGCAAGGTATTTAGTATTGGGCTTTCTATCGGGTATATTTTATATCGGGTATATAATGGCTGCATTTACAGAAAAGAAACAGGCGCTTCATGATTTGATTGCAGGAACTATTGTAGTGAAGTCGAAATAATTGGTATCAATCAGCTTGAAGGGAGCTGCTGAATGGAACGTACTAAAAAGAATCATCTACGAAAAAATGAAGGTTTAGCTTTGTATTTTTCTTTACCCGTTTTATCATGGGCAATTTATGATGCGGCAAATACAATCTTTTCGTCTAATATCAATACGATCTTTTTCCCGATGTATTTACAAGAAGTAGTTGGATCAAATGAGGTGCAAAGTCAAATTGCCAGTACGTTTATTTCCTATGCAAATGCTATTGCAAGCTTTTTATTAGTACTATTTTCCCCGTTATTCGGTGTCATAATGGATCGCACGGGAAGGAAAAAGAAATATATCGTAGTTTTTACTATATTAACGATACTTTGTACATTTGCCATGGGGGTATTTGCACAAATGACATTGCCAAAAACGATCGTTTCTATCCCAATGTCATTATTATTCGTGATTATTTTATTTGTTTTAGCAAAGTTTTTTTATCAGTCAAGTCTGGTGTTTTATGATAATATGATTTCAGATTTAGGAACAAAGGAGCAATTGCCAGTCATTTCAGGATTTGGTGTTGCGGTAGGATATATTGGGACTCTTATCGGATTAACAGTTTATTTATTTATAGAGAACGGCGCGTTTCAGCAAGCTTTTATACCTACTGCTGTTTTATTTGCGTTTTTTTCCTTGCCATTATTCGTATTTATGAAAGATACACCAAAAGAAAATGTAAAAAAACAATCTTTTTTTTCGGGATATAAAGAAATATATGATACGTTTAAACAATTAAAATCGTATCGTAAAATTTTTATTTTTATGCTAGCTTATTTTTTTCTAAATGATGCATTAGCAACGACAATTGCTATGATGGCTATTTATGCCAAAGCAATAGTTGGTTTTAGTACGGGGAAATTTATCATCCTTTATTTAGTATCTACCATATCAAGTATTATTGGTTCCTTTGTATTTGGACTTATAGCAAAAGCAAAAGGTTCCTACCAAGCCATTAAATATGTAGGAGTTTTATTAGTTATTGCCCTGCTTATGGCAACTATTGCGTGGAATGAGCTTATATTTTGGATTGCAGGCAGTATGTTTGGCGTTGCATTAGGCAGTATGTGGGTAACGACAAGAAGCTATATTGTGGAGATAACGCCTGAAGATAAAAGAGGGCAGTTTTTTGGATTGTTTGCTTTTTCTGGAAAGGTTTCTTCTATTATCGGTCCGCTTTTATACGGAAGCATCACGTTATTATTCGCGGATCTAGGTAATGTAGCAAGCAGAATGGCTCTTGGATCGTTACTAATTTTAACCGTAATAGGGCTGTTTATTCACGCTTCTATTCAAGAGAAAAAGGTAGTTTAAGAGCATCTAATTGTTACATATAAATAGAAAACCTTTAGTAGAGAAGTTTAATTCATACTTTCACTATTAATATCCCAACATTATAGAGATGTGGAATAATTTGTTCAAAAAGCAGGAAATCCTGCTTTTTTTTATAAAAATAAATCGAATCTCTTTAGTTTACAAAAGAATGGTCGATAAAAAGATTAGAATATTCAGTAGAAAATTTTTCTGTTCATGTATTTGTAAAACTTATTTAGAATATAAGGTTATTTTTAAGTAGATAGGTTATGTTTACATGCGGCAAAAGATCTCAATTCTTGTACTTAATGGAAGAAGGGGAAAGAATATGAATAACGATAAAGGAATTTTATTAGAAAGTGGCACAAATGAATTAGAAATCGTTGAATTTTCGATTGGAAACAATAAATTTGGTATTAATGTGATTAAAGTAAAGGAAATTATTAATCCAGTCCCTATTATTCAAATTCCTCATTCTCACCCGAATGTAGAAGGGATCATGGAATTAAGAGGGGAAGTACTGCCAGTTGTAAATTTAGCTAATGCACTTGGTTTTACTCCGTCTGACACACCGGAAAAAGATAAATTTATCGTTTCAGAGTTTAATAAAACGAAAATAATTTTTCATGTACATAATGTTACACAAATTCATCGTATTTCGTGGGAAGATATTGAAAAACCTTCAGATATGTATCAAGGATCTGACAGCCAAATTATTGGTGTCATAAAACAAAACGGAAACATGATTTTATTATTGGACTTTGAGAAAATCGTGGTAGACATTAATCCTAGCTCAGGCATCAATGTACAACAAGTAAAGAAATTAGGAAAAAGAGAACGGAGCAATAAACAATTAATTGTTGTTGAAGATTCGCCGTTATTACGAAAACTATTATTGGACACGTTAACGGAAGCTGGGTTTCAACAAATAGAATTTTTTGAGAATGGTCTTGAAGCGCTAAACTTTTTACAAGGGATAATAAACTCAGGCATCAAGATAGAAGATAAGGTGCAGTTAATTATTACTGATATTGAAATGCCGCAAATGGATGGACATCATTTCACAAAAAGAGTAAAGGAAAATCCGGAATTAGCACATTTGCCAATTATTATTTTCTCTTCTTTAATAACAGAAGATTTAAGACATAAAGGTCAAATGGTTGGCGCTGATGGACAAGTGAGCAAGCCAGAGATAGCGGAGTTAATACTAATAGTTGATGAACATATCTTATAATTTATCTCTTCCTTTTTAGGGGGACGATCGGCATTTTTTAGAGGATCGCAGGTGGGAGTTATTAAACAGGTAAAGAGGATCCTCAATTAATTCCCCGAAGTTAGCTTATAGAAACCAATTTACTAGGGTCTGATTTCGCACTATAGATAGTATATTTGATGCGAAAAATATACTATCATTGTGGATCCGACCCTTGCGGCATTATGCCGCTTTGGCTGTAGGCTGTTAATAACTTTCTCCAAGCCTTTTGAAAACGGGTTTTACATATTTCTTTTTTCTTAAGTCATTATGCTGATCAGGTTCTTTTAATCCAGTGTAATGGATTAGGAGTTTTTTCGCTTGATTTAAGGAAAGAGTTGATTTAGGATTTCGGACATCATTGCTTAATGAACCTAAATGGGGTAATTCTTCAAAATCTTTTTTTGTGGGAGGTAAATGGAATAAATACTTACCGCATTCAATTAATATATCTGATTGCTGTTGACTGTTTTTTGGATTATTGGAAAAATGAAGACCGATTTTTTTAGCTTTTCCTTCTTCTATTAGTTTTTTCAGACTATTATGTTTTAATTTATATAAAAATCTTGGATCAGTTGCTGTTTTCGCATGGCGATTTACAACAAAAATTGCTTGAGAGAGGTTTTCAATAGTTGGATTTAAATGGGATGGGTAGTGATGATACCTATTCATTACCTTTATACTCCTTTCAATTGTATGTAGAATACAAGCTATTATACTATTTTTACGGCAGAAAGGAAATGGAAGAAGTAATTTATTCCGTAAAAAGTCCATTTAGGGGGAATGTTTTGTGATCCACAAAATCCAAGCTGCCTTTTGGGAGATGGAAGAACCAGTAAAGGAGATTTTTACATTAATTAGACGTGATAAGGAAGAATTCCATTGTAAATTTATTGTATAAATTACAGTAATTGCTGAGGTATTATAGAATAGTAAGTATTTCTGTTTCGTATCGAGATGATAAGGGATCTTCAATAGCTATAAGTAGATAGGAATCATACATACTAGAGAAATTAGCATCAAATATAAGGATGATTAAAATGAATATAGACAATAAGCAATTAAATAAGCTGAGTAAGAATGATAACGAGAACGATAATCTGAAAGAAATTAGTTTTGAAATAATAAATAGTCATATGAAGGATATGGTTTTTATTATGAAAGTAGAAGAAGGACCTATTTTTCGTTATCTTTTTGTTAATGAAGCATGTCATAATAAATGTGCATTACCTAAAGAACTTATTGGTAAAACATTTAAAGACGTACTTACAAAGGATATGTATCAGTTTTTACAAGGTGAGTATGCTAGTGTCTTTTTTACGAAAAAAACTCGTTTATTTACTAGCCAAAAGAAAATGGACGATGGCAGCAGATGGAATAGTGAATCGGTTTTAACACCTATTTTTGATGATTTGGGCAATGTAAAATATATTGTAGCAATTACAAAAGATGTAACAAAATCTTTAAAAGAAAAGAAACAATTGATCGAAAGTGAACAGCAATTTCGTTCTCTAGTAGATACTAATTTGGATGCGATAATTTCTGTAAACTTACACGGTGAAATACAAGAAATTAATCCTGCAGGTGAGACGCTACTACAAGCAGCTTGTAAAGAAGAGAAACCTAACTCCATCTTTGAAATAATTGGAGGAAACCATCAACCTGTTTTTAAAAACCTGCTAAATAAATGTAAATTAACGAATGCTTCACAGTCATTAAATGCATCATTAAAAAGTGAAAATGATCGACATTTACCTGTTCATATAAAAATCGTTCCTATTCTCGTACATCAAGTAATGCAAGGGATGTACATCATTATGAGAGATATGTCTGAAAAAACAAAAACAGCTGAAAAAATTCATTATTTAGCATTTCATGATCAATTAACAGGTCTTTATAATCGTAGAGCCTTATTAGCAGATATAAATCTAGAAATAGAAAAATTAAAGGGATCTGAAATACAATTTGCCTTATTAACCATTGATTTAGACAGATTTAAATATATTAATGATACATTTGGCCACATTGTGGGCGATCAAATATTAATAAAAGTGGCAGAAAGGTTATTAGAATTTCATAATAGTAATTGTCATGTGTACAGACAGGGTGGCGATGAGTTTAATATTCTGCTTGCAAATACAACAAGAGAGCATACACGCAGATTTGCTCAAAGTATTCTCTCGAGGTTTGCAACTTCCTTTTACCTTAGTTCCCAAGAATATTATATTACGCCAAGTATCGGCATCAGTATGTATCCTATTGATGGAAACAGTGAAGAAACATTAATTAAAACAGCAGACGAAGCACTTTTTCGTGTGAAAGAACGGGGAAAAGCGCATTATGAGTTTTATTGTGCAGAAATGAACAGTACATTAAAAAATACAAATATTGTTTCACTCGAAACAAATTTAAGAAAAGCAATTCAAAATAAAGAATTAGAGTTATTTTATCAACCACAAATAAACTTAACAGATAATACATGCAACAGTTTTGAAGCTCTTTTAAGATGGAATAGCCCAAATCTTGGCTTTATTTCACCAGGTGAATTTATTCCGTTAGCGGAGGACACTGGATTAATTGTGCCAATAGGTAATTGGGTTATCGATACAGCGTGCAAACAAATTCGAGAGTGGAAATTATTTTATAAAAAAGATTTTCGTATCGCGATTAATTTTTCACCAAAGCAATTTCAACAGCCGAATTTAATCGAAATAATTAAAGAGGCAATTTGTAGATACGGTATTGATCCATCTGCACTAGAAATTGAAATAACAGAAGGTGCCATGCAAAATACGATGGAAGCAATCCCTGTATTGCGAAAACTAAAAGAATTGGGCGTTATTATTTCGGTTGATGATTTTGGAACAGGTTATTCATCATTAAGTTATATTAAACAATTTCCAATTGATGTTTTAAAAATAGATCAATCGTTTGTAAAAGATGTGCTGATAAATGCTAAAGATGCTGCTATTACAACAACTATTATTCATTTAGGGCAAAATTTAGGCATGGAAGTAATTGCCGAAGGAGTAGAAAAAAAAGAACAGGCTGACTTTTTAATTCGTGCAAATTGTCATAAAGCTCAAGGTTTTTATTTTTCAAAACCACTTTCAAATAAAGAAATCATTCAGTTTTTTTTATAGGGTATGTATTATTTTTGTAAAAGTACATAAAGATAAATTAAGTATACTCTTATATGTTTTGTTATCCATTCTTTGCTTCATTTAGTTGTATTTATAAGGAACGGTAAAAAGTGAAGGGATGGAGTTTCAATAGAAGACGTTCCATCTACTTGTTTAAGAAGAAGAGATACCAAATCAAGAAAAAAAGGAGCTGTTTTCGATAGCATCAGTGGGGAAGGACTTCCCCACTCGATCATGAAGCTATTGGTAAGTGATAGCCCTTGATTTTAACGCAATCCAGGATTGAATAAAGCGTTTTTTGTTGACTTTTACATTCTTTTTTCCTAATAAAGGGTCGTTTAAAAAAACATACTCTTTATTAAAGCCTACTAATACAACTGCATGTAAATCTAAAGGTGTTTTAATGATATGTCCATTATGTTCCCATTCCTCCCATCTATCGGGAAGTCGATAGTCGCCCGTTGTCCAGACTACTATAGGGAAACCTTTTCTTACATGATTTTCGAGGACAGAAAAGTCTTGATTTGTTAAATTAAGGGCTTGATTAGGTAGATAATGATTTACTAATTCCTCCATTGGTTTATCGAAAACCGCATAGCCAGCTTTTTTTCCAGTCATATCCCCAACAAATCCGACAGAAGGATCTCCCCATTTCAAAATATTTCCTCGTTTTTTTACTAAGGGATCTTTGTCTAATCTGATTTGATTAAATAAATCCATTTTCGTTACTTTTAATCCTGCATAATTTAGAACCATCGTTAAACTAGTCACTTCACATCCATACTTTAATTCAGGATTTTGTTTAACTAGTGGTACATCTAATATAATTGTTTGATTTCCGGTCATTAATGCTTGCTTTTGGATCGTATGCATTTTATTAGAAATGCTGTGCAAATCAAAAGTCTGCATTAGTGATGATGGTATGTGTAATGGAAGTAATGAAAGGGAGAAAATGATTATCTTAAACTGATGCATTTATTTCCTTCTTTCAAATGCCGACTCCCACTATTAATGTTAACGAATATCAATCTTTTATGATAAGACATTATTTCCATGTATATGTGGTAGAGAAGGAGGAAGAACGAAGAAAGTGAGTGTTTAGTCGTTTAGAAAACACTTAATATCAACTTGAGCAGGCTTGTAAGGAGCAAATTTAGCAAGGTAGGAATGATATCTGTGAAAATGTAAACAACAGAAAATTAGCGATCTTCGGCAGCCTAAAAAGGTATTCAGAAAATGGAATAAATATTGCATATAATACATCAATATCACATAAATATGAGTTTTTTTATGTTATAATAAATCATTATTTAGAGGGAGGCTTTCAAAATATGGATGCTTTGGATATTTTGACAGATTTAGATAATGTCATCCCTTATTTTCAAGCGATATTCAGTGCAGATGAACACAAGGTGATTGGTTATGAAATATTAGGACGGTATAAAACAAAAGGGGCTATAGAAAGTTTAGGGCCCTTTTTTATGGATGAAGGAATACCAGAAGAATATAAACAAGAAGTTGATCATGTTGTTCTGACAAAAGCTTTGGAAAAAGCAGTAGATCTTGATAAAGATGTATTGCTTTTTATAAATAGGGATGCTGATTTGCTTATGCAAGATGATGGGGAAGCGTTTCTGCAAATGCTGTTATCTTTTGAGGAAAGAGGAATCTCATTAAATAGAATCGTTTTAGAAATTTCAGAAAGAAACTATAAAGGACAATCTGATCACTTGGATCATCTACTCATTTATTATCGAACATATGGAATTAAAGTTGCCATTGATAAAATGGGGAGTGACAGCAGTTACTTGGATCGAATTGGAGATTTAGCTCCAGATATTTTAAAAATCGATTTATTAGCACTCCGCTCCACGTCTACTTCCCATACTTATCAAAATGTTTTATATTCACTCTCCATGCTTGCTCGTAAGATTGGCGCAACATTATTGTTTGAAAACATTGAGATGGTGTATCAACTGCAGTTTGCCTGGAAAAATGGAGGCAGATTTTATCAAGGGTATTATTTACATTATCCAGAGGAAAAGTTTGTAGATCGACATTTTCGAAAAACAACATTAAGAGATGAAATTCATGAATTTATTTCTTATGAAAAAAAGAAATTAACTGGCATTTTTCAATTTTCAGAAACATTTCAAGTGCAAATCCAAGAATTAATAGGGAAATATCGGAAGCATAACTCTTACGAAGAACTACTTAAATTTTTATCAAATGATTTATCTGATATTGCCTTTAGAATGTATGTTTGTGATGAAGATGGTTTTCAAAAATCTTCCAATATATTCAAGGAAGATTCAGACTGGATACTACAATCAGATTATAAACATAAAAACTGGAGCTGGCGTCCTTATTTCCTAGAAAATATTATTCGAATGAGGAATGAAAAAAGAGGGATTCTTTCGGACTTATACAGTGATATAGAAACAGGTGAAACGGTTAGAACATATTCTTTTCCGTTGAATAGTCATGATTATTTATTCATTGATTTATCATACAATTTTTTAGATAAAATGGATGTATTATTAAATTAAATGAGAGGAAAATACTTTCTGTTAAATTATTCCTTTTTAAGGGGGGGTTACAGGAGGTGTTTTTTTGTTAGGCTGTTTTCGTATAGAGTGTTGCTTTTAAACGCGCAGCCTGCATACACTTCGTCCGTTTAGCGAGCGTCGAGCCTCCTCGTCGCATACGCTCCTGCGGGGTCTCGTCTTTCTCGCATTCCCACAGGAGTCTACGTGTATGCAGGCTGCTAAGAAACGCTTTTCCAAATGTCTTATGTAAAAAACAACAAACTTTTAGAAAACAGCCTTTGTTAATTAGTAAAACCTAATGCTTGTTGAAGCTGTTCCAAGTCAAAACCAGTAATAACTTTACCTTCTATTACAAATGTAGGCGTAGTGTATGATTGATATTTGTTTATTAGTTCTTTTTTAGCATTAGCATCTTTTTGAATATCTTTTAATTCATATGGAAAACCCTTATCTTGTAAAAATAATTTTGCAAATTCACAAGGCGGGCAATCTGGTTGAGTATAGATAGTGATTTTTTTCAAAATAGTAATCCTCCAATTGCTGAGTATAGTTTCATCATACTCATTCATGTGCTTAATTTCAATTAATAAACGTTTTGAATATTCACTCACAGTACATATATAATAAGAAAAGCGTAAGGCGTCTGCCTGTCAGTGCCCTAAAGCGACACTCGTCAAAGTTGAAAAAATTTTTTTACTTTCTTGCCTTTTAAAAAAAGATTAGCAAATTTTTCACTTTTACTTGGACAAACCACGTACAATCTTTTATTCTGTTATTATTGGCATTTACACATAAGTAGAAATACCTTCAAATTTAATTGGAAAGTGTATAGAAACGTGCTAATAGTGAAACCTATTGGTAATATATAGGTTTGTTTGAAAGGAGAGAGAGCATGTCACAACTTCAAGGCATATTAACAAGATTAAAAAATTTACAAGAACAATCAACAGGGGGAGAACCAACCCAACGATTTTTTGAAGTGAATGGTGAAAGGAAATGTCAAGTTACATTTCATCCTAAAACCGAAACGTTTGAGTTAGAAGTGTATCAGGATAAAGAAAAACCGAAAAGATATCAATTTGATAATGTTGATATGATTACGATTGAAATCTTTGATTTAATTCAATAAAACTTAACTTTGGAGCTGCTATAGCTCCTTTTTATTGTTTTCTCAAAGTTAGTTGTTTTTTACGCGGAAAAATGGGAGAAGAGATACTCAGCAGCCTGAATACACGTAGACTCCTGTGGGAATGCGAGAAAGACGAGACCCCACAGGAGCATATGCGGCTCAGGAGGCTCGACGCTCGCTAAACGGACGAAGTGTATTCAAGCTGCACGTTTAAAAGCAACATTTTATACGAAAACAAGCCTTATTTTTTCTGTAAAGAATACACACTTTTAGTAGCATATATTTTTGAAAAATGACTTATGCTAACAAATGAGGTGAATGAAATGATTCCTAATGTAATCTGTCCCCAATGTTTAAAAAAAGAAACGTTGGAGCATGTATTAACAGCTCAATCTAATCAAAATATTATTTACCAATGCCCAAGTTGTAATTATACAGTCAGAAATATTCAAACAAGTAAAGGGTAAAAAGAGAATCATAGCAAAGGTATAAAAAGATTCTTAAGGCTTTTTTCTAAAAGTTTGTTTTTTTTAATAACATAATAAACATGTCTGAAGCACTGAGCAGCCTGAATACACGTAGACTCCTGCGGGAAAAGCGAGAAAGACGAGACCCCACAGGAGCAAAGCGACGAGGAGGCTCGGCACTCGCCCGCGGAAAGCGAAGTGTATTCAGGCTGCGGATTAAATAACAACAACCTATTTGAAAAGAGCGTTTTTTAGCATGGATCATATTATAAAATGTACAAGAAGTGACTTTTAGAATTGAGCTCTACTAATAAGAAAACAGTAAAGAGGAAAAAGATGTCTACTATGTCTGAACTACAGTTGCTAACTGTATTAGCACAAGAAATGAATATGAGAAAAGCTGCAGAAAGACTTTTTGTATCACAGCCTGCATTATCCCAACGTCTTCAAACAATTGAAAAAGAATGGGGGGCTCAATTGTTTATCCGCTCGCAAAAAGGCCTTTCGTTAACAGCTGCAGGAGAAATAGTTACAAAATTTGCAGCAGAAACGATAAACAAAGAAGAAAGAGTGCGTGAAGAAATCTTTGCTTTGGAAGAGGAAGTACATGGAACGTTAAAAATTGCCGTAGCAAGCATTGTTGGACAAAATTGGCTTCCTGCTGTTTTAAAACGGTTTGTCGCTAAATATCCTCAAGCAAAAGTATCTCTTGTTACAGGATGGAGCAGTGAGATATTAAAATCGATTTACAAAGATAATATCCATCTTGGCATTGTTCGTGGATATTCTGACTGGAAAGGTACTAAAATGCATTTATTTGATGATCCTTTGTATCTTGTTGATACGGAAATCTCAAGCTTAGATCAATTACTGCAAACGGATAGACCATTTATACAGTTTAAAAGTGATTCAAATTATTATGAAGAAATTGATTTATGGTGGCACAGGCAGTTTCAAATACCACCAAAGAAAACAATTGTGGTAGATCAGATTGAAACATGTAAACAATTATGTTTTAACGGTATAGGTTATAGTATTCTACCTTCCATTGCATTAAAAGATGCAGAACAAAATGTATTAAAAATTCCATTGTTTAACGAAAAAAATGAGCCAATAAAAAGGGAAACATGGCTTATGGGATATGAAGCATCTTTTCAATTGAAACAAGTACAAGCATTTATAGAAATTGTCAAAGAATATTTAATAGATTGTCCATTCCATAACGGTTACAACCTAAAATAAGGAAAATGATTAAAGTGAATTGCCCCATTTTCCATGATTATTGGAAAAAAGTTTGCCTATTAAATAAGAGACAGTGATTTTTTGCTTGTTTTCACTTCTTTTGTTTGGTAAAGTAATTTCGAGTATGATTTATACATAATGGAGGTAGAAGCAATGAAAATGATGGATGCAAATGAAATTATTTCATTTATTCAAAATAGTAAAAAATCAACACCTGTAAAAGTTTATGTAAAAGGTGATTTAGCTGATGTAAATTTTGGCGAGAATGTACAAGCTTTTATTAGCGGAGATGCAGGAGTTGTTTTTGGCGAATGGACAGAAATCAACGCAGCATTCGAAGCAAACAAAGGGAAAATTACCGATTTTGTTGTAGAAAACGACCGTAGAAATTCGGCAATTCCACTTTTAGATTTGAAAAATATCAATGCTCGTATTGAGCCAGGTGCATTCATTCGCGATCAAGTAGAAATCGGCAACAATGCTGTTATCATGATGGGTGCAGTTATTAATATCGGCGCTGTAATTGGAGAAGGTTCTATGATTGATATGGGAGCGGTACTTGGTGGAAGAGCTACTGTAGGTAAGAACTGTCATGTTGGAGCAGGAGCTGTTTTAGCGGGAGTAATTGAACCGCCATCTGCAAAACCTGTAATCGTAGAAGACGATGTACTAATTGGAGCAAACGCAGTGGTAGTAGAAGGTGTTACAATTGGTAAAGGATCCGTTGTAGCTGCTGGAGCGATTGTACTGGAAGATGTACCTGCAAATACATTAGTAGCAGGAGCACCAGCTCGTGTTGTTAAAGAAATTGACGAAAAAACAAAATCAAAAACTGAAATTATGCACGAACTTCGTCAGCTATAATTTTGAAATAAAAAGCGTGGATAAGTCGTCCACGCTTTTTTTGTGTTAAAGGGAAATAAAGCTACTTGTAAAGTCTTATTTCCATATTACGCTGCGACGGAAAAGTAAATGAAAGTTTTATATATGATGGAGGTATTCTAATGGGAGAGAGTGCAGATTTTATAAAAATTCGCAGAGATCTACATCAAATTCCTGAATTGGGATTTCAAGAATTTAAAACACAAGCATATTTGCTTCAATATATCCGTACATTACAAACGGACAGAATGGAAATAAAAACATGGGAAACAGGCATTTTCGTTAAAGTGTCTGGATTTGATTCATCCAAACTAATTGGCTATCGTGCCGATATGGACGGCTTGCCTATGAAAGAAGAAACAGGGCTTGCATTTCAGTCTGAGCATCAAGGCAACATGCATGCATGCGGACATGATTTGCATATGAGCATTGCGCTTGGTGTATTAACAGAGATAGTTAACAACCCTATTAAAGATGATGTCCTGTTTATCTTTCAGCCAGCAGAGGAAGGCCCTGGGGGGGCAGAGCCGATGCTTAAAAGCGATATCATGCAAGAGTGGATGCCAGACATGGTGATTGCTTTACATATCGCACCAGAATATCCGGTTGGCACCATTGCATTAAAGCCAGGCCTGCTGTTTGCCAATACATCAGAACTATTTATTGATTTAAAAGGAAAAGGGGGACATGCTGCTTATCCTCATCAAACAAATGATATGGTCATTGCAGCATGCAGTCTTGTCACTCAGCTTCAATCGATTGTTGCAAGAAATATTAATCCACTTGACAGTGCAGTTGTTACAATTGGAAAAATCACTGGCGGCACGGTTCAAAATGTTATTGCAGAAACAGCAAGGTTGGAAGGGACGATGCGAACGCTTTCCAGTGAATCTATGGAATTGGTTAAACAGCGCGTCCAATCTCTTGTTAAAGGGGTGGAAGTTGGTTTTAACTGTGAATGTACCATTGATTTTGGCTGTGGCTATTATCAAGTGTATAATGAAGAGCAGCTGACAAAAGAATTTATGGCATTTGTAGAAAATCAAACGGAAGTAAACGTTATAGAGTGTAGGGAAGCGATGACAGGCGAGGATTTTGGCTATATGTTAAAGGATATCCCAGGCTTTATGTTTTGGCTTGGAGTGGATTCCCCGTACGGATTGCATCATAACAAACTAAATGCAAACGAAGAGGCCATTGGATCTGCTATATCGATGTTAACAAAATATTTGCAATACAAAGGAAACTAAATAACACTGTAAAACAAGCGGAAAATACTTTTGCTCGTTTTACAGTGTTTTCTGTCTTATAAAAAGGAGAAAATGAATAGAAGGAATAGGTTATTGTTTCTCTACAAGGTTGGAAATATGATAATATTAGAAAGTATTCAAAGAAAATAACTACTTTATCGTAGTAATTACTATTGAACAGTTGTATGGAGGATTCTAGTTTGAAGAAAGAATTTGCAGTTATCGGATTAGGAAGATTTGGAGGCAGTATTTGTCGCGAATTAGTAGAACTTGGAATGGAAGTAATGGTAATAGATAAAAACGAAGAGCGCATAAATGAGTATGCAAATATTGTTTCCCATGCGGTCGTAGGGAATTCGGTTGATGAAAATGTTTTAAAAAGTTTAGGGATTCGAAACTTCGAACATGTTATAGTCGCAATTGGAGATGATATTCAGGCAAGCATTCTTACTACCCTTATTTTAAAAGAGTTGGGTGTAAGTAATATTACCGTTAAAGCGCAAAATGATTATCACGAAAAGGTGTTAAATAAAATTGGAGCAGACTCCATCGTACATCCTGAACGGGATATGGGAAAAAGGATTGCCCATAATATTGTTTCCAATAATGTACTAGATTATTTAGAATTATCAGATGAACATAGCATTGTTGAAATAAAGGCAAGCAATAGATTAGATGGTTATACAATGGTTGATTTAGACATCCGTGCCCGTTATGGAATAACAATTGTTGCTATCAAACGGAATAATGACATTATTGTATCTCCACAGGCTTCAGAGCCAATAAAAGAAAATGATGTTTTAATCGTAATTGGTGCAGACTCGGATATTAATCGTTTTGAGAAAAAAGTGATGTCTTAAAAATAAGTAAAAAGCACGCATTTATTTTGCGTGCTTTTTGTGTAGCGGTTCTTTTTAAACTTCCATAATGATTGGAAGGATCATTGGTCTACGTTTTGTTTTTTCATATAAGAAAGGAGACAATGTTTCGATAATCTCATTTTTTATTTCTGACCATTGTGTTGTTTTACGTTCCATTACCTTATTTAGATGTTTATTTATTAAGTTTTGCGCATCATTTATTAAATCACCAGATTCACGCATATATACAAATCCTCTTGAAATAAGATCTGGACCTGCTGAGATTTTAAAATCTTTCATATTGATGCTAACAACAACAACAACTAAACCTTCTTCTGAAAGAATGCGGCGATCTCTTAACACGATATTTCCGATATCGCCAATTCCGCTGCCGTCAATATAAACGGAGCCAGAAGGAATTTTGCCGGCAATATGTGCAGTATCATTGGAAAGAGCAAGAACTTCACCATTATCCATAATAAAGCAGTCTTCTTCGTTTACACCACAGTCAATCGCAAGCTCAGAATGCATTTTTTGCATTCTGTATTCTCCGTGAATAGGCATAAAGAATTTGGGTTTCATTAAACGCAGCATTAATTTTTGTTCCTGCTGTCCACCATGACCTGATGTATGGATATTATTTAACGGTCCATGAATAACTTCTGCTCCTGCACGATATAGCATATTAATCGTTCTGTTTACACTAATTGTGTTCCCTGGAATTGGTGAAGAAGAGAATACGACTGTATCACCAGGAATTATTTGAATCTGACGATGTGTTCCATTTGCAATTCTTGACATGGCAGCCATCGGTTCTCCTTGACTTCCTGTACAAAGGATTGTTACTTGATTAGCAGGCAGGCGATTTATTTGCTGTGGTTCAATAAATGTTTCCTTTGGCGCTTGAATAAACCCTAACTCTAATCCTATATTGATAGCTGCTTCCATACTTCTTCCGAATACAGCCACTTTTCTTCCGTATTCCACAGCAGCATCTGTAACTTGTTGAAGGCGATAAATATTAGAGGCAAAGGTAGCAAAAATAAGTCTGCCATCTGCTTTTCTAAAAATATCTTGAATGCTGTCACCGACAAGTCTTTCTGACATCGTAAAGTTTGGAACTTCAGCATTTGTACTGTCAGAAAGTAGACAGAGCACTCCTTCTTTACCTATTTCCGCCATTTTTGTTAAGTTTGCTGGTTCACCAACAGGTGTAAAGTCGAACTTAAAATCTCCAGTATGAACGATTTGTCCTGGCGGGGTTTTGACAACGATACCATAGGAATCAGGGATACTATGTGTCGTTCTAAAAAAAGATACAGAAGTCTTTCTGAATTTAATAACATCCTCTTCCTGTATTTCATGTAAAGTTGTCTGACGTAATAGACCGTGCTCTTCTAGTTTATTTCTTACTAGTGCAAGTGCTAATTTTCCTCCATAAATAGGAATGTTAACTTGTCTTAAAAGGTAAGGGATACCACCTATATGGTCTTCGTGACCATGTGTGATAAATAAGCCTTTAATTTTGTCTACATTCTTCACAAGAAAGCTGTAATCCGGAATAACATAATCAATTCCTAAAAGCTCGTCCTCTGGGAATTTAATTCCCGCATCAATAAGAATAATCTCATCTTGAAATTGAACACCGTATGTGTTCTTACCGATTTCCCCTAGACCTCCTAGAGCAAATACAGCTGTTTGATCATTTTTAACAAATTTCATTATTCAATCTCCAATACTGTAAAATCTTCATTTTGTTTTTCATATTCTAAGAATGCACCTTCGACAGCAGTAATAAACTCAATATTATATGGTTTTTCTGCAAGTTTTGTTCTAATGTCTCTTTCAGATACACCTTCCATATAAATAGTTCTAGTTTTTTCTCTTACTGGTACTTCTGCTTTTGAGTCTTGATAGTATACTTTAAAAATCATGATGAATCGCTCCTTAATATTATTATCTAATTATATTATATAAAAAGTTAACATGTTTTTCATGTTTTTTCTTTTAAATAGAGATTGTCCGCAAATCAGCGTTATAAAAACATATCAATGCTGATAAGCATAAAAAGGACAAATTATTTGCTTTTATACTATATTATAATAAAGTTAGAAAGCACTTTCTTCGTTATGTAGAATATGTAAACGCCCGATTTTCTATTTTGACAATGTACTGTTATTCAAATGATAAGAATGTATATTACAATAGTAGATTGGGTGTAAAAGCAAAGGTAAAAGAGAGTTAATTTGGTTGAAAGCAATCGATTTTTTGAGAAAATAAAAGGTCTGACCCCCAGCCACAAAAATTAATAATAATAATGTTGGCACACACTATTATTATTATGGTGGCATGTGGGGCCTGACCTTAATAAAATCTTTCTGCAATGTTTAAGCAATTGTTTTTTTTCTTAATAAATCTTTCCACTGTTTTAAGAGCTTTTTTCTTAGCTTCTTCAACATAGTGGATCATCTCCTTACTTTTATTTTAAACCATTATTGTCCAATGTAAAGTGTTCTCACTTAAATAATCCATCATTTTGTCCAAAAATAGTTTATTCGCGTGGAGTTTTTTAAGTTTCGCTACCCTGAAAAGAAGTTCCGCAGCGTGAATACACTATGCTTTCCGCGGGCGAGCGCCGAGCCGCTTCGTCGCTACGCTCCTGCAGGGTCTCGTCTGTCTCGCTTTCCCGCAGGAGTCTTCGTGTATTCACGCTGCTCTGCGCTATAAATGTGGAGACTACTTCTTTCCATGTGCCATGGTGCGAATTTTATTAGCATGGGTGTTTACCCTGAAAATAAGCTTTGTTAAAAGGGGGGTTCCAAAGCTTATCGCTCGCTTTCCGAGGGGCGAGCGCCGAGCCTCCTCGTAACGACGCTCCTACGAGGTTTCACTTGTCTCGCTAATCCCACAGGAGTCTCGCAAATTTCCTTCCAAAATCAACAGTATCGTTTAACAGAGCCTTTAGTTTAAGTATCATATTCAATGATTGAATAATTTAATATTATTATATGAAGAAATAGAAAAAATTTTCATGGGAAAATTTAGAAGTTGGAGGGAGGGGCAGTTATTAGTAATGGATAAGCAGGCTTTATCCCACTTTGTAAGAAAATAGGAACCATACATGTAATATGTATGGTTCAAACTACTGTCTTAATCTTAATAAAAAAGCAGCATGCCTTCCTCTCCTGAAAAAAATTCCGTATTATCTTTCGATAGCTATGGCATCTTTAATAGGATTTAGCGGGAATTGTTTGTCGATATGATCATAAAACATTACACCATTTAGGTGGTCAATTTCATGTTGAAAAACGATAGCTGGCAGGCCTTTAAGTCTTATTTTGACTTCTTTGTTTTGAAGGTCTGTTCCTTTTAGTGCAATTCTTGCATAGCGGGGAACAAAACCTGGAATTGACTCATCAACAGATAAACAGCCTTCACCAGATGTTAAATATGATTTTTCCACAGAATGACTTATTATTTTTGGATTAAAAAGGCCGTAGCTATATTCTTTTCCTGTTTCATCTTTCACATGAACAGCAATCATTCGTTTGGATATATTTATTTGTGGAGCAGCAAGCCCTACTCCTCCTCTAAGCCCATATTTTTCTGCGGTTTCAGGGTTCTGACTATTAATAAGAAATTCCATCATGCTTTCAAGTGTTTTTTTATCTTCTTCACTTGCCGGAAGAGTTACCTCTTCTGCCACTTTCCGTAATGTCGGGTGTCCGTCACGAATAATATCCTTCATCGTCAACAAACTAATCACTTCCTTTACACATACATTGCAACTAGTATTAAATTAAGATAAAAATAAATGTTAAAATTTGAAAACTGTCTAGCGTGGACGTACAGAAGCAAGCCGCTACCGCTTTTCTTAAGTCTAACAGACAAATGCTGAAAAGTTAAACAGAAAAGTTTTTTCTGCAGGTGCTACAGCATTTATACAACAATTACTAGAATTAGTAATATAAATGAGGACGAGTTAATAAATTAGATTAAATAGCTTTACTAGTATTTAATAGAAGATTTGAGAGTATTTCAACAGGAAGGAAATGGCCTGTTTTCTACTGTGTTAAATATATCCATGAAAAAATAAGGATTTGTAAAAATTTTTTAGACTAGATATAGTGAGAGAGTGAGGAGGAAAAAGTTTGAAACAAAAAAAAGTTATACCAATTTCTATCATAGTAATCGTAACAATTTTTTTATCGGGCTGTTTTCATTTTCAACCCCCGAGTGAAAAAATGTATGAAAAGTTAGAAAAAGTTGTCACAGCAGAAAAACAATTTGAAGCGCAACAAGAGCCGTTAGTTACATTAGAGAAAAAAGAACAAGAAATATATACTCAAATCATTGCCCTTGATTTAGATAAAATGAATGAAATAAAAAAGCTTTCTGATCAAGCGCTAGCTTCGATAGCAAAAAGAAAAGAATACATGAATAAGGAAGAAGAAAGTATTAAAAAATCGAAGGAAACCTTTGAAACAGTCAAAACAGAAATAGAAGATTTAAAGGATAAAGAATTAAAGTCAAAAGCAAATGAATTGTATAAAAAAATGATGGACCGCTATGAAGTGCATGAAGAGCTTTATAAAAATTATTCCGAAGGCCTTAAAAATGATGAGCAATTATATAAGATGTTTAAAGAAAAAGATTTAAATATAGACGATTTAGAAGCACAAATTAAAAAAATAAATGGTGTATATGCAAAGGTTCTTCAAAATAATGAACAGTTTAATACGTTAACAAAGGAGTACAATGACATGAAAGTAGCGTTTTATCAACAAGCAGGAATTGAGATTAAGGTAGAGGAAAAAAATAAAAAATAAAGACTGTTTTCGTAAAGATTGTTGCTTTTAAACTCGCAGCCTGAATACACTCCGCTTTCCGTGGGCGAGCGTCGAGCCTCCTCGTCGCATACGCTCCTTTGGGGTCTCGTCTTTCTCGCATTCCCACAGGAGTCTACGTGTAGTCAGTCTGCTGAGTTCTTCTTCCTCCATTTTTTTTCGTAAAAAACAACAATCTTTGAGAAAACAGCCAAAATAAAAAATAATGAAATAAAAAGGTATTCGAAAATGCTGACATGTAAAACAGAAGTATGTGGAAGAAGGAAATCTTTCAATACTGTCTTGTAATTGTTGGTTTTACAGAATCCTTTTTTTTGCATTGATTCATTGGTTTGCAAGAAAAAAACGTCAGTAAAAAAGGGGGGAAAGATAAATGGATGGTTTTAGAGGGGGAATAAAATAATCACAAAATGGTTGGGAATTGCGTCAAAACAACATTCGACATGATTTGTAAAAACATACAAATAACTTTATTATTATAAAACAGTTATTAATAGTAACAAGTGAATGATACAGATGCATATAATTTAATAGTACAGATAGTAATTTTAGAAAAATAAAAAAAGAAATTTAACTAAAAAAACATAGCACTTAAAGATTGACGGATAATAATTATCTATATTAAACTTATATTTGTATTGAAAAGTTGTATTAATAATTAACATATGTTTATTGATACAGAATATACGGATATTGAATTATTTATAAGACGTTTTTTCTAGCAGATTTTGTGGAAAACTGTATAGGTATGGCTATCTATATTGATTTAAGTAGTAAAGGGAATGAAGAAAGCGTTCTCTATTACTTAGTTAGTATAACACAATGTTTTTTCGTTAGAGGGGTAATAAGTCTTTTAATAAGAAAGGAAAGGGTGGCTTAAATGGCTTCTAAAACACAGAAGGCACAATTAGATGTGAAAGCACAGCTTGAACAAGTGGAAAATCAATTCCAAACGCTTCAGATTTTAAATGAAGAGGGCGAAGTTGTAAATGAATCTGCAATGCCTGACTTAAGTGACGAGCAACTACAAGAGCTTATGACTCGCATGGTTTATACTCGTATTCTTGATCAACGTTCGATTTCTTTAAACAGACAAGGTCGCCTAGGTTTCTATGCACCAACAGCAGGTCAAGAAGCTTCACAATTAGCTTCACAATTCGCTTTAGAAAAAGAAGATTTTATTCTTCCAGGATATCGTGATGTTCCTCAGTTAATTTGGCACGGACTACCATTACATCAAGCATTTTTATTCTCTCGTGGTCATTTCTTAGGAAACAAAATGCCAGAAGGATTAAACGTAATTTCACCACAAATTATTATTGGTGCTCAAATTATTCAAGCAGCTGGTGTTGCATTAGGTATGAAAAAACGCGGCGCACAAGCAGTTGCAATTACTTACACAGGTGATGGCGGTGCTTCACAAGGTGATTTCTACGAAGGAATTAACTTTGCTGGCGCATTTAAAGCTCCTGCAATCTTTATCGTTCAAAACAACCGTTTTGCAATTTCTACACCTGTTGAAAAACAATCTGCTGCAAGAACAATTGCACAAAAAGCAGTTGCTGCAGGTATCCCAGGAATTCAAGTTGACGGAATGGATCCATTAGCAGTTTATGCTGCAACTCGTGAAGCACGTGAAAGAGCAGTAAACGGTGAAGGTCCTACATTAATTGAAACATTAACATACCGTTATGGTCCACACACAATGGCTGGTGATGATCCAACTCGCTACCGTACAGCAGATTTAGACAGCGAGTGGGAAAAGAAAGATCCATTAGTACGTTTCCGTAAATTCCTTGAGAACAAAGGTATTTGGAATGAAGAAAAAGAAAATGAAGTAATCGAACGTGCTAAAGAAGAAATTAAAGAAGCAATTAAACTTGCTGATGCAGCTCCAAAGCAAAAAGTAACAGATCTAATGGATATTATGTATGAAGAGCTACCAGCTAACTTAAAAGAACAATATGAAATTTATGCAGCAAAGGAGTCGAAGTAAGCCATGGCGCAAATGACTATGATTCAGGCAATCACTGATGCGTTACGCACAGAATTACGCAACGATCCGAATGTATTATTATTTGGAGAAGACGTTGGTGTTAACGGCGGTGTTTTCCGTGCTACAGAAGGTCTTCAAAAAGAATTCGGAGAAGACCGTGTATTTGATACTCCACTAGCTGAATCTGGAATTGGTGGTTTAGCTGTTGGTCTTGGTTTACAAGGCTTCCGTCCAGTACCTGAAATTCAATTCTTTGGATTCGTTTATGAAGTAATGGATAGTATTTCTGGTCAAATGGCACGTATGCGCTACCGTTCAGGCGGTCGTTATAATTCACCTGTTACAATTCGTTCACCATTTGGCGGTGGGGTTCATACTCCAGAACTTCATGCGGACAGCTTAGAAGGATTAATGGCACAACAACCAGGTTTAAAAGTGGTTATTCCATCAACTCCTTATGATGCAAAAGGTTTATTAATTTCAGCAATTCGTGATAATGACCCAGTTATCTTCTTAGAGCATATGAAATTATATCGTTCATTCCGTCAAGATGTACCGGAAGAAGAGTACACTATTCCATTAGGAAAAGCGGATGTAAAACGTGAAGGTAAAGACCTTTCTATTATTACTTATGGAGCAATGGTTCAAGAGTCCATTAAAGCTGCAGAAGAATTAGAAAAAGAAGGTTATTCTGTAGAAGTAGTTGATTTACGAACAGTTAGCCCACTTGATATTGATACAATTATTGCTTCTGTTGAAAAAACAGGAAGAGCAGTTGTTGTACAAGAAGCGCAAAAACAAGCTGGTATTGCAGCAAATGTTGTAGCTGAAATCAATGATCGTGCAATTCTTAGCTTAGAAGCACCAGTGCTTCGTGTTGCAGCACCTGATACAGTATTTGCATTCACTCAAGCGGAAACAGTATGGCTTCCAAACTTTAAAGATATTATTGAAACAGCTAAAAAAGTTTTAACTTTCTAGTATTAGCTCTTTCGTTTGGAATAACATAAATAATTCGATAACAAAATCGTAACAACTGTAGGAGGTTGAATTACATTGGCTTTTCAATTTAGATTGCCTGATATCGGTGAAGGAATTCATGAAGGCGAAATCGTAAAATGGTTTGTAAAACCTGGCGATAAAGTTCAAGAAGATGATGTGCTTTGTGAAGTACAAAATGACAAAGCAGTAGTAGAAATCCCATCTCCAGTTGAGGGTACTGTAGAAGAAGTATTAGTTGATGAAGGTACTGTTGCAGTAGTTGGAGATGTTCTAATTACATTTGATGCACCTGGTTATGAAAACCTTCAATTTAAAGGTGACCATGGTGACGGAGAAGAAGAGGCAAAAGCAGAAGCAGAAGCACCTGCTGAGGCTGCTCAAGAAGCTCCTGCTGCTGAAGCGGTTGAAGTGGATCCTAGCAGAAGAATTATTGCGATGCCATCTGTACGTAAATATGCTCGTGAAAAAGGTGTAGATATCCGTACGGTTTCAGGATCTGGCAAAAATGGAAGAATTACAAAAGAAGATATTGAAGCATTCTTAAACGGTGGTGCAAAAGTAGAAACAACAACTGAAGCAGCTTCAGTTGCAGCTGAAACTACAGAAGCTCCTGTTTCTGAAGCACCGGCAGCAACAGTATCTATTCCTGAAGGCGACTTCCCAGAAACACGTGAAAAAATGAGCGGAATCAGAAAAGCAATTGCAAAAGCAATGGTTAATTCTAAACATACTGCTCCACACGTAACATTAATGGATGAAGTAGAAGTATCTAAACTAGTTGCTCATCGTAAAAAGTTCAAAGATGTTGCTGCTGGCAAAGGTATTAAATTAACTTTCTTACCATATGTTGTTAAAGCATTAACAAGTGCATTAAAAGAATTCCCAGCACTAAACACATCTTTAGATGATGCTACTAGTGAAATCGTTCATAAGCATTACTACAATATTGGAATTGCTGCAGACACAGAAAAAGGTCTATTAGTTCCAGTTGTAAAAAATGCTGATCGTAAAGGAATCTTTAATATTTCAAATGAAATTAACGAACTTGCTGGAAAAGCAAGAGAAGGCAAATTAGCTCCAAATGAAATGAAAGGTGCTTCTTGCACAATTTCAAACATTGGATCTGCTGGTGGACAATGGTTTACTCCTGTAATTAACCATCCTGAAGTTGCTATTTTAGGAATTGGCCGCATTGCTGAAAAAGCAATCGTTAAAGATGGAGAAATTGTTGCTGCTCCTGTATTAGCACTTTCTTTAAGCTTTGACCACAGAATGATTGACGGAGCGACAGCTCAAAATGCTATGAATCATATTAAACGTTTATTAAACGATCCAGAACTATTGTTAATGGAGGCGTAAGAACATGGTAGTTGGAGATTTTCCTATTGAAACAGATACTATAGTCGTTGGTGCAGGTCCTGGTGGATATGTTGCTGCAATTCGTGCTGCACAATTAGGGCAAAAAGTAACAATCGTAGAAAAAAATGTACTAGGCGGAGTTTGCTTAAATGTAGGATGTATTCCTTCTAAAGCGTTAATTGCTGCTGGACATCGTTATGAAACAGCTAAACATTCTGATGATATCGGAATTACAGCTGAAAATGTAAAAGTTGACTTTTCAAAAGTTCAAGCGTGGAAAGCTAGTGTTGTTAAAAAGCTTACTGGCGGTGTAGAAGGACTTTTAAAAGGGAATAAAGTAGACATCGTTAAAGGGGAAGCATATTTTGTTGATGCTAACACTTTAAAAGTAATGGATGAAAAATCATCCCAAACATACACATTCAAAAATGCTATTATTGCAACTGGATCTACTCCAATTGAAATTCCTGCATTTAAATATTCTAAACGAGTTCTTGATTCTACTGGAGCACTTGCATTGCAAGAAATTCCAGAAAAAATCGTTGTTATCGGCGGAGGTTATGTAGGTACTGAGCTAGGTGGTGCTTACGCTAATTTCGGAACTCAAGTTACTATTTTAGAAGGTGCTGACGAAATCCTAGGCGGATTCGAAAAACAAATGTCTTCATTAGTTACACGTAACTTAAAGAAAAAAGGTGCTGAAATTATTACGAAAGCAATGGCTAAAGGTGTCGAAGAATCTGATACTGGCGTTGTTGTAACATATGAAGCTAAAGGAAAAGAAGAAAAAATTGAAGCTGATTATGTATTTGTAATGGTTGGAAGAAAACCAAACACAGACGAATTAGGTCTTGAACAAGTAGGCATTGAGTTAGCTGAACGTGGATTAATTAAAACAGATAAACAATGCAGAACATCTGTAAGCAATATTTTTGCAATTGGTGACGTAATTGAAGGTCCACCACTTGCACATAAAGCTTCTTATGAAGGCAAAATTGCTGCTGAAGCAATTGCTGGACATCCTGCTGAAATTGATTATCTTGGAATTCCTGCTGTTGTATTCTCTGAGCCGGAATTAGCTACAGTTGGCCATACAGAAAAATCAGCAAAAGATGCTGGAATTGAAATCACTGCTTCTAAATTCCCATTTGCTGCGAACGGCCGTGCACTTGCTCTAAACCAAGCAGAAGGCTTTATGAAGCTTATCACTCGTAAAGAAGATGGCTTAGTAATTGGAGCTCAAATTGCTGGAACAAGCGCATCTGATATGATTGCAGAACTTGGCTTAGCAATTGAAGCTGGAATGACTGCTGAAGATTTAGCAATGACTATCCATGCTCATCCAACACTTGGAGAGATTACAATGGAAGCTGCTGAAGTTGCTATTGGAAGCCCAATCCATATTATTAAGTAATAATTGTTATACAAAAAACCCACTTTTAAAGTGGGTTTTTTTCCGTTCTTGAGGAAACAATCATGAGTTTCTTTTAATATAAAATATATTAAAAGGGTGTTTATCATATACTATTAATATATCCAAATACGATAAAAAATAAAGGCTGTTTTCGTATAGATTGTTGCTTTTAAACACGCAGACTGAATACACTTCGCTTTCCGTAGGCGAGCGTCGAGCCTCCTCGTCGCATACGCTCCTGTGGGGTCTCGTCTTTCTCGCATTCCCACAGGAGTCTACGTGTATTCAGTCTGCTGAGTACTTCTTCTCCCATTTTTTACGTGAAAAACAACAAACTTTGAGAAAACAGCCAAAATAAATTATATTGGAGCTAGATATAAGGCGGTGAAATTCGTTTGAAGGTTTATACAGCAATTCTTATACAATTGATATTATGGAGTGGATATTCGATCATAGAGTGGTTGTCTAAACATGATTTATTTATTTATAAAATCTTCATGTTTGGCGTTTTTTTATATTTAGCGATAACGATTGGAAATTATATTATTAAATCGCCAAGGAAAACGATGCTTGCTACCTTTATTAGCCTTGCTATCTATGGTTCTTTTCAAATGATTATGACGATAGTTGTCATCACGTAACTATGCACGGAAGAAGTATCGCAAAAAAACAATATGATGAAAGGAAGGCTGTGCTTCTAGTAAAAACACAGCCCCATTTATATTTATGCACAAAGAAGCTACCTAATCGCCCGATGTTCTTTAATGACACGAAGTTTTTTGAAATCATAGTCTTCTGGACCTTGTACAGGCAGACCAGCTTCCATATTTCTTTTAATATATTGTAAGTTATCTTCTGTTATGATTTCGCCAGGGATAAAAATAGGTATGCCTGGTGGATATACCATAATAAATTCAGCAATTACTCTTCCAACAGAATCATCAAAATCAACCAATTCTGTTTCTGAATAAAACGCATCTCTTGGTGTTAGAGCTAATACAGGAATATTTGGCAGCATTACTTTTGCTTCTACTTTACCAGCTCGAGTGTAATATACTTCTGAAAGCTCTTTTAACGCACCTATTAATATAGCTGCTTCTTTTTCTGTATCACCTGGTGTAATGATACAAAGCACATTGTATAAGTCTGACATTTCCACTTCGATTTGATGGTGTTTCCGCAGCCATTCTTCAGCTTCATGACCTGTTATTCCTAAATCTTTTACAGAAATGATCAATTTTGTTGGGTCAAAATCAAAGGCAATATGTGCTTCTACTATTTCTGCTCCTACACAATATAAATGTTCGATATCATTAATTTGTTGACGAATACTTTGAGCCAGAGCAATCGTTTTATCGAGCAATTGTTTTCCTTCCGTTGCTAAACGTTTTCTTGCCACATCTAATGATGCAAGCAATAAATACGAAGTACTTGTCGTTGTCAACATGCTTAAAACGGTTTGTACTCTTTTATAATTGACCCGTTTGCCTCTAACATTAAGGATAGAACTTTGTGTCATCGAGCCGCCAAGTTTATGAACGCTTGTGGCAGCTATATCTGCACCAGCTTGCATTGCAGATAAAGGCAATTCATCATGAAAATGGATATGAACTCCGTGCGCCTCGTCAACGAGTACTGGAATATCATAAGAATGTGCCAGGTCGACAATCTTTTTTAAGTCTGCAGATATGCCGAAATAAGTAGGATTTATCACTAATAATCCCTTTGCATCAGGATGAAGCTCTAAAGCATGCTGAACAGACTCAATCGTAATTCCGTGAGAAATACCAAGATCTTTATCAATTTCAGGATGTATAAAAACAGGGATAGCCCCTGCAAAAATAATGGCGGACATTATGGATTTATGCACATTTCGTGGGACTATAATTTTGTCTCCAGGACCACAAACACTCATAATCATTGTCATAATGGCACCACTTGTACCTTGCACAGAAAAAAAAGTGTGATCTGCACCAAATGCTTCTGCAGCAAGCATTTGTGCTTGTTTAATCATTCCTTTTGGCTGATGAAGGTCATCAAGTGGCCCGATGTTAATCAAATCGATTGAAAGGGCGTTTTCCCCAATAAAATTTCGAAATTCCGGATCCATTCCATTTCCTTTTTTATGACCAGGAATATGAAATTGAACAGGATTTTTTTTTGTATGCTCCAATAAACCGTGATATAACGGTGTTTCGTGTTGTGACAATTATTTCCACACCTCTTTATTATAAGTTTAGTTATTGTTGAAATTTGTTTTTTTATTAACCGATTTAACAAAATAAATCCAATAAAACAAATGAATTATAGCACTTTTTAAATTCTTTGCATACAATTAGTTTTCACTATCTATAAAAGATTTATTTTATCCCTCTTTTTCACCTGAAAATATATCATTTTTATGGTCGGGGATTTAGTTTTTTACAATAAATACATAAGAAAAACATCAAGTTTTACAATAAGTGACTCATCCTCTACAATAGAAGGCATTAGGTACATATAATTATATGAAGAAAAGGGTGTTAAAATGGAATATCAATATCCGATAGAGATAGATTGGACAACAGAGGAAATTGTAACGGTTATTAAGTTTTTTGAATGTATTGAACAAGCGTATGAAAAAGGAATCAACAGAGAGGTCCTAATGAATCACTATCGTCTTTTTAAAGTAATTGTTCCTAGTAAATCACAAGAGAAAAAAATCTGCGATGAATTTGAGGAAAGCAGTGGTTATTCTTCTTATCGAACGATAAAAAAAGCAAAAGATACAGAAGAAGCTGTTTTAATCAAAATGGCTTAGTTTAAGGAAGTACATAGTAAAATAGCTTAAGTTTAGAAAAAAGAAGCGCTGCTGCCTTGTTAAGGCTGTAACGCTTCTTTATTTAAGGATAATTTATACAAAGGCAGCAGTGTATCAAATGTTTCTTCTACAAGCTCTATAAACGCCTTGCTGTTCGTTAAAATAGCATCATTAGCATCAAGATGCCTTCCTACTAAAAATTCCGCTTTTTTTACATCACGAAAGCGTTCCAGTGATTTATGTAAATCAAGGTCTGCAATGGAAGCGGCATCTTTTTTCATATGGTCGAGTGAAATGACATAATTATTTGGAATGGCAGTTTTAATTGTTTGTATATTTTCTAAAAACGTTTCAGCAATTTCTTTTTTAGTTGGCAATTCGTAAATATAAGCCAGCCAGATAAACACATGGTCATCAAATAATCCTATTTGAAAGTGTGGATGCTGTTTGTAGCCACGTTTATTTGCAGCAAGTGCAAGCCATGTATCTTTAGGCGGATTAACTGTTCGTCTTGCATGTTTTGCTATATGTAAAAACATTTCGTTTCCTAATTTGGTGGAAAGGTCATCTGCTAATACTTGGCCGATTGCACGGAATTTTGGTTGAATCCGCTCTTGAATAGCTTGCATTCTTTCATCGAGTCCTTCTATTTTAAACGTATCAAAATCTTTTGCATTAAATCCTTCAAATTGCATAGTAGAAACTCCTTTATTAAGTTTTAGACAATGGCTGTTTTCTCAAAGTTTGTTGTTTTTTACATAAAATATTTGAAAAAGTGTTTCTTAGCAGCCTGCATACACGTAGACTCCTGTGGGAATGCGAGAAAGGCGAGACCCCGCAGGAGCGTATGCGACGAGGAGGCTCGACGCTCGCTAAACGGACGAAGTATATGCAGGCTGCGAGTTTAAAAGTAACAATCTATACGAAAACAGCCTAGACAATAAACCGTATGCTTTTTTTACTCACTGTCCAATATTTTAGCATAATTAGATGGTTAATTAAAGAAAAGCGGATTATTAAACAACCTCTATTAGGTGATAACACATATTTGTTGCAAGGAAAGTGATTTCAACATATGATATAAGAAAAAATATACAATTTTAAGTCGATGGAAGGGGTGTACTGTCAAGTGAAACAATTAATGAATTTAGCAAAGACGAAAGATATGGAAAGAGAAAAAAGAGCTGTTCTTCGATTAGAAATGGATTATGAGTTGGCTACTTTATTTGATGCTATGAACGAGAAGAATGAAATGCAAAAAAAAGAAAGTAAGCAAAAGCTTGAAAGAATTAGACAGGAACTTCTGAGACTTAAAGCTTTATAATGTGATTAGCGTTTGATAATCATAAATGTGACCGGGGATATTCTCCGAAAGCATTTATGATTTTTACTATTTATAGTGTGTGTTCAAAAAGGTAACAAATTAGAAGCAAGCCAACGAAGAGATTCGCCGCTTATCATTTGGTGCCTTTTTGAACATCCTCTTATAGAAAGAATAATTTTAGTAAGTAATTACTTGATGCATTAGAATCATTGCAGTAAGCTAAAATAAAAGAGAGTGTCAAAAAAGCGAATCGTCTTACATATAAGTTCGTGTTCAAAAAGGATGGGAAATATGACAAATTGGCGTGAAGTAGATACATTTGCAAAAACATGGATAAAAGAAGCTGGAGAAAGAATTAAAGATTCCTTTTCAAAACAACTAATTATTGAAACAAAATCGAATAAAAATGATTTAGTTACAGAAATTGATAAAGCAACAGAAGATTTTCTAATAAAAAAAATTAATCAAACATATCCAGACCATCGCATATTAGGAGAAGAAGGATTAGCAGAAAAGGTAGAAGAGTTAAATGGAGTTGTGTGGATTGTTGATCCGATTGACGGCACGATGAACTTTGTACATATGCAGCGTGATTTTGCTATATCCATCGGCATATATGAAGATGGTGTAGGAAAAATTGGTTTAATTTATGATGTGGTGGCAGATGAGCTTTATCATGTTTTTAAAGGAAATGGAGTTTATATGGATGATATTCCATTAGCACCATTAGAAGAAACGACGGTTGAAAAAGGAATTATAGGGTTGAATTCGACTTGGGTAATGGAAAATAAACGGATTGACCCGTCGATTTTGGCTCCATTAGCTAAAGATGCGAGAGGGACAAGATCATTTGGTTCTGCTTGTTTAGAATTAGCTTATGTCGCATCAGGAAGAATGGATGCTTATATGACGTTAAGACTATCCCCATGGGATTATGCAGCCGGAAAAATTATGATAGAAGAACTTGGTGGAATGGTCACTTCTTTAAGAAATGAAGAGTTGGATATGCTTTCGCAAAATTCTTTTTTTGCAAGCAAACCAGGATTGCATCAAGAAATATTAGAGAAATATTTAAAAAATGGAAAGTGGTAAAAAATATTTTCTTACAGCAATAGTGAATGGGGATGTAAATTATATCCTTACACTATTGCTTTTTTATAAGATACTAGAAGCGATTCAATAAGGTTATCAAGATTTTACACTATCTCTTTTTTTCGCAATTTTTTTTTCTTCCTTAAAGCCAAAAAAATAATCATGGTAAATAATAGAAAACAAATAAGTGCTCCTTTTGTGCTTCGTTCTACTAGAAATATTCCGCTGCAAATAAAGGCAGCTATTGAAAATATCTTATAAAAATAAAATGGCCCATGTTCTTTTTCCATAAATACCGTCCTTTAGCAGTTTTAGAGGTTGAGCAAGGCGCTTGACATTAACCTAACTTCATATATATATTCTGACACTATTAAAAAGTCCTGTGGATCACATTCGGACAATCCTGATCCAACCTTCTCGTAAAAAAATTAGTGAATGTTGGTAAAAATAACGTTTCCAATATATCTTTTTTTATTTTACAATAAAAACCCTTTAGGTTTCTACAATAATATATGGTATAATGACTCAGTTATGAGGTATAAAATAAACAAAATAGATAGACCATTTAGGTAGGAGTGAAATTCTTGAAAATTAGAGAAGATATTCGTAATATTGCTATTATTGCCCACGTAGACCATGGGAAAACAACGTTAGTAGATCAGCTGTTAAAACAGTCTGGAACTTTCCGTACAAATGAGCATGTGGAAGAGCGTGCAATGGATTCCAATGATTTAGAAAGAGAACGCGGTATTACAATTTTAGCAAAAAATACAGCGATTCAATATAAAGATACACGCATTAACATTTTGGATACACCAGGACACGCTGATTTCGGCGGAGAAGTAGAACGTATTATGAAAATGGTTGATGGAGTATTACTTGTAGTTGATGCATATGAAGGCTGTATGCCACAAACGCGTTTTGTGCTGAAAAAGGCATTAGAGCAAAAATTAACGCCGATTGTGGTTGTAAATAAAATTGACCGTGATTTTGCTCGTCCTGCAGAAGTAGTGGATGAAGTAATTGATTTATTTATTGAATTAGATGCAACGGAAGAACAATTAGAGTTCCCTGTTATTTATGCATCTGCTATCAATGGTACTGCAAGTGTAAATCCAGATAAACAAGATGAGAACATGCAATCATTATACGATGCAGTTGTAGAGCATATTCCATCACCAGTTGATAACCGTGAGGAGCCTCTGCAATTCCAAGTAGCACTTCTTGACTACAATGATTATGTAGGAAGAATTGGAGTTGGCCGCGTATTCCGTGGAACGATGAAGGTAGGCCAACAAGTTGCATTGATGAAACTGGACGGATCAGTAAAACAATTCCGTGTAACAAAAATCTTTGGTTTCTTTGGATTAAAAAGACAAGAAATTGAAGAAGCATACGCAGGTGATTTAATCGCAGTATCTGGAATGGAAGATATCAACGTAGGGGAAACGGTTTGTCCATTTGATCACCAAGACGCACTTCCGGTACTACGAATTGATGAGCCAACATTACAAATGACATTCTTAGTAAACAACAGTCCTTTTGCTGGAAAAGAAGGCAAATATTTAACATCTAGAAAAATCGAAGAAAGATTACGTGCACAATTAGAGACAGATGTAAGCTTACGTGTTGAAAATACAGATTCACCTGATGCTTGGACAGTATCTGGACGTGGAGAATTACACTTATCTATCTTAATTGAAAATATGCGTCGTGAAGGATATGAGCTTCAAGTTTCTAAACCGGAAGTTATCGTAAGAACAATTGATGGTGTTCGTTGTGAGCCGATTGAACGCGTACAAATTGACGTGCCAGAAGAGCATACTGGTTCTGTTATGGAGTCAATTGGTGCTCGTAAAGGGGAAATGTTGGATATGATCAATAATGGAAATGGTCAAGTACGTTTAATCTTTAATGTACCTGCTCGTGGACTTATTGGTTATACTACTGAGTTTTTAACATTAACTCGCGGATATGGTATCATCAACCATACATTTGACAGCTATCAGCCAATGGCTTCAGGTCAAGTAGGTGGAAGACGCCAAGGTGTTCTTGTAAGTATGGAAACAGGCAAAGCATCTACTTATGGTATTATGCAAGTTGAAGACCGTGGAATCATCTTTGTAGAATCAGGAACGGAAATATATGAAGGAATGATCGTTGGGGAGCACACTCGTGAAAATGACATTACAGTTAATATCACAAAAGTAAAACAAGCTACCAATATTCGTTCAGCGAACAAAGATCAAACAGCAACAATGAAAAAGCCTAAAATTATGACTTTAGAAGAATCATTAGAATACTTAAACGAAGATGAGTATTGCGAAGTAACACCAGAATCAATTCGTTTACGTAAAAAAATTCTAAATAAATCAGAACGTGAACGTGTAACGAAAAAGAAAAAATTAGCAGAATAATTAATTGAAGAAAAAAAGCTAAGCTTGATATGAGAGCTTAGCTTTTTTGATTTAGCTTCAGAGCTGTTCAAGGCGCTTCCGCTTTCTTTGATCCAGCTCCGACGTACAGGAAGTACAAGTGCCGGCGTTGCCACAGGACGTGGCGTATTTAGCCGGCCAGCGCCTAGCTCTTATGAAAAATAACCTCATACCTCTAAAAGTAAGGCTGTTTAGCTGTTTTCTTATTGATTGTTGCTTTTAAATTCGCAGACTGAATACACTTCGCTTTCCGTGGGCGAGCGTCGAGCCTCCTCGTCGCATACGCTCCTGTGGGGTCTCGTCTTTCTCGCATTCCCACAGGAGTCTACGTGTATTCAGTCTGCTGAGTACTACTTCTCCAAGTTTTCATGTGGAAAACAACAAGCTTTGAGAAAACAGCCAAAAGTAAAACACTTTTTGAGTCATGAGAACATTTTTCTTCAGAGCTGTTCAAGGCGCTTCCGCTTTTCGTGTTTACCATTCTTCTTCTGTTATTTTACTTCGGTATAGTACAAAATTTCCTGACTCTACTCGTTTTTGTGTATTTTCGGTGATTCTAGTGTCGCATTTTTTACACATATACGTATGAATTGGTCGGTTCCGCAGGCGTTTTGCTTGAAATGAGTTTTCATCTATGTCTTCAATTGCATCGCATATTACGCATTTTACTTTCAAATTGTGCACCTCTAATCATCAATATATCAAATTCGATTATAGGGCTATTATAATACAATCTTTTGTAGAAAACGAGTTTAATCCCGTAGGTGCTGATTGGATTGTTCGTTCTGATCCCTTTTTATATCTTTTTCTTCTTTGTTATTTAACTTCTCATCTGGATCTTTTATATTCGTTTTAGGATTTGGGTTAATCATATCAGAAGGGACCTCAGGCATTAATCTTCCTGTCATATCAGCGAGCTCATTAAAAATCCCTTGAACAGGTTCCCCATTTCTAATATCTTCTGACATTTCTTTCAATCTTGCTGTTACATCAGGATCTGCTATAATCATCGCATAAGCACCATACGGATCGTTTTTTAAACTTTCAGCGACAGAATATTTAATAGAACCGACTTCAGAGCGATCAACATTGGACTTAATATCAATCCCAACAATTGCGTATTTACCAAGTACTACAGCTGAGGCATCATTTACACCAGGAATACTCGTTGAAAGAGTGACAAGTCGTTTTGCAATGTCCTGCCCGGTTTTTCGGTCCACCTCCTCTATATTAGAATTTTTAACATTCATTAAAGACTGTTCTGATTGATTAGATTGAGACTCCTTATGATTCTTATGATCATTTCCATTATTGGCACATCCAACAAGAAGCAACATAAACATCATAATTAAGACAGCTTTTTTCATATGGATACCTCCAAAGAAGATTTCTTTTCTCGTTTTTTTTAAAGATAAGAAAGCATAAGTTTTCTGAAGTCTGACGGGTGTCTAGCTCCAGCACCTAGCCCTTGTGAAAAATAACCCTTTGCCTCTAAAAGTAAAAAGCACTTTTCAGTCAAATGAACATTTTTCTTCAGGGCTGAGCAAGGCGCTTCCGCTTTTCTTACTTTCCTCTGTTTATTGTGTAAAATATCTTCTATCTTTATGCGGTAAAACATATATTTAACCAAGGCTTTTTTCCGTTAAGCGGATAGTGCAAGCAATATACGACGTTGAAGCAGGAGGCATTGGTTTGAGTAAAATATACGTTTTAGATACAAACGTCTTGTTACAAGATCCTTATTCCATTTTTTCTTTTGAAGACAATGATGTAGTGATTCCGGCAGTTGTTTTAGAAGAAGTCGACAGTAAAAAACGTTATATGGATGAAATAGGAAGGAACGCAAGACAAATATCCAGATTAATTGATAAACTAAGAGAAGCAGGAAATTTACATGAAAAAATACCGCTTGAAAATGGTGGGACTCTGCGAATTGAATTAAATCATCGCTCCTTTCACCAACTCCAAGAAATATTTGTGGAAAAAACAAATGATAATCGTATATTGGCAGTAGCGAAGAATTTATCGATAGAAGAACAAAAAAAAGAAAATGGACGAACTGTCGTATTAGTGAGCAAAGATACGTTAGTCCGAGTGAAAGCAAATGCAATTGGATTGCTATCAGAAGATTTTTTAAGCGACAGAGTCGTCGAAAATGAACATTTGTATTCCGGTTTTACAGATGTTCAAGTAACGTTAGAACTATTAAATAAATTTTACGAAAAAGGAAAACTAGCTGTTTCTGAAATTGGCTATGGGACCTTTTTTCCAAATCAATTTTTAATCCTAAAAGATGTATTAGGTTCGTCTTCTTCTGCGTTAGCAATGGTGGATGCTTCAAGAAAGTATGTGAAAAAGCTTGTTTTTGACCATGAACATATATGGGGAATTAGACCTCGGAATGTACAACAAACAATGGCGATAGAATTACTTTTGAAAAAAGATTTGCCTTTAGTTACGTTAATTGGAAAAGCAGGCACAGGAAAAACATTATTAGCATTAGCATCTGGATTAATGCAAACAGAAGATTTTGGAGATTACAAAAAACTATTAGTTGCAAGACCGATTGTACCAATGGGGAAGGATTTAGGATTTCTTCCGGGGGAAAAGGAAGAGAAGTTAAGACCGTGGATGCAGCCGATATTTGATAATCTTGAATATTTGTTTAATACAAAAAAACCTGGTGAATTAGAAGCAATTCTTGCGGGGATGGGATCGATTGAGGTAGAAGCTTTAACATATATTCGAGGCAGAAGCATTCCCGATCAATTTATTATTATAGATGAAGCGCAAAATTTAACAAAGCATGAAGTGAAAACCATTTTAACAAGGGTAGGAGAAGGGAGCAAAATTGTGCTCATGGGTGATCCTGAACAAATTGATCATCCTTACCTCGATGCATTTAATAATGGTTTATCTTATGTAGTAGAACGTTTTAAAGACCAGCAAATTGCTGGGCATGTAAAGCTTGTAAAAGGGGAACGATCCGGCCTGGCGCAGCTGGCAGCAGATCTTCTTTAAAAAACTCACATGAGACTCGTTCCTTGTCTCCAACATCTAACAAGGAAAAGGCAGATTCTAACCTAATAAAGGCGATGTGATTCATCCATTATAAGGATAAAAAACAAAATATGGAGTACTATCATTCGTATTGTTCCATTAAAATTGGCGTAGCTCTGGCCCCAATGTCATCAACTTAAGATTTTATAAAATGTAAACTATGGAATATCATGGATTTAGATACCCTTTATGTAAAAGAAATACCTAATTTGTTTGGAGAGGCGTCCGCTCGACTCCTACGGGATTAGCGAGAAAGACGAGACCCCACAGGAGCAAAGCGACGAGGAGGCTCGGCGCTCGCCCCGTGGAAAGCGAGCGGTAAGCCTCGGAGAACAGAACGGAAACCATTACTTCCTAATTAGTTGCTTATTTTCCTGTTTTTTGAAATTTAGCTTGATGACATTGGCTCCGGCCCCTTTCCATAGAAAGCATCATAATTCAGTTGGGGATGACGAAAAATCAGGCCTGAGCTGTCGTCAAAAAACCCCACTGAAGGAAGTTTCACTAGATTCTATTTATTAGTCTTGCATTTTTTCTAGGTTGAGTTTAAACTTTATAGATAGGATAATCGCTCGGAAACGGGGGGATAAGGTTGACTTCTGACATGATTATTAATCATAAAGAAAAAGCAAATGCATTATTAAAAGCAGATGCAGACAAAATATTAAAGCTTATTAAAGTACAGATGGAAAATTTAACAATGCCACAATGTCCTTTATATGAAGAAGTTCTGGATACGCAAATGTTCGGCTTATCCAAAGAAATAGATTTTGCCATTCGACTTGGGTTAGTAGAAGTAAGCGTGGGCAAAAAAATATTAGATGAGTTGGAAAAAGAGCTCTCTGCATTACATGAAGCGTCTATAAGAAAATAAAAAAACTCAAACAATTGTTTGAGTTTTTTTATTGGATAACCGTACATATTTGTAAAAGCGAACAAGAAAATAGAACCGTTGCTTTAGAAGAGACAGACAAAAGAAGATAGCCTATAATTAGCTTAGAATGCTTTCATTTGATAAAATGGTCTTTGATTTTCTTTTTGCTTGGCAGGAAAAGGGATAAATTTAGCGAATGTATAAAACAACGTAGAAATAGTAAGGGAAGCGGTTTAATGTTAAAAAAAATATTAAAATCATATGATTATTCCTTAATTATCGTGATGGTTTTGCTATCAATCTTTGGATTAATTATGGTTTACAGTGCAAGCATGGTTAGTGCTGTGCAACGTTACGATTTACCTAGCAGTGATTATTTTTATAAAAAGCAGTTATCGCATTTAGTTGTTGCGGGATTTGTGTTTATAGTAGCCGCTCTTTTTCCATATAAAGCATTTCTTAGTAATCGCCTGTTAGTTCCGATGGTTTTTTTATCATTAATTGGTTTATTAGGATTATTTGTTTTAGGGCATGTTGCCGGTAATGCACAAAGCTGGTATGAGATTGGGAATTCTAAGTTGCAGCCGGCGGAATTTGTCAAACTTGCGGTGATTATTTATTTATCAGCAGTGTATGCAAAAAAGCAGTCTTATATTAATGAATTTAATAAAGGTGTTGCACCTCCCATTGTGTATTTATTACTTGTTTGTGGTCTTGTTACCATTCAGCCTGATTTTGGGACAGCAGCGATCATTTTTCTTATCGGAGCAACGGTCATTGTCTGTTCAGGTATGAATTTTCGAAATTTATTAAGATTAGCAACGATTGCTGCCGTTGTATTGATTCCTTTTGTTTTAATTTTCAGCAAAGACCTATTCTCAGATGAAAAACGGGAGCGGATTTTTGTGTTTTTAGATTCTCCTTTTAAAAATGAAGCAGATGCAAACTATCAAATGGCCAACTCGTTAATTGCGATTGGTGGAGGCGGTTTAAAGGGGTTAGGTCTTGGACAAGGGGTACAAAAACTAGGTTACTTAACAGATGGACATACTGATTTTATTATAGCGGTAATCGCTGAAGAACTAGGAATTTATGGGGTTGTTTTTGTAATAGCATGTTTAAGCTACATCGTTCTTAGAGGCATTTACATAGGGCTGCGCTGCAAAGATTCATTTGGCAGTTTGCTTGCAATTGGGATATCGAGCATGATTGGCATTCAGTCGTTTATTAATATTGGAGGAGTTTCTCGCATTATTCCTTTAACAGGTGTCCCGTTGCCATTTGTCAGCTATGGGGGTTCCTCTCTTGTGCAATTGGCACTAAGCATGGGGATTCTAGTAAATGTGTCTATGTTTGTTAAATATGAAAAAAAATATAAAAACAAAGAAGAAAAAGTCGTTTCAGAATTGCCAAAACAGTCGAGAAACAGGTTTTTGCATAACAGATAGCAATTAACATTTTTATACAATCGAAGTTCGAGAAATACCCCACCTTCAAGAAATGAAGGTGGGGTATTTCTATTGCTTTAGAATAGAAAGGATAAACGCATAATTATAAGGATGGGGAGTTAAACTAACGAGACAGAGACGTTATATTACGCAATGATAATAAGGGGGTCGAACTAATGGATTTTTTCAAAAAAAGAAACAAAAATTCCCCATCAATAAAAACTCCTCAAATAAAAGAGGCAAAGAAAAAGGAAGCCCTTAAAACGAGCTTAGTAGAAAATATAAATCATATTAAAGAAATGCTTGGAAACAGCAAGGATATTATCATCCGCGAGATTCGCATTGGTAAAGAAGGGAAAATCAAAGCTGGGATTTTTTATACGGAAGGATTAACAGATACAAAGTCTATTCAAAATTTTATCATGGAATCTTTAATGGTGGATATTCGAGAAACGGAATTGGATCAAAAAGTCTCTTCTGAACAAGATATTTTACATGTTATGAAGGATTTTGTTTTGACGGTTGGAGAAATTCAAGATGTAACCGATTTTGAAACGCTTTTTGATTCCCTTTTATCCGGAAATGTTATTTTGCTGCTAGATGGATATGGACAAGGTTTTTCAATTGGAATGAGAGAGTGGCAAAACCGCGGGGTAACAGAACCTGCTGATCAAACAGTGATTCGCGGACCAAGGGAAGGCTTCACAGAATCGATTCGTATGAACACTGCGTTAATCCGTCGGAAAATTAAAGATCCTAATCTTTGGCTAGAAAGCAAAAAAATAGGGAAAGTCACGAAAACAGATGTAGCAATCATGTATATTAATGGGATTGTTAATGACAAAATTGTAAAAGAAGTGAATGCTCGGCTCGATCGAATTGAAATCGATGGCATTTTGGAAAGCGGCTACATAGAGGAGTTGATTCAAGACGAAACATACACTCCCTTTCCTACTATATACAATACGGAACGCCCGGATGTTGTAGCTGCTGGACTTTTGGAGGGAAGAGTAGCGATTCTCGTAGATGGCACTCCGTTTGTCCTTTTAGTACCTGTTATTTTTGCTCAATTCTATCAGTCAGCAGAAGACTACTATCAGCGTGCTGATTTCGGAACGATTATTCGATTCCTTCGATATTTATCTTTATTCATAGCTTTATTGGGTCCGTCTCTCTACGTTGCAATTACGACTTTTCATCAAGAAATGATCCCCACTCAGCTTTTGATTAGTTTGGCAGCACAGCGAGAAGGGGTGCCCTTTCCTGCTTTTATTGAAGCAATCATGATGGAAGTAACCTTTGAGATTTTGCGTGAAGCCGGAGTTCGCATGCCAAAAGCAGTCGGTCAAGCGGTATCGATTGTCGGTGCTTTGGTTATTGGTCAAGCAGCAGTAGAAGCTGGAATCGTATCTGCTGCGATGGTCATTGTCGTAGCCATAACCGCCATATCAAGTTTTGTTTTTCCTTCTTTTAATATGGCTATTTCAGTAAGGATATTACGCTTTATTTTAATGGGACTGGCGGCTTCCTTTGGTTTATTTGGAATTACTGTTGGGTTAATTGCGATTGTTCTTCACCTTTGCAGTATTCGTTCCTTTGGTGTTCCTTATATGAGTCCGTTTGCTCCGTTTATTCCTGTTGACCAAAAGGATGCGATGTTTCGATTGCCAATATGGCGATTATTTTCCCGTCCACGTTTAATTAGTCAAAAAAACGTGAAACGTGAGCAAGATCCTTCCGCTTCAAAACCGGAGCCTCCAAAATGATAATAGAACAGGGGGAGTTTCACTTATGAAACGAAAATTCAGTTTGCTAGTAATGGTGCTTGTTCTTCTCACTGTAGCTACAGGCTGTTGGAACCGTCGAGAATTGAATGAGATAGCAATCGAAGTAGCAATGGGAATAGATAAAGCGGGAGATCAATATCGAGTGACTTCGCAAATCGTAGATCCAGGACAAGTAGCCGCAAAGGGAGGCGGCGGTAATCGGTCACCAGTAACTACTTATGAAACTGTAGCAGAGACTCCATTTGAAGCAAGACGAAAAATGACAACAGTTAGTTCGCGAAAAATCTATGCTTCTCATATTCGGATGGTTGTGATTGGAGAGGAGTTAGCGAAAGAAGGAATAAGTGGTATTTTGGATTACTTATCGCGTGATCATGAACATCGTACGGATTTTTTCATTGTGGTGGCAAGGGGAACAACGGCTGCAAATGTATTAAAGGTATTAACACCATTAGAAAAAATACCAGCTACTAAATTGTTTCAATCTCTTGAAACGTCGCAAAAAAATTGGGCGCCGACTGTCAGCGTCACATTAGATGACCTGATATCCAACATTGTAAGCAAGGGAAAACAGCCTGTGTTAACAGGACTTAAAGTGACAGGAGAGAAGGAACAAGGTGATAATCCAGAGAATGTAGTAGAAATCGATACTCCTTCTCAATTGCAATATTCAGGCATCGGAGTGTTGAAAAATGATAAACTGATTGGCTGGTTAAATGAAAATGAGAGTAAAGGATATAATTATATTAACGATAATGTCAAAAGTACGGTTGGTCGTATTGCCTGTCCAAAGGGAGGAAACATCACGTTCGAGGTGATACGTTCAAAGACAGATGTAAAAGGAAGCGTTAAAAAAGGGAGTCCTCAAATTAATGTGAGTACGAGCTTGGAAGCCAATGTAGGATCTGTCGAATGTAAGATTGATCTTATGAAAACAAAAACGATAGCTGATTTGGAAAAAAAATCAGAGGAAAGATTAAAACTTGTCATCGAACAGGCTATTTACAAAGCACAAAAAGAATACGGAGTCGATATTTTTGGTTTTGGTGAAGAGATTCATCGTACAAATCCTAAACTATGGAAAAAAATTGAGAAAAATTGGGACGAGAAATTTGTGGATCTTCCAGTGCATGTAAAGACAGATGTAAAAATACGACGTGTAGGTACAGTGGGAGAATCCTTTCAGAAAGAAATACCGGAATAAAATCGTATAGAGATAATTATAGGGACGCTTGGCACTTTCGATCTTACTCCTCTTTTGAAAAAGAATAAGGGGACTGCTTAGATAAAGATATTCTGAACTCTTTAGATGGAATCGCTGTTATGTATAAGCTGTTCATGATATTCTATTCGATTTATGAAAATAAGAAGATAGGTGAAAAAAGATGCTAGAGAACGGTAAAATTTCATCACGTCAACTAATGGTTCTTGTCATCTTATTCAATATTGGAACGACTATTTTACTTGCGCCAGGTTCTTTTGCCTTTACTGCACAACAAGATGGTTGGGTCGCTAGCATATTTGGAGTTGCAATAGGGCTATTATTTGTCCTTTTATATAATGGATTAGGTAAACTATTTCCCGAATTTACTTTAGTTCAGATAAGCGAAAAAGTGTTGGGGAAATGGGTAGGTAAAATAGTATCATTACTTTTTATGAGCTACTTTTTTCTGATTTGTCCATTTTTGCTGAATTTAATTGGAAACTTTCTTACAACTGCTATTATGCCGGAAACTCCGATACAAGCTATCTACATCATCTTTATGGCTACTATTATCATGGGAACAAGACTTGGACTCGAAACATTTACACGCTCTGCTGAACTTTTTTTTCCTTGGATCATGATTGGTATTTTTATTTTATGTCTAGCTATTTCACCTAAAATCGAAATAGCTAATATACAACCGGTATTGGAGGCGAATAGCAAGACAATATTAAAGGCAAATTATCAGTTTATCGGCATTCTTTATTTAGAACTAATCATATTTTTAATGCTATTTCCTTTTATCAATCAAAAAAAAGGAGCGGGAAAAGCACTTTTTTTAGGAACACTCATTGGCGGAATTGTGACGATCCTCATTACATTTTTATCGATTTCGGTACTGGGTGCGGAGCAAACTTCTAGAAATATTTACTCTACTTTTTCTTTAGCTAAAAAAATTAATCTTGCCAACTTTGTAACACGTATTGAAATCATATTGGCTGGCATTTGGTTTATTTCAATTTTCTTTAAGTTACTAATCTGTTTTTATGCATTTATTTTAGGGATTGCACAAATATTAGAACTGAAGGATTATCGAGTGCTAGTTTTTCCTTTTGGAATTATTTTAATTGTTTTCACACTTTTATCATTCCAAAATATTGTATATTTTTATTTTTTTAGTTCTCGGATATGGACATCTTATGCTTTAACGTATGGTCTTGTTCTTCCACTGCTTTTGTTGGGTGTAGCTGCAGTTCGAAAAATCCGTTTACCTTTGAAATAGGCATGTATGGACAGTAAGACAATCCTTCTTAGAGGAAGGAAAGGAGTTAATTCATATGCTAGTAACGATAGGAATTCTTCTAGTATCTATCGTAATTGCACTTATCGAAGTTCCGCCGCTTTTGAGAAAAGGGTTAACAAAGGAAATTTGGGTATTTTCAATACTTCTCCTTTTTGGAACTGGTTTAAGCATTGCGGAGGGTTTGCAGATGAATATTCCGAACCCTTTAAACTGGATTGGTGCTGTGTATAAGCCCTTTAGTGATTTTCTATTCGGTTTATTGAAGTAGAAAGAAGGAGAAAAGAATGCTAGAAAAAGGGAAGATTGAAAGTAAACAATTTACAGTATTAGTATTTATGTTTACAACTGGAAGCTCCCTTTTATTGGCCCCATCTATGGTTGCTTCTGAATCAAAACAAGATGCTTGGCTTGCAGCTATTTTTGGAGTGGTAGTAGGGGTGTTATTAACGTGGTTGTATCAAACACTAGGAAATAGATATTCTGATATGACGTTAGTTGAGTATAGCGAAAAAATACTTGGAAAATGGATAGGAAAAGTCATTGCTCTACTGTTCTTTACTTTTCCGTTTCTTCTTGCTGCGTTAGTTCTACGCAATATAGGAGATTTTATGACGACACAAATCATGCCGGAAACGCCGATTCAATCTATTCATATAATCTTTCTTATTGTTGTGATGATGGGAACGCGCATGGGAATTGAGCCTTTTGCACGTGCAGCAGAACTTTTATTCCCATGGTTTATAGTCCTTTTTATTTTTCTTGTCTGCTTTACTTCTCCTCAGATAAAGCTGCAAAATATTCAACCAGTTCTTGAAGATGGAATGAAGCCGATTTTAAGAGCTATCCTTTTTCTTACTGGTTTTCCTTTTCTTGAGTTGGTTGTTTTTTTAATGATTTTCCCCTATGTCAATCGCTCAAAAGAAGCTGGGCAGGCTTTTCGAAGAGGAACTTGGCTTGGGGGAGCGGTTCTAATCGTATTAACTGCTCTGGCTATTCTTGTGATAGGAGCAGATCTAACGACGAGAAATTTATATCCAAGCTATGTTTTGGCAAAAAAAATAAATGTAGGTGATTTTTTGCAAAGGATAGAAGCAATTATGGCTGGTATGTGGTTTATTGCGATATTTTTTAAACTGACTGTTTGCTTTTATGCGTCTACTTTAAGTTTGGCTCAAACTTTAAAACTGAACGATTATCGGATACTTGTCTTCCCTTTAGGGATGATTCTTATTGTCCTTTCTCTTGTAATCAGTCCAGATATTGTGTATGACCTTACCGTTGTTTTCAAAATATGGACACCTCATGCGATAACGCTCGGATTTTTTGTTCCGCTGTTATTGTTGGGAGTAGCGGCTGTTCGGAAAATAAAGGGATAAGTTGGAAGAATAAAATTTATTGCTAGCTGTTCTGCCTAAAATCACTTATTTAAATTTGGAAAATGAGGTGAGATGATGGAATCCGCAAAAATAACTTCTTTTCAATTATTTTGTCTCATCATTTTGTTTGAATTAGGTACGGCGATCATGGTTCCTTTAGGATTAGATGCAAAACAAGATGCTTGGATTGCAATACTAACTGGCATGGTTGGGGGAATCTTGATATTCTGTATGTATGCTTATCTTTATAGTCATTTTCCGCAATTGCTCTTAACTGGATATGTTAGAATTATTTTTGGAAAGTACATCGGATTACTAATAGCAATATTATACATTCTCTTTTTTTTATATGGAGCTGCGAGAGACTTGCGAGATGGTGTAGAGTTATTAGCACTTTCATATGATGAAACCCCTATTTCTGTTCTTAGCATTATCCTAATGATGGTGATTAGTTATGCTTTATACAGGGGAATTGAAGTGTTGGCTCGAACTGGAGAATTGTATTTCCTATTCTTTTTGTTTACAGGAACTTTAGCACCCTTATTTTTGATGCTCTCTAATGTAGTGGATGTTGATCATGTATTACCTATATTAGAAAATGGGTGGAAACCGATATTTTCTTCTGTTTATAAGCAAACAGTGATGTTTCCTTTTGGAGAAATAATTGGTTTTACGATGATTCTTCCGTATTTAAATAATCGAAAAGCAGGTTTTAAAATTGGAATAACGGCTATTATTTGTAGTGGTGTTATTTTATCTGCTGTCGTCTTTCTTGAAATATCTGTTCTTGGGTTAATCAAACTAAAACAGTTAATATTTCCTTTTTTATCGATGATGCAGCAGATTCAAGTTGGAGGGTTTATCCAACGGTTAGATGCTTTTGTAGAAGTTAGTTTAATCATAAATGATTTCTTTAAAGTTGCCGTTTTTTTCTATGCTGCTTTAATTGGTTGTGCAGATTTATTCAACGTATCAAAAAACAAACTTGTCATTCCGCTCGGCGTCATCATTTGTGTAACCTCTATATTCATGGCGGAAGATATTGAACATCACTTTATGCAAGGTGAATTTGTGTTAAAATATATATTTCCTATATTTGCGGTAGTTCTTCCGTTTTTGTTGATGATCGTAGAGATGATTCGTAAAAATATATTAAAACGTAACTCTTAAATAAGAGTGTCTTTTTGAAAATTTTGTAAGAAAGTATTATGCATGTGTTGATTTATCCAAGTGTTTCAAAAAATTTCCATATGATTGATTCATGAAGATAACTTTTTGAAAAAAAGATGGAGAAAAATAATAAAAAATATGGTTTAATTACAGAAGGGATGTTTTTTAACATCCCTATAATGTTAATTGTGAAAATCGGCACAAGTGAATAGACTTACCGGAGAATATTCGTTGTTTGTTTTGTAATGCCATGTTTTTATAGAAAAGGGAGGGAAAAAACTATGGCGAATTCAAGGGCTTATTCAGAAGCTCAAATAAATGGGGGAAATTTGCAAGAAACATCTGCATGGAAGGATTTTTTAGCATTAATTAAAATCGGCATTGTTAATTCTAATTTAATTACAGTGTTTACCGGTTTGTGGCTAGCGCTTCACTTCTCTGGAGAAAAGTTCTTATTAAATATAGATACTATTTTCTATACGCTTATTGGGTCAGCCTTAATTATTGCTGGATCTTGTGCATTAAATAATTATATTGACCGTGATATTGATCCTTTAATGGAAAGGACAAAAGCAAGACCGACTGTAACTGGAAAGATAAATGCAAAGAAAGTGGCGATTTTAGGCTTCGGTTTTATTGCGTTGGGAACAGCCCTGTTATTATTAACTACGATTACAGCAACAGTTATTGCGCTGGTTGGTGCCTTTAGTTACGTTGTCGTATACACGATGTGGTCGAAAAGAAAACTTGTGTCCAATACTGTAATTGGCAGCTTTTCAGGAGCGGTTCCGCCGTTAATTGGCTGGGCAGCAATTGATCCAAGCTTAGATATAATGGCATGGAGTTTATTTTTGATTATGTTTGTTTGGCAGCCGCCGCATTTTTATGCATTAGCGATCAGAAGAGTAGAAGAATATAGAGCAGCAGGAATCCCGATGCTTCCAGTAGTAAAAGGATTTCATGTCACAAAAAAACATACGTATGCATGGATTGTTGCGCTTATACCGCTGCCGTTTTTATTAACATCACTTGGAGTTCCTTTTTTAATTCTCGCGACTTTATTAAATATCGGCTGGATTATAACAGGAATTTTTGCTAGTAAAAAGAACGATGAAATAAAGTGGGCAACAGCAATGTTTGTCTACTCCATTCAACATATGACTATTTTGTTTGCAGCAATGGTCCTTGTTACGCTCTTTTAGAAACGATAGAATAAAAGAAGAATGATGCCTAAATGCATTGTTCTTCTTGCTATTTTTTAAAAAACACTTTATAAAGGGAGAGAATGGTAAGCTCACTATTATTATTCCAAGTGGATGAAAGTTTATTCTATATAAGGAAGTTCACTTATTAAATTATTAAATGTTGAGAGGTTATGTTTATGGAATTTTCACTGCCAATTTTACCAACCATCAGTACGTTTTTTATCGTGTTAAGCGCAGTTTTTGTCGCAATTGGTTGGAATTTAATCTTAAAAAAGAAAATACAAGCACATCAAAAAGTCATGATGTTTGCAGCGATATTTGCAGTCATCTTTTTTATCATTTATGCATCCAGAACTATATTTATCGGCAACACGTCATTTGGCGGTCCAGATGATATAAAAATATATTATACGATTTTTCTTATATTTCATATTAACCTGGCAACTATTGGAGCGGTGCTAGGGATTATTATGTTAATAACCGGGTATAAAAAACAGTATGCAAAGCATCGCAAACTTGGACCAATTACGAGTATTATCTGGTTTTTTACTGCTATAACAGGTGTTGCTGTCTATTTATTATTATATGTAATTTATCGTGGGGGAGAAACAACATCTGTCATAAAAGCTATTTTAGGTTTTTAAGTCATTATGCTCTTATCCACTACTAAAAATAATTTTCTAGAACGTTATACTAAATAGTCTATAATGAACATATAATAGTAGAGATAATACGAGAGAGGAGGATAGCCTCTGAAAACTTTTATTAGAATATTAGTTATTATTTCTATATTAATTGCTGTTGGTTTTTATTTGAATATAACAGATAAAAATGAAAATGCAGATGTACTCATAAGAGATGGAAAAAATCTCGCAAAAGAAAGTACTACGCTTGCTGAAAAATCTGCCAGTGTGAATAAAAGCCTACCGGTACCGGCAGAAGGTTTAGGAAGCTTGCTCGGTAAGAATGTAAAAAAACTAGAAAAAGAATACGGAAAGCCCACGAGGATAGATCCCTCTTCTTATGATTATGACTGGTGGATTTATAATAAAAAGGATAGCGAATATTTTCAAGTTGGCGTACATGATCAAAAAGTTGTTACGATCTATGCTATCGGTGAAAATGTTAATATTTCCCCATATAAAATTGGACAAGAAGTAGGCGATATTTATACAAAAACGCCGATTGAAACAAATATTAGCTTAAATTATGAAGGCTCTTCTTATCGCTTTGAACTATCTGAAGACGAAATAAACAATCGTCCGCTTATTCGTATAGGTGATTTTTATGCACAATTTTATTTTGATAAATTTACAGGAACATTATCAAGTGTAAGGTATATGGATGCGAAAACATTATTACAGCTTCGGCCATATGAACTAGTGTACAGAGGGGAATTAGTTGAAACAGCTTCAGCAGTAGAAGATGTTGAAGCGGTTGAAAAAGGAAACGAACAGCAAATTTTAGATATGACAAATGTTCTGCGTAAACGATTTAAATTAAACGAAGTTCAATGGGACAAGTCAACAGCAAAAGTGGCGCTCGGGCATAGTATAGATATGTTTGAAACAAAAACTTTTTCTCATACCTCTGAAAAATATGGTGACTTAGAAGCAAGGTTAAAAAAAGGCGATGTGTTTTATCAGGTTGCTGGTGAAAACATTGCAGCAGGCTATACAGATGCAGGTGCGGTAATAGAAGGTTGGTTGAACAGCAAAGGTCATCGGGACTGTTTGTTGAATAAAGATTTTACACATTTGGGAGTAGGAGTATATAAAAAATATTACACGCAAAATTTTATAGAGAAATGGTAGAAAAGCTGTCTTAAGTTTACACCTAATCGATTGTTTGAGAGAATGCAATAGTTCTTGAAAACAAGGAATAAGGGTTAAATATTTAGGGCAGTTTTTTTATGGAAAAGAGGTCGGAGTGTCGCCTTTATTTAGGTTAGAATCTGTTCTTATTTCTTTTTATAAGGCTGTTTTCTAAAAGTTTGTTGTTTTTGAATAAAATAATAAATATGGCTAAAGCACTGAACAGCCTGAATACACGTAGACTCCTGCGGAAAAAGCGAGAAAGACGAGACCCCACAGGAGCATAGCATTGATGCGGCTCGGCGCTCGTCCGCGGAAAGCGAAGTGTTTTCAGGCTGCGGGGTAAAATAACAACAATCTATACGAAAAGAGCCTTTTATAATGATTGAGATGGACGAGTTTCCATATGAGCTGCTGTGTATAAAATGGCAGAGGATATGAATAGAATACACAATACACATTTTTAACTATAGTGTCATATAGTAGTATAGGCAGCTGTAACAAATAGAGGTGAACATAAATGGAAAAGAAAAAAATTCATCCATCTGTAGAAGCGTTTAAAACTTTTGTGAAAGGCAATCCGAAAATTATTCAAGAAGTAAGAAGCGGAAAAGCCACTTGGCAGGAATTATATGAAGACTGGTACTTATTAGGAGAAGAAGATGCTCGGTGGGATAATTTTCGTGATAGCAAAACTTCAACAGATCAACCTACGGATGCAGATAACTCGAATAAAACGATGTCGATGTCATCTGTTATGAATTCACTAAAAAACATGGATCAAAACCAGCTACAAGGATATATAGCTAATTTAAGTCAAGCACTAGGAACTATTCAAGGAGTGATTTCTCAATTAGCTCCTGGTAGTGCTGCAAGTACAAATGCAACCAAAAACAGCGGGCAGAAACAACCAACAGGACCTTTTTCATTTCGTAAAGATTAAGGAAGGAGTTTTACTATGAGGCGCTCTATAAAAGAATATATTTCCCAAAATCAAGAATTGCAACAATTTATTCGAGAACAGCCCCAATGGTATCGTGAATTAAATAGGAATCCAAATGAATGGCAATCATTTGAAGTTGCTTCCTTACAATATTATAAAAAAACAATTCCTCACCATGTAGAGAAGTTTTCAAATGGAGTACAGATGGCATCCATGATGATAAGCATGTTTCAAGCAATGAATTCGTCCTCTTAAAAATGTTTCAAAAGCAAAATCGATAAAAATTAGTGTTCAAAAAGGTAATAAATTAGAAGCAAGCCAACGAAGAGATTCGATGCTTATCATTTGGTGCTTTTTTGAACATCCTCTAAATAAATCGTTCATTATTGCGTAAAAAGAAGCACAACAGCGAATACTAAGAAAAAATGTTCAGGAGTGTTTTTATTGAAAAAATTACTGTTTTATTGTATTCCTGTTATGCTTCTTTTATCTGCATGTCGGGATGATGTTCCAGATCCGGAAGTAAAACCAAAAAAAGAGGGGATGATTCAGCAGTTGATGCGATTGCAGCATGTACAAGCATCCCCAGCTTCCTCATATAAAGGAATTTCTGTTCAACATTTTGTAAAAGGAAACGCAGTTTATATCGATTGTAAAGTTAGTTCTGTATCCTTTCGTGAAAACAGTGGAAAAAACCAGGCGAAAATTGTTTTGAAAGTGGATGATTTATTAGTAGCTGAATACAATACAGCAGCATTTGTGGTGCGTAATTTAAAAGCAGGAAAACATAAAATTTCACTTGAGCTTGTTAATGAAGCAAATGAATCATATCATTTAGGACAAGAATTTACAGTGGTTATTTCATAAAGATTCGAAATACAAGCCTTTTCTTTCCAAGCCTTTTCAAGTAAAATGAAGGTGGAGGTGACGAATACGTGCTTGCTACAACTGAAATAATGCTGATGGTAGAAGAGGCAGAAGCGATTGCTGACATGATATTAGAATCAGATGTTGCAGAACAATATCGTATTTGTTTGTCCAATTTAAATACAAACAAAGAGACACAGCAAAAAATATTTGCTTTTAATAAAATGAAAGGGCAATATGAGGAAGTCCAGCGTTTTGGGAAATACCATCCTGAATATAAAAAAGTGATGATAGAAATTAGACAACTAAAACGAGACATGGACTTAGATACACATGTTGCTGCATTTAAAATAGCAGAAAATAATTTGCAAAAGCTGCTGGATGAAGTAAGTGTCATTATTGGGCGCTCTGTTTCGGAATTTATTAAAGTTCCAACAGGAAATCCATTTTTTGACGAGCTTTCCGGATGTAGTTCTGGTGGATGTGGAAGCGGCGGCGGCTGCAGTTGTTCTGCCTAAAATAAAAGATGGTGGCGAAAGCATATTAATTGGCTGTCGTCGCCTTTTTTTATCTCACTCTTAAAGGGAGTAGCTTCTTTTGATGGAAGATTCAACTTTTCCAATTATACATAATGGTTATTTTAGAATTAATTACTTTCTCTTTGCAAGAAAAATTTAATAAACAATTTGACATTTTCCTTATAGGTTGGGAAAATAATCGAAAAGAATGGAATCAAGAATATAAAAAAGCTATGAAATAGGATGATATTGTTTTAAACAAATGAAAGTTGGTGTGTATTTTGAAAAAAGTGCATGAAACACAATATAGTGAGGAATTTAATAACACCAATGAAAATAAAGTATTCATTCCTTCAGATATCGAACAATTTAATTATTTGGAAGGTGGAGTTAAACCAAAAAGTATAAATGTAAAATCTTTGCCTAGAGGGATTAAATATATAGGTTATTTTATTTTTGGTTCTGTAATCCTAACATTTATTTTGTTGGCACTACTGAATTTTATTATGTGAAAATGTTTATATCCTAATCAAAAACCGCATTTTTAAGAATAAGCTGCCATAGTGATAAGTAAAGGCTGTTTTCTAAAAGTTTGTTGTTTTTTGAATAAAATAATAAACATAGTTGAAGCACTGAGCAGCCTGAATACACGTAGACTCCTGCTTAGAAAAGCGAGAAAGACGAGACCCCACAGGAGCATAGCGACGGCACTGAAAAAGTGTTTTATTAGATAAATTATAGGTGGAATACTTAAATTTATTAGGGTGAAAATGGTATAGAGAGTTTGAAAACGACCATCATTTTGGTTAGGAGAGGCGTCCGCACGACTCCTGCGGGATTAGCGAGACAGGCGAGACCCTGCAGGAGCGTAGCGACGAAGCGGCTCGGCGCTCGCCCCGCGGAAAGCGTGTGGTAAGCCTCGGAAAACCGAACACCTCTGCGTTGCTTGGATTGTCGCTACCTATATTTTATAGCATTCACTTTTTCAGTGGCCTCAGCATAGCGACGAGGAGGCTCGGCACTCGTCCGCGGAAAGCGAAGTGTATTCAGGATGCGGGTTAAATAACAACAATCTATACGAAAAGAGCCTAAGTAAAAAACAAAAGGAACACGAAGCATGTAGAAGACTGCCTGATATATTTTATGTTCGATAAGAAAAGTTTTTTTATGCTAGAATCAAAAATAATGGATTAAAAAAGGGGTTAGAGCATGTTAGGGCAACGGCAAGGTATTATCGTTTGGATGTATTCCTTAAAGCAAACGAAAATGTTAAGAAGATTTGGCAATGTACATTATATATCGAAAAGATTAAAATACGTCGTGTTGTATACAAATCAAGAGGATGTAGATCAGGTTATGGAAAAACTAAGTACATATTCTTACGTCAAAAAAGTAGAACCGTCCTATAAGCCTTTCCTGAAATTGGAGTTTGAAAATTCAAAGCCGGATAAAGCAAAGGAATATGATTATAAGATGGGAATATAATGCTGGAGCTAATCCGGCTTTTTTTTATAACAAAAAAAACCTGCAAGCATTTGCTTACAGGGTCCTTCTATATCCTCTATAGGAAAGAAGGTAAAGGGAGAGGAGAAACCGGAGGAAGAACTTATGGGGAAACGTAAGTCTTCTCCGCGGTTGGCAACAACATCCTCGAATAGATGTTGTTAATAAAAGTATCTCCAGCTTTTATTTCGCTTATACATTAAAATAGATATTTTTATTTCCTTTGCAAAGAAATGATAGAGGAGCGGATAAACAAAATGACGAAGAAATTCGACAGCTATTTTTCCCGGAATTTTTGAACATCTCTTTAACAAAGGGGAAAGAAAGTTGGCTCCTTTTTTTGTTTATGGTAGGATAGGAAAGGAAAAAGGCTAGTTAATTAAGAATTTAGTGGTGATAAAAAGATGAGAGTAGTTTCTGGTATAAATAAAGGGATTTCTTTAAAAGCAGTGCCTGGAAATTCTACAAGACCAACAACGGATAAAGTAAAAGAAGCCATTTTTAATATGATTGGTCCATACTTTGATGGCGGATCTGGTTTAGACTTATTTGCAGGGAGCGGAGGACTTGGAATTGAAGGGTTAAGCCGGGGATTATCAAATGTTGTATTTGTTGATAGAGAGGGTAAGGCAATTTCCACTATAAAAAGCAATCTTGCAACATGTAAATTAGAAGAAAAAGCAGAAGTGTATCGTAATGATGCGGACCGTGCGATTAAAGCATTAATAAAAAGAGAACGCTGCTTTGACTATATATTTTTAGACCCCCCGTATAAACAACAGCAATTAGAACGTTTACTTACGACGATCGACAAAGAAAATTTATTAGAAAAAGATGGTACGATTGTATGTGAGCATGGTTCTGAGGTTATTTTACCTGAGTCAATTGGTCGGCTTTGTAAAAAAAAGGATGAAAAATATGGAATAATTGCAATTTCAATCTACACATTGTCAATGGGTTTGGAGGAATAAGTTTATGGCAAGTATTGCAGTATGTCCCGGGAGTTTTGACCCGATAACAAATGGTCATATCGATATTATAAAAAGAGGGGCAAAGGTTTTTGATCAAGTATTTATTTGTGTTTTGAATAACTCAAGTAAAAAGCCCTTTTTCTCGGTAAAAGAAAGGTTGGAATTAATTAAAGAAGTAACGAAAGATATTCCAAATGTAAAGATTACTTCTTATGAAGGATTATTAATAGATTATGCAAAAAGTATTAATGCAAATGCAATTATTCGAGGGTTAAGAGCAGTTTCTGATTTTGAATATGAAATGCAGATCACGTCGGTAAACCGTGTGTTAAGTGATGAAATCGAAACATTTTTTATTATGACAAATAATCAATATTCTTTTTTAAGTTCAAGTATTGTAAAAGAAGTAAGCAAGTACAATGGAGATATTTCAGAATTGGTGCCAAATGTAGTAGAGCAAGCATTAAAAAGGAAGTATTCGTTGTTGAACAAAGACAACTAAATACATAAAGAGAAGGTGACTAAACGAGTCGGACGATTAATTAAAAAAGTTGGATTCGTTTAGTCACCCTCTTTTTCTATGGAAAAGGGATCGGAGCTTCACCAATTTTAATGGGAAAATTGAGTGATGGTGCCCCGCTTACCCCAATGTCATCAATCCAAGCTTCAAAAAACAGGAAAATAAGCAACAAAATAGGAGGTAAGGGTTTCCGTTCTGTTCTCCGAGGCTTACCGCTCGCTTTCCACGGGGCGAGCGCCGAGCCTCCTCGTCGCTTTGCTCTTGTGGGGTCTCGTCTGTCTCGCTAATCCCGTAGGAGTCGAGCGGACACCTCTCCAAACAAATGAGGTATTTCTTTTAAATAAAGGGTATCCCATAAATAGGATCATAAAAAAGGCAATAGGATGCCCGGGCGGATGAAATGTAATTTTTTTCACCCTCCCTTGGCATTCTATTTTCATGAATCAAACCTTTAAAAAGCGGACTTTTGAATCAATCCATTTCTATTAGCTCGTAATCCTTTCACACGCTTAAAACTCCTACCTGGTTTTATAGGAACTCGATTCCTTTGAATTTCATTCAGTATTTTTTTATACAGCTTATTACGTCTTCTAACACTTTTTTCTAGCATTAATTGAATGAAATTATCTTTCAGCTTTCCTATTAAAAGTCGTTGATTGGCGGTATATTCATATTTCAACTCCTTTCCCCTCTGTTTTTTGGCAATTATTTCATCGGCTTCTTGTTTTACAAGTGCGGCCATGTTTGCGAGAAACATTGTCGCATAAAAATCCTGTTCAATAGATAAAACTGTATCGCCAGTGAATTTTTAAATATGAAGCTTATTTCCATAAAAAATCACCACACATCGTTGATATACCAAAAAAGGTATCCCAATCGATTATTGTGGTGTTTTTAAAAAGTCAAGTGATTTGTTGGTTTTAATACAACAATCTTATGACGGTTTAATCTAATAAGATTTTATGGAATCTTAAGTTGATGACATTGCCGCTTCCCCCCCTTTATTAGGTTAGAATCTGCCTTTTCTTAGTTAGATCGTGGAGTCAAAGAACTTAAGCTCTTCTTGGTAATCTACTAAGAAGAATTAACACATAAATGCTTAAACAGAAAATGGTGATAATGGGACCAGCATCTGTAATTTTAGCAAAAGTTTCTTCTACCCAAGTTCCTTTTATATAACCAGGAATTGCAATCGTGGGATTTTCCTTTGATAAGAAATGAGTGGTGAAAAAATTCCAACTTATAAATGTATAAAAACTTGCAAAACTTGCTTGTAAAATTCTTGCAAAGAAAAAAGGTTGAAAACGAATATCTGTTTGAGCTAATATGCTTGCGACTTGTGCTTGTACACTAAAACCGCTAAACCCTAAAATAAAGCTGGTTAAGATGGCTTGATGCATAAATGCTGCTGTTTCTACATCACTTGTTAACTTGCTGCCAAGTGTGATTTCGAAAATACCCGCTATTAAAGGAATGCTTAAATCAGTGGAAAAACGAAATACATGCAAAATCATCGTGATAAATTTTCCTAAAAAAGATGTAATGTGTAAATGAAACAGAAGCCGATTAATAACTGAAAAAAGAATGATAAATCCTCCGACCATTAACAAAGACTGAATGGAAGAGGCAACAGCATCACCAAGAAGTTTCCCAAGAGGGCGTTTATCTTTTATTCTCGTTTCATGGAGCTCTTGAAAAGCTTTTCTGATAGAAGGTCTCCTTATCTTTCGGTCGTGTTTGTTTTGCTGCTCGTTTCTCCCGTAGAATCGCATGCATACTCCAACCGTAAAATTTCCTAAATAATGAGAAAATGCTAATAAAAGTCCTAATTTTGGATTGTGAAAAAAAGAAGCGGAAACAGCTCCAATAATAAACATAGGGTTAGAAGCATTAGAAAAAGATACAAGTCTTTCCGCTTCAATTTTAGTTAATTGCTTTTCTTCGCGAAGACGAGCGGTTAATTTTGCTCCTGTTGGAAAACCAGATACCATTCCCATTGCCCACACAAAGCCGCCTACACCAGGAACTCTAAAAAGCGGACGCATAACAGGTTCTAATAAAACCCCTATAAAACGTACAACTCCAAAGCCAATTAATACTTCGGATAAGATTAAAAAAGGAAGCAAGGATGGAAAGACAATCGTCCACCAAGTATTGAGACCGTTTTTGGATGCATCTACAGCAACAGCAGGAAAGGAGATTAATGCTAAAGCTAGGAGAGATGCGGATAATGCTAATATAACGGTTTTTACCTTCGAACCATTCAAAAAATGACCCCTCCTTTTAGATGGAAAAAGTATGATTAGTTAAAAGAAAAGTAAATATAAAATAAACTCCTACAAATCAGACATTATGGGATCGACTATCTCGTCCTACATTAGCCCCTTATCATTCAATATACTCATAACATGAAAAAAAAGACCATAAGATTATATGAGTGAGTGTTCAAACAACTTCTATAAATAAGGCTGTGTTAAAGCTAATTGTTAATTTTGATACTTTGTTGATTGGAGCGGTAGGCGTGAGACTCCTGCGGGAAAAGCGAGTCAAAGGGAGACCCCACAGGCGCACAGCGAAGCCACTGAAGAAGTGTTTTATTATATAAATTATAGGTAAAACCCTTATATTTAGTAGGATAAAAATGGTATAGGGAGTTTGAAAACGACCATCATGTTGGTTAGGAGAGGCGTCCGCACGACTCCTGCGGGATTAGCGAGAAAGACGAGACCCCACAGGAGCAAAGCGACGAGGAGGCTCGGCGCTCGCCCCGCGGAAAGCGTGTGGTAAGCCTCGGAAAACCGAACGAAAACCTCTAAATACTTGATTTTCCCTATCTATATTTCATAGCATCCACTTTTTCAGTGACCTCCGCACAGCGCCGAGGAGGCTCCCGAACCGGAAATAAACAGGCAATTTTAACAGAGCCATAAATAAAGGGAATGGAGGGTTAACGTAATGCAGCCTCCAAGGATTGGATTGGCATTAGGTTCAGGTGGAGCAAGAGGATTTGCCCATATTGGTGTAATAAAGGTGTTAAGAGAAGAAAATATTCCGATTGATTTTATCGCTGGAAGCAGTATAGGGGCAATAGTTGCTAGTCTTTACGGCGCTGGATTAGATGTAGAACGGCTATATGATTTATCGAAGTTTTTTAAACGAAAATATTTTTTAGATTTTACTGTTCCTAGAATGGGGTTTATTGCTGGGAATAAAGTAAAAGAACTAATTCGCTTATTTACGTTTGGAAAAAATATCGAAGAATTAGACATACCAGTGGCTATAGTGGCTGCGGATTTATTATCAGGAGAAAAAGTGGTTTTTACAAATGGTCCAATAGCTGAAGCTGTTCGTGCCAGTATTTCCATTCCTGGGATATTTGTTCCAGAAAAAATCGATGGACGTTTACTTGTAGATGGAGGGGTTATTGATCGAATACCGGTTTCGGTTGTAAAGGAAATGGGTGCAGATCTGATTATTGCAGTAGATGTTGCCAATGTAAAAATAACAACAGAAATCACTTCAATCTATGACGTTATTATGAGAAGCCTTGATATTATGCAAATGGAGTTGGTAAACAACAGGGAAGTTGCCAGTGACTTTATGATTAGGCCGCATGTAGAAATGTATAATAGCAAGGCATTTACCAATTTAGAAAAGATAATTGCATTAGGGGAAAAAGAAACAATTAAACAACTGCAGGATATTAAGAAATTAATTAGTACATGGGAAAAAAACAATAAAAAAAATCCACCTAAACAAAGTTTTTAGGTGGAACCATCAATGGGGAAAGAGCCTATCTAATGAAAGATTCGATTCACTTTATGATAGGTGGTTGACTATATTCTAGTTGATCTAACTTTTGCTGATACGACAATGGCACGCCAAGGGAATAAATAGAGGATGCTTTTGTATCCAATGCAATCTGCTTGTTGTGAAAAGCAGACAGCTTGCTGACAAGGGGTAAAAGCAATTCTTTTTTCTTTTCGTTTAAATAAGATCTGCCAGCCTTTGAACTTCCTAATAAGCGAAGATAAGTAGGTTCAGGATCTTTTGGCATGTCGCTTTTTTTTGTATTCGTTAAAATATGCAAACAAACTCGTTGAAGTCTTGTCCACGTATATCGTTTTGTTTTTACAGCTGTCAAAAACTGATTAAACGATTCCGCTTTTTTGACAGAAGTTAGCAGCCTATTTTCTAAGCCTTCCTCGACTTCATATATTTCTGATAAATCTTCTTTGGAAATGGACAATAAACGATACTTTAAATGGCTCCAATAATTTTCCCAATGATGAAAGCTGCCAAATTCCAATTGATAGTCTGTTAACAAGTTGGCAGTTTCTGCTGGTACAAAAGGAAGAATATTATCCAAATTACGATTGTTATGGAGTAGTTCGTTGCGAATACTTGTCGCACTTGCAATATGGTCGGAACGAAAGTGCTGATCATGATAACTAGCTTGAGTACGAGCGATTGTATGTAACTGCATAGGAATAGACTTAGAGAGCACAGCTTTCACATATTGATAACCTAATATATTATTCGGTTGTGTTAAATCTAAGTATTCGTTCTTGTCTTTTTTTACTAGCGATTGAAAAGAAAGAGAAGCAGCTTTTGGGTAGCTGTTTCCTTTTTTTAGATATGTTAAAAGAAGTTCGTTATACTCTGCTTTTTTTTCATGGATTAATGAATATGTATTAATAAATGCTTGTATATTCCCTGCTTCACTGCCAAAGCATAAATAATCACATTTTATACTATGCAATAAGGATACAGCTCCTTTTGCAAATAATTCTGCATGTTGTGTAGCAAAAACATAAGGAAGTTCAAGCACGATGTCGACGCCATTTATTAATGCCATATCTGCTCGATGCCATTTTGATACAATCGCAGGTTCTCCTCTTTGCAAAAATGGACCACTCATAATGGCAATGACAATGTCTGCTTCTGTTTGTTCTTTTGCTTTTTGGATATGATAGTAATGACCATTATGAAAAGGGTTGTATTCAACGATAACGCCAACAGCCTTCATGTAAATTCTCCTTTTCTGTTGTCCTAAAAAAATGTTCGTATTAGGAACGGAATTAAAATAAATAATAGAACTAAATCCTACTTAAAAAAGAATACAATAAGTACGAATAAGAAGCTAGAAGAAGATAGAGTGACTTTGACCATTGGGCTTTTCCCTGCTAAATGCAAGTACAAAGCACAGTGGTTGCAATTCTTATGTATTAGAGTAAAATAGATAAGAAATCCTTTTTAGATACTTCCTAAACACTGTAAAGAAAAAATATTGACAAATAATTATATGAAAGCTATAATTACCTTTGTTGCCTTGGGGTGATATATATGAAATGGACGTTAAGCCAGTTACAAAAATATCGAAGTAAGGAATTGCCGATTGATGAAACAATAAATGTAGATGAGATCAAAACAGTTGATCCGACTATCAGACATGTATCACCGATGCATATTATTGGTCGAACAGATATTGATTCAACAAAGGTGACTTTTCATTTGAAAATTGAAGGGTCTCTCGTATTGCCTTGCTCTCGTACTTTAGTAGACGTGGATTATCCAATTAATGTTGAAACAACAGAAACTTTTCTCTTGAAGGTTTCCGATTACGAAACAGATGAAGAGGAAGTTCATCAAGTAAATGGAGATGTGATTGACTTAATGCCAGTCATTCAAGAAATTCTTTTACTTGAAGTGCCTATGCAAGTTTTCTGTGAAGATAGCAAAGAAGAGGGTGCTCCTCAATCGGGTAAAGATTGGGAAGTTATCCAAGAGCAAGAGAAACGGGACAAAGTTGATCCTCGTCTTGCTGGGCTTGCTAAGTTTTTTGAAAACAAGTAAACGAATGCCCGATTAATCGTCGGCAGACAAAAGAAACATTTGAGAATAGAATTTTCTGCTCTCATTACTTTCTTAATACTCTTTAAGGAGGTGGGAAGAATGGCTGTACCTTTTAGAAGAACATCTAAAACTGCGAAAAGAAAACGTCGTACACATTTTAAATTACAAGTGCCTGGTATGGTAGAATGCCCTAACTGTGGTGAAATGAAACTTGCTCACCGCGTTTGCAGCGCTTGCGGAACATACAAAGGTAAAGAAGTTGTTAGCAACTAATTATCTTTTCGATGAAAAGCACATGGACTTTTGCTCCTGTGCTTTTTTTCGTTTAAAAAAGGGGGAGATTACGTGATTGTCGTCAGTTCTTGTTTAGCAGGTTTAATGGTTCGGTATAATGGCACACATAGCTTGCATCATAAAGTACAGCAGCTAATTAATGAAAAAAAGGCGATAGCAGTTTGTCCTGAATTGCTTGGAGGGTTTAATACTCCAAGAGAACCTGCTGAAATAGTAGGGGGAGATGGAGCGGACGTGTTAGCGGGAAAAGCGAAAGTACTTGAGTTAAGTGGGGCAGATGTAACAGAAACTTATATAGATGGAGCGTATAAAACGCTGAAAATAGTCAAAGAACTCGGGGCTTCCATCGTCGTTTTAAAAGAAAATAGCCCATCATGTGGAAGTGCTTTTATTTACAATGGTGATTTTAAAGGAAGAAAAATAAAAGGAATGGGTGTTACGACTGCTTTACTACGACAAAACGGTATACAAGTCATTTCAGAGGAAGAACTTTCCTATCTGATAAAATAAGTGTATATAAATAAAAGCTAGTTTTTTTTACATATAGTTAATATGTTTTTTTTTCAAGAATCCGGCATGATATCAGTCTATCTTTTCTAGTAGATGCATATGTATGAATAAAAAACACTAGGAGGTAATTGCTGATGACAACAACTAGACAAGATGCCTGGTCAAAAGATGAAGATATCCTGCTAGCAGAAGTAGTATTACGCTTAATTAGAGAAGGCGGAACCCAGCTTCAAGCTTTTGAAGAGGTGGGGAAATTACTATCTAGAACGAGTGCTGCATGTGGATTTCGCTGGAATTCTTTTGTTAGAAAACAGTATAAATCAGGAATTGAATTGGCAAAAAAACAACGAAAACAACTGAAAAAAACAAGTGTTCTAGCAGAAGCAGTTGAAACAGAATTAACGGCGTCTATATCTGTACAACAAAGAGAAGGAACAAATAATTTTGAAGAAGTCCTTTTATATTTAAAGGAAGTATATACGAAAGCAATGAAATGGGAAGAACATAATGGCGATCAAAGTGAAACAAAAGAAAAAACGATAGCATTAGAAGAAAAAGTAATCAAATTAACAGCAGAAAATACAAAGCTGCAAAACGAATTAAAAGGGATAGAGGAAGCGTATAAAGCATTAGTGGAACTAATGGAAAAAGCGAGAAAAATGGTTGTGTTAAAGGATGAGGATAAAGAGCAAAAGGTTTAGAAATTGTTTTTTTTGTATTAAACGAAGGAATCACGAAATCGCTCTAAAGGTTGGTTGTTCTTCGGATTCCTTCTCTGCATGCTTTGAAAGCAATATACTTGTAAAGAAAAGGTGCTATATTGTGATCTCCGCGTTTATCTCCTCGATATTTACTTATTCGCATGAAAAATCCCACCAATAAGTTAGTTTGGCTTCATTTTTATAGACAAAAATGAAGTTTTTCCCATTAAGGATAAATAGGGTCTGTTTTTATGAATTGTTGATAAAAGGCTAGTGTACTATTTCCTTTATGTAGGAAGTAGCCCTTTTGAATATTAATGATAAACAATTTCGACAATTAATGATAAGATATTACTATCATATATAAGGAAAAAATTTATAATAAGAGGAGCACTTATGAAGATTGGAATTATTGGTGGTGGGGCAATAGGGTTATTATGTGCTTATTTTTTGACAAAAGCCCATGATGTAACCGTATATGTACGATCAGAGAATCAACTGCAACTATTAAAACAAAAAGGAATTTCGTATAAACGAGACAAGGTTACTGAAAATATTCGTGTGCATGCTGAACTGTTTTCAAATTGGACAGGGACTGAAGATTTAACGATTGTGACAGTTAAACAATACCAACTAGAATCCATTTATGAAAAAGTGAAACAAAATCTTAAGCAGTTAAATGGGATGTTATTCTTGCAAAATGGGATGAGTCACTTAAACGTATTGCAAACGCTATCTACTAATCATTTTATGGTAGGGATAATAGAGCATGGAGCGGTAAAAATAAATGAAAATACTGTGCAGCATTTAGGTGTAGGTGCCATTAAGCTATCTCCGTTGCATTCCCAATTAGAACCTATTGTAACAGAATTAGTGCAAAAGTCCGATGCTGCTTTTATGATAAAAAAAGAGCGAGACTATTTGTTCATGATGAAAAAAAAGCTAGTCGTTAATAGTATTGTTAATACCCTAACTAGCATCCTGCAAATTAAAAATGGGGAACTAGCAGAAAATCCGTTTTATTTTCGTTTAATGAAGGATTTTATGGAAGAAATAGCAGAAATCCTGCAGTTAAACAGCCGGGAGAATGAGTTGTATTTTTCTTATGTGTTGGAAGTCATCAAACAAACATCAAACAATAAATCATCTATGTTAAAAGATTTAGAGGAAAAAAGGCCAACAGAGGTTGATAGTATTTTAGGATATTTATTGGAGGAAGCGAAAAACCATCATATAAATGCATTATTAACAAAAACGTATTATTTTATGATAAAAGGAAAGGAGAAGGAACAGGAGGGGAGAGGAGCATGATTTCCTTTGCAACATCTATTTTAAGCTTTTTTATCATGTTTCCAATTGTATGTTATTTTTTTGTATTCATTGTGTGCAAACAATGGACAAAAAAGCATCGGTTTTCTGTTCATCTTGCATTAGACGTTAGTACGTTCTTTTTTATAATTTCCGTTCATTTTTTAATGGAAGCCCTCTGGGGGAAGTCTTATTTATCTTACATAATGATCACTATTTTACTAATTGGCATCATCCTTGTTATCTTACATTGGAAAATAAAACAAGAGATAAACTATAAAAAAGTTTTCCGTGGTTTTTGGAGAGTCAATTTTCTATTGTTTTTTTGCACATATCTTGTATTAATGGTTTATGGATTAATCTATTTTATGATTACTTCGGTATCTTTTATATGAAAAAAGTTAAATTAATAACTCAAACTTCGCAGTTATTAATTCCTTTTCATGTATTTCCATAACTTGGTTTAGAGCAATTAGAAAAGGGTGATTGAATAGTCCTTTTGAGTGTTTTTTTGCAAACATTATTCCTTACAAATAGGGGCTTGCTTTCCGTTTCAGGATACTCGCTTTCCGTGGGGCGTGCGATGAGCCTCCTCGGCGCTTGCGCCTGCGGGG
>NZ_JBQTCX010000021.1:0-76490 GCF_052663115.1 Niallia yueguangensis
AAAAGAGTTTTTAAAATATGTAGAAGAGGCATTACCATATATAGAAAAAAAGGTAAAGAACTCGACATTATAATATGGGATCAATGTAATGGTATAACTAAATATTAATCAACGAGTCTAGGATTCTTCCCCAGTGGAGAGTCCTTTTTTAGTTCCTTTAAGGAGGTGAGTCCAGTGCATAGACAAAGAAAAGGGGGACGAGAAGATGAGCATAGAGTTTGGCGTGCTGATTGCAGTTGGAGGCTTTGTTATTAGTTATTTAGCTTATCAACTCAACCGAACGAAAGAAGTTAAATCAGATACACAACAAGACGCTCAAATTAAAGCACAGCTTGATTATATCGGTAAAGGTGTGGATGACATTAGGATTGATTTACGGGCAAACGAACGGCAAATGAAAGAGTTTGGCGAGCGTGTAACACGTGTGGAGGAAAGTAGTAAGTCTGCCCACAGAAGATTGGACAAAATGGAAAAGGAGAATGATTAAAATGGAACAATTATCAGTAGCAGTATTTATCGCAGTGATTGTAGGAGTAGTAGAATTGTTTAAAAAAAGCTTAGGATTACCAGTTAGATTTGCCCCATTAGTGTCTGTATTGTTAGGGGTATTAGTTGGTATTTTTTATCTTGGAGTGGAACTAAAAACTGGTATCGTGTATGGGTTGATTATTGGATTATCTTCTTGCGGATTATACAGCGGAGTTAAATCAACAACAAAGTAAGAGTGGCCATAACGGCTGCTCTTTTTCTATATAAAAATAAAAGGGAGAGATCCAAATGAAAACGTCAAAAAACGGAATTGACCTTATTAAGAAGTTTGAAGGCTGCAGATTGATTGCGTATAAACCTGTTCCAACTGAAAAGCATTATACAATCGGATACGGTCATTATGGACCAGACGTTAGACTTGGACAAGTTATTACTCAAGCGCAGGCTGAAAAGTTGCTGAAGGATGATTTAAAGAAGTATGAGGACGGCGTACTATCAGCAATCAAAGTTAGCTTAAATCAAAACCAATTCGACGCACTGGTCTCTTTTGCGTATAACTTAGGGGTAGGAGCTCTTAAATCATCTGATTTAGCAAAATATATTAATAAAAAAGATTTAGTCGGAGCAGGAAAAGAATTTGCTAAATGGATCCATGCCGGCGGCAATGTTCTTAGTGGACTTGTAAAAAGACGTGCTGCAGAAGCGGAACTGTTTTTCAAACCAGTACCTAAACCTAAGCCGCAGCAAAAGCCGAAACCTAAACCGAAACCAAAATCAAAACCAGCTCCAAAGCCAGCAGCTAAAAAATATTACACTGTTAAAAAAGGTGAAATATTAAGCAACATTGCTAAGAAGGAAAAGACGACTATTGCTGTCATTAAAAAGTTAAATCCAAATATCAAAGACATCAATAAAATCTATCCAAACCAAGAAATTCGAATAAAATAAATAGGATGGATATAATAGTATACTAGATATATATTCAATATTTTTTGGATAAAAAGCAAAAAAAAGGAGAATTGAATGAAGTTATTAAATTCAAACAAAAAGTTAATTATTGCTAGTATAATATTGGTATTAATTTTTTCGTTTATTAAGATGGGAATAAGAAGGGAAGACAATTACTTCTTTTTTGGTCTTCCTGCTCAATGGTTAGGGTACTTTGGTGGTGGTCAATTTAGCTTTGAAGGATTTGGATTATTATTTAACGTTCTGTTTTTTTATTTAATTTTGAGGCTGTTAAATAAATTGATCATAAACATTAAAAATAACAATAACAACAAGCAGTAATAGCATCATACTACAAAAAATCCGCATAAAATAACTCGGATGGGTATAAAATAGTTTTACAGCATGATATAGCTAAAAAAGCCCTTCTCTAATTAAGAGAGGGGTATATTTTATTTATTGAACTTTTGCTCTATATACTTAAGACCAGTCGTAAGAAATTTTTCTTTAGATAATTCCCCATCATATATAGCATGTAAATTTTCTGTGAACTCATCCCATTCACTCATTACTTCTGTTAGTATGTCATAGGTAAAATCACCAATGTCTAATGTTACTCCTAAATCTGTTAATTCTTTTTGTTTGTCGCTATATTCTTTTTCTTGCTCAATTGCTTTTAGAATCATGGCTTCAAGGGCTTTTCTTTCCCAACTCATAACATGTTCCTCCTCGATAAATTATAATTCTTTTTTACTAATAACTTTAATGGAAATAAGTGAATTTATCCATTTTAGTAAAAAGAAAAGTTTGTACATTTTGTGAACTAACAGGAATTTCAGACTATATCAAAGAATCCTCCTTATAGTAAGAAAGGAGGGTAAAACATGAATATAGTCAAATTAAAGAAAAGATTAGATTACTATAACGGTTTGATACGATGTCCAGTTTGCGAGAAGTATCTGAGTCTGAACGACGATATAAAAATGAACATCATAGCCACGTTAACACATATTAATTGCCCAGATCCAATAAGAATAAAAGACACTGGAAAGTATAAAGAAATTTTAGCGAAATACCCGGATTATTTTCCGGGCGAGGAATAATTATGTAGAAAATAATCCCTTAACAACTTCTCAGTCTTATTCCGCAAATTAGCATTAAAGTACCGATGCACTTCATGATAGCCGCGATAATAAAAATTATATTGAGTAAATACACCATCGTTTTCGCCTTTCACGACTTTCATATTGACCATTCGCATTTTGTCACGGATTATTTTCAAGTCTTTCTGGACTTTGAGCATAGTATGTTCGATAAGATCCAGATAGACTTGTTTTAGCTTAAAACCAGTAGTCTGCTCTGTAACCTTTCGGTCATACTCCAATACAGATAAAAGCAACGGCAAATAAATAGCCTGTTCAATTATTTTTCTATGTTCATCCGGAATCCTAGTCATAACGTCACCTTTTTTAGATAAAGTATATACGAACAATTGTTCTGTTTCAATCTTGTTTTAGAACGAATGTTCGTATATAATGTATGCAAAAGGGAGGTAGTTATGCATGAATCAACAACTAGAAAAAGCGTTAAGAGACAATAGACCAATTGAAATCATTTATGAAAATAAGAATGTGTTTACAAAGCGAGTCATCCTAGTAAAAGAAATTAATGAAACATACATTAAAGCTTTCTGTTTAACAAAAAGACAGCCACGGATCTTTAAGATAGATTCAATCTTGGCTGCCTCCTTTGTAGAACGAGGGGAATTATTGTATGCATAAGAAATAACTAGTATACGAAAAGATGTACTATTCGTAGATGAATTAAGGACTTTTAAACTTTATAAAATTGATTTAATCTTTCTAAAACGTATTTATTAAATTTCATCTAAAAATATTTTTTGTGTTTTTTTAAATCCATTTATACCAACTTTAAATATCCAGAAAACTAGTACACCTATAATAGCGCCTATAGTATTTAAAATAATATCATCTACATCTACGCCACGACCTTCTGCATATTGAAGACCAGATGTAATATATGAATTTATTAGTTGAAATAGTTCAATTCCTATAGAAAAAATAAATATCAAAAATATTGTCTTTGTTTTGGACTTAGAAATTCTTAAAGATAATATAAAAAAGGATAAAGGAACTATCATTAATATATTACCTATAATTTGTATAATAGGAGTTACTCTTTGTCTAGATAAATTTAAAGTGAATGATTGATTATATAAATCTTTAATGTTATCGATAGTTAAACCTTTAAGAATTGTATGAAAAGGAATCAAATTAATACGATCAAACATTATATGGTGATGTCCTATATATTTCATTATTACAAAGTGTATAAGACCTACATGTGCAACTAATGCTTGTAATAAAAAAAGATAAAGAACAAATAAAATATACAAAATAATTTGGTGTATTTTTAAAATGTTGGTTTTTTTTGTTAAAAAAATAGCGAAAATTAAAACAATTGTTAAATTAATTAAACATTCAATTATTAGTATTAAAGTATATTCTGATTTTAGAGATGTAAATAAATGATAGACTAAATAACTAATAGAAATTGCAACTAATATACAAATTTTAATAGTGTTTAATGTATTTTTTTTTATTGAAAATCTCTCCTTCCTCCTGTATAACAAAAATCGACGAAATAAATATTTTTATTGTATAGTAAATTATATCTAAATTATATAGAAAGCCCAACTCGTTTGAGAAGGACTTTCTTTTTTTGTGTGCTTTCCTTGAAAAATAACGTGTGAAATTTTATTGCGGAAAAATTATTTTATTAGTTGCAAATCTTTTATTGGCCAAAAAACAACATTCGTACTACCTACTACTTTTTTTAAGGGTATTACTCCAATACGGCGACTATCTTTACTATCTCGTCGGTTATCTCCCATTACAAATATAGTATCTTTAGGTACTCTTTCAAAACCCCAAAGTTCTTTTAATGTAAAATTTTCTGTAAGCAATATATTTTTACCAAATTGTTCTTTTATCGCTTTTTTATTTTCATCTAAATATTTTTCTTCATATGCTTTTCCATTGATATATAACACATCATTCTTATATTCAATTTTATCTCCAGGTAAACCTATTACTCTTTTTACATAATCTTCATCTTCAGTAGCATGAAAAACAATAATATCAAATCTTTTTGGTTTTCCTATTTTAGATACAATCATTCGATTTTCATTTTTTAAAGTAGGATCCATAGATTCCCCATCAACTACAATAGGAGCAAATATAAAAGAACGAACCCCGACAGTTATTAAAACTGCTATAATAATAGCTTTTCCCCATTCAAATACTTCATTTTTCTTTTTTGTCATTATTTTCATCCTTTAAAAATTATAGTATTGCTCTTTAAAGTGGTTTAATTCGATTGTCGAATCTTTAAGTAACGCTCCCTTATCCTAACCAATTATTCGTATAAGCAACTATTCCAAGTATAGCGCCAATTGCAGCTCCGAAAAATATTCTCCATTTGTTTTTTTTGTATCGCTCATAAAAAATCCCTCCTGCATAATTTGTAAATATTGTACCTTAATTGGAAAAATCGTACAATGTTTTATCGAAAACTGTTAATGTGATAGCTGTCAGTGCAGCTATAAAAATAAATAACAATTTTTTAAATTGTTTCCCCATAAAATCTTTTCAGTTTTCACCAATTATTTTACATATACTAATAAATATTTATTATACGTTTGGCAAAACTAGACAAATTATTCCATGAAGTCTAAATCGAAATATAACTTGTCCATAAGATTGTTCACGATACCGTTAAAATAACCAAATATATTCTTAATTCCCTTATTAAATTTAATCTTCATCACAAGTTCTTTTACTGATTGTAAAGCAATTTTAAGCTCTTGATCTGCATTAAATGCTCTAGTATTATTCTCAAAATTAACAACTTTGTTGTTTTGCTTAACGACCTTCCACAACTCATTAATTGTTTCAGCATCGTTATAAAAATAACTGGTCAATTTAGAAAATTGTTCTGGAACCCAATGAGCTACAAAATTAGCTTTAGTGATATTATCCACAGATTTTTCAACATTAGGTGTTAAGGTAACAGTATTACGTTTATTATTAATATTTTGTTTTAAAGAAATAGAATTAGTTTTAATGGTCGGACACTTTTCGGACTCTTTAGCAGCAGTCTTGTCGGACACTTCTTCCTCAACAGGATTAATGATAATAGTATTAGCTGTTTGCAGCATGTCTTTTTTACGCTTCATTGCAATTTGCTTAATCATACCTAGATCAACTAACTTCTTCATTAAACGCTGCACTGTTTTATATGATACTTCTAACTTTTCAGCAATGGTGTTTTTATTCATGTAGCTTACACCTATTTGCTTACAGCTGTGACGCTTTAAAACTTCCAGTAATGCAATAAGTCTAGCTTGTACATCTGCACGTTTAATAGACATACGGATAGTGTCACGGTATGCACGCACAGTTTTATTCATATCTTCGATATCTGTAAATGTAGAAAGATTGTGGAAGGAGTCCACACTTGCTATAACATCTATTCTTTTTTTCATAATTTTGTCTCCCTTGGAAACAAAAAAGCAACAGAATGCCAAATGTAAGCAAACTGTTGCTAGGATCTCTTACGTACTGTAAAATAAAGTACATAAGAGTACAGCAAGTGTTTGCCTATCGAGAGTAGGCGGACGGTATAAGGGTGTTGGTAGCACCACTTATACACGCTGTGCTTTTTTGTTTTTATGTAAATAATTAGAGTTGTAATATAATGTGTCTATCATATTAACAGGACATCTTGTCATCACAACGATGCATACACGAGATGCAAAAGGGGCGGTTCATCGTTTACTGGAATTTGGTGTGAATAAGCTGGAAATAGAACAAACATTGATTGCAGTAACAGCACAAAGATTAGTAGAACTAGTTTGTCCATATTGCAGCGGCGATTGTTCTACCTATTGTTTTAGCTTAAAAGACCGGGTGAAAAGGGCAAGTGTTTTTGAGATTATAACAGGAAAAACGATTCTCCCCATTCTCCATAATAATGTTTACAAGGAAACAAGCAAGTACAAAACATTAGCTCAAAATATTAATAAAGGAATAGCTTTAGGTTTTATTAAAGAAGATGAATATGAACGTTGGGTATATGATGAAGAAACAAAATAAATGGTCACTTACAGAGCAAGCATTGTTATTAAAAAGTATTGGGGAGCTATTAGAAAGAGGTTATTCACTAGCAGAAGCAGCACATTCTACTCTTTATTATTTGTCCGATCAAAAGCAGGAAGATATACGGGCATGCATTGGTGCCTTACAAGGAGGTGAATCGTTTTATGAAAACTTAAAAAAAATGCAATTTAATGAACAGTTGATCAGCTATGTATTTTTTGCTGAGAAACATGGCGGCTTTGCAGCAGCCTTTCAAGATGGCAGCAAAATGATATTAACTAGACAAGAAACGGTTGCAAAATTGAAAAAACTCCTCTACTATCCACTTTTTTTAATTAGTTTTACATGCATCCTATTCTTTTTTGTACAACAGATTCTACTCCCAAAATTCACAAGTCTTTTTGTATCCATGGATTTAAAGAAAAATATATTTATGGTTTTTGTTATTGGGGCTGGAAAAGTAATCCCCATTATTTCCATGCTGCTTGTCATATGTATCCTCCTATTGATTCTTTATTATCATCTTTATTTTAAAAAACAAGATATGATTACAAGATGTACTATGTTTGTTCAACTGCCTCTGATTGGTAGATACTTCTCTCTTTATTATACCCACATCATTACACTTCAATTAAGTTATTTAGTGTCAAGCGGATTTTCGATTTATGAAAGTCTACAATTTTTCCAACAAAATAAACAGCAGCGTTTATATGCTGAGGTAGGATTAATAGTCATGGAACATTTGCGAAAGGGAGAACGATTAGAACAAGCTTTTAGCGTCATTCCTTTTTTTGAAAAAGAATTACGGAGAATACTGCAGCATGGGCAAGAAAATGGAAGATTAGATCAAGAACTTCACTATTTTAGCAGTTTTTGTATAAATACGTTTCAGGAAGGAGCGAACAAAACAATAAAAATAATTCAGCCAAGTTTGTATGCATTGGTTGGTTTGCTCATTATTAGTTTGTATTTAGCTGTATTATTACCGATGTTTCAGTTGTTAGACGGTTTTTGAAAGGAGAAAAGAATGAAAAATGAAAAAGGGTTTACGTTAATTGAAATGATGATAGTTCTTCTCGTTATTTCGATATTGCTTCTTATTACGATTCCAAATGTTACAAAACATAATTCTAAAATTAATAAAACAGGTTGTGATGCATTTGTAAAAATGGCTCAAGCAGAAGTCCAGTCCTATTATATGGATAATCAAAAATATCCAACAGATATGGAAGCTCTTGCAGATGCTGGTTATGTCCAAGAAGGTCAAACAACCTGTCCAAATGGAAAGGCAGTTGTCATTAGTAGTAGTGGCGAGGTGTCGGTTGCAAGTACACCATGATAAATAATCAAAAAGGCTTTACATTAATTGAAATGTTGGTTTCACTTTCCGTTTTTATGATTCTCCTTTCCATATCATTTCTACTATTTAGACCGCAGCATGTTATGGTTAAAGAAAAGTTGTTTTTTTCAACTTTACAGTCGGATTTGTATTACGCCCAAAGCTATGCTTTATCTCATCAAATGAAGATGTATGTGTATTTTTATCCTAAACATAAGCGGTATTATATTAGTGGGGATATGCAGACTGGCTACATTGTTGATCGTTATTATGATGAAAGTATAAAAATCAATCAAGATTTAACCCCAATTTCTTTCTCCATCGTTCGAAATGGCAATGTGTCGGAATTTGCCACTTATTACATTTCTATAGAAGATAAAAATTACAAATTTACTGTTCAAATAGGACAAGGAAGATTTTATGTTGCAAAATTGTAAAGGTTTTTCCTTACTAGAAATGTTTTTAGCTTTAACTATTTGGTCTCTTTTAACCCTTTTCTTTATTCCTGCTTATACCCATTTGTTAAAACAGTATCAGCAATTAGATCAGGAGTTAACATCTACTCAACTTTTATACGAATATTTGATGCAGTTTCGTGTAGAAGAAAAAGAAAAAAAGGGAATGGAAGTAGAAAAGAATGGGACACGATATTCTATAAAGTGGATAAGGGAGGAGGAAGTATGTTTATATTATGAGAATGTTTTCCAGAAAAAACAGCAAATTTGTGAAAATGTTCAATGATAAGGGATTTATGTTATTGGACATGCTGTTTTCGTTATTCCTTTTTTTGTTAATCATTGCCTTCCTCCCTCCCATTTTACACATAATTATAGAAAAACAAATGGTCGCTGTTCAATTAAAAGAGATGGAATGGCAAGTTTTTGTCGGTCAATTAAAAAAAGAAGTGAGAATGTCTGAATCCATTCATGTCGAAAACAATAAGCTGTTGTTATATGTGGACGGGGAGAATATTATGTATGAATTATATTTAACGAAAATAAGAAGGAGAGTTAATGCAACTGGACATGAAGTAACTTTACAAGGTGTAGCTTCTGTACAATTTTCTGAAATTCACAATGGTGTAAAAGTGGAAGTGAAAAATGTTTATAACCAGCAAAAAGAAGTAAATATTTTGTCGTATGTACAGCTTGAAGGGAGTAATAATGATTCGAAATGAAAAAGGGGTTATTTATCCAATTACTTTTTGTATTTTTATCTTATTTATTCTCTTCTTTCTAGTAATGATTCAGCTTTATGTCAATAAAAAACACATTTTTCAAGAAACGAAAGCTATGTACAGGCAAGAATATTATTTCATGAGTACGGTAAAAGACTTAGAAAAAAAGCTGTCAAATGGAGAAGAAATTCCAGAAACGGGTCAATACAATTACTTCAATACAACGATTGATTACACGATAACCAAGGATTCTCCTACAGTTGAAAAAGTAGAATATTCCCTTCTTGCACCTCCAAATTACCGACTTTGGGCGTTGAGTTATTATGATAAAGAAAAGAAAAAAATGACCAAATGGGTCGAGGTAAATAAATAGCATCTTCATTTACTTGAATAAATAGGAGAGGAGTTGGTCATCCTATTAATAAAAAGCTGTGGTGATAAGATGAACACGAATGATTATGTAAAATATTTAACGCAAACATTTGTGCAATATATGGATCAGCCTAAAGATCAGCGAAAAAAATTAAAAGCGGAACGTAAAGGTAACAAAGAACCCTTTATGCTGCGTTGGTTTGGCATATTGCCTTATGTAATTGCTGCAAGTGTCAAAAATAGAAGAACTAAAATAAAAAGATAACATAAAAAGGCTGCTTGTAGGGATGATAACTCCGAACAAGCAGCCTTTTTATATAGCTTCTGAAGCTATATAAAAAAAGCCGCCGTTAATAATCGAAATATTTATTTTTGGTTCGTATTGTTCCTTTAATGCCAACTTTTCATTCTGTAAGCTTTCTGATGGTTCCTCTATATCTTCATAAAAATGTTCTAATAATTGTAAATCCTTTGTCCATCGTTGTTTCGCTTCTTCTGCCCAAGTATGATCTTCTTGCGTTAATGATTGTTGAATTGTATTTTCAATTCTTATCATCCCGCTCTTTGGCATAATTAATGGCGATAAGGTAAAAGCATAATCGGGGATTTTCGCAGATAAAGATAGTTTTTGCATTTTTGTTTGAAAATCATCGACTATTTGTCCATTTATTAACTGAAGACCGATAGAACGATACACATCCTTTTTGCGATCGCATTGATAAGATATTTTCATATTGATATTTAACCAAGGTTTTAATGCCGTATGCTGCTGGGTTTGTCCTACTACATTTTCGTATAAACGAATATACCGAGATAGTTTTTTTGCACAAGCAAATAATTGATGAAGCCGTGGTGAACCGAAATGAATTAATTCGCCCTTTATCTCGTTGGGGGCAATGTTCGGATCCGTTATTAATGTCAACTTTGCTGGATTTGGGGTGCCGCCAGTTTTTTCGAGATAATGCCAATAAAATGGGCGGTTCATCAGCTCTTTATCCAAATCAATTGTTAATTGCACAATCAAATAGCCTTTATTATTTTCGATTATCTCGCAATCCGTTGCTTGGAAAAATTTTTCAAGAAATTGATGAATTTCCTGCTGCTTCATATGGTTCATCCGTTGTCAAAACCTCATAAAAATCTATAAAGCTTGTTTATTTCCCTGTTCTTCGTGTCCGATTTTGCCGAAGCTACTTTCGTTTGATATGACACTCCGAGGGCGTAAATTCGGATACAACGAATCCTACATATTAGCAATAACGTTTAAGGTGTTAATTTGCTAATTGATAATGTGATAAGTTGATAGAAGCGTTCAAATCTCTATCTATTACAAGACCACAATCACATTGATATATTCGGTCAGATAGCTTTAGATTCTTTTTAACCGTTCCACAACATGAACACATTTTAGAAGATGGATACCATTTATCAGCCTCCACAAATTCAATCCCATGCTTCTTATACTGGATTTGCTGTTTGAATTCGTATAATCCTTGTTTGGCAATCGCTTCTGATAAATGCTTATTCTTCATCATTCCTTTGATGTTTAAGCTTTCCATTACAATTCGATATGGTTTGGTTTTCACAATATCGTTTGTCGTTTGATGAAGATAATTGGTTCTGATATTCGATAATCTTCTATATAGGTTCCGCACTTTCCTTTCGATTTTTATAATGTTGCTGGTTTTGACGAAACGGTCTCCCTCCTTGTTCATTTGATATTTTCGAGAAACTTGACGCTGCAACCTGCGAAGGCGTTTTTCTGCCTTTTTTACTACATTTGTTTTGTTTATGTTTTTAAACTTTCTACCATCTGAACATATTGCTAATTCTTTCACACCAACATCAATTCCAAGTGAAACATTTGTTAATTCCGTTGATTGTATTCCTTCTTCCATTCCAACAGACAAATACCAGTACTTACCATTAAAACTGATTCTTGGGTTGAAGTACTTTACACCTATTGGCAAAAGTTCAGACGTTTTAATCCAACCAACTTTTTCAATCAAGACTTCATCCTTTTTAACTTTGAGTTTGACGTTATCATTATAAAAAGACGGTTTTGATTTCTTCCTGCTTTTAAAACGTGGTTTCTCTGCTTGTTTTTTAAAGAATTTCTTATACGCATCACAAGCATCTTTGATCACTTGTTTTGTGATATTATTTGATACATCATACAACCAAGCATATTCTTCCGTTTGTTTTAAAACAGTCAATTCTTTACGCAGGGTTTCATCAGATAAAAATTTACTACTGTTCTTATAGTTTTCTTCTTGTTTTGAACTAATTGTACAATCCCCTTCAATCACATGATGGTTTGAAAGTATTTTGTTTATCCCATTTACTTAATGTTTGTGTTGTTTTTCCTATCCATTTAGTAAATTCATCTATTGAATAGTATCTCATTTATATCACCTCTTAGTTTTATTATAAAAATAAAGATTATAATAAAATAAGAAGTTTTTATGAACTTTTACAAAATATTTTTAACTGTTATTCACCTCCTTAAGAGTCTGTGCAAATTCAATCATACTCGTTAAATTATCCATTTTTATTTTCATTTCTCCTTCTGAGCGGGAATTAGAAAAAATGTCCACCATGTAATCATCCATATTGCCAAAATCTAATTTTGTTAAAATATCATCCAATTCGCCAATTACTTTCTCAAATAAATGAATTTTTTCATATAATAATGTTAAAATATGGTCCTCGACTGTATGTTTCACAGCAAAATTATAAATCATGACATTTTTCTTCTGGCCAAAACGGTGAATCCTGCCAATCCGTTGTTCGAGGCGCATAGGATTCCATGGCAAATCAAAGTTAATAATATGGTTGCAAAATTGCAGATTAATTCCCTCGCCGCCAGCTTCCGTTGCGATCAATACTTGAGCGTGGTTTTGAAATAAATCCCTCATCCAATCTTTTTTTCCTCTTTTAAAGCCGCCTCGAAATGGTACAGAAGTGATTCCATGCTGTTTTAAAAACCACTGCAGATACAGCTGAGTAGCACGGTATTCGGTAAAAATAATGACTTTATCATTAATTTTTTGGATGAGTTCTAACGCTTTTTCTGCTTTTGAGTTCGAAGTAACAGCTTCCACTTTCTTCAACAGTAAATGAATATTATTGGTTAATTGAGCAGATGGATTTTCTGATTTTTTTAACATATTTTGCAAGGTGTAGTAAACAGCTTCTCTGCTGCTGCACGCTTCCCGCTGCAATGTAATCATCGAGAATGGATTTCTGCCATTTGCTTCGTTTTGATGGCTGCTTTTTAATTGTTCAATCGTATCATAAAGATCTTTTTCCTCTTTAGAAAAATCAATGGTTACCGCTTCCACAACCCGTTTTGTCCATTCAATTCCCGTATTATGTCTGCGATTCCGTATCATGACTTTATTTACAAGTTCTTTTAAATGTTCATCGTCATTAATAGAACGAGAGTCTTTTTTATATTTTTCATAAAAAGTAGATTCATTACCTAAGTGGCCAGGTTTAAGCAAGGAAACAAGATTAAAGATTTCACTGATGCGATTTTGAATAGGTGTTGCCGTTAACAGAAGGCAAAATTTCTTTTTTAGGTTTTGTACAAATTCATAGTTTTTTGTTTTATTATTTTTTAATTTATGTGCTTCATCGATAATAACTAAATCATAATCTTGATCGTAAATAATCTTCCGATGTGGTTCTCTTTTTGCTGTATCAATGGATGATACGACAATATCACATTGCTCCCACACATAGCTTTTTCTTTGAATAACAGCCGGAATATAAAATTTTACATTAAGCTCAGTTGCCCATTGTGTGACAAGAGAAGCTGGCACTAAGATCAGCACTTTTTTTACTAGTCCGCGAATCATATATTCTTTTAATATAAGACCTGCTTCAATTGTTTTGCCTAGACCAACTTCATCTGCTAAAATCGCTTTACCGTTCATATCTTCAATTACTTTTTTTGCTACTTCCAATTGATGAGGAAGGGGTGTTAAATCCGATAAATGATTTGGTGCCTGAAGTCCTTCGAATTCACGAATAATCGTATGCTGTTCTACCTCAAGGGAGAGTTTAAATAGTTCCCAATTAGCCCATGGACCATCCTCAGTCATTCTTTTTAATAATTCATCATTCCATGAATGATCTAAGTTGATTTCAATCGTCATTCGTAGTCGTCCTTTCTCATTCTGTAAGGCATAAATTTGTCGTAAAAACAAGTGAAGGGTTTAGTGAATAGATGAAAAAATGTTATATAAAAATAATAATTTCGTGTATTGATAAATAAAATATTTTTTTATTAGAAAATAATTATTGCCTGAATTTCATCATGATGTTAGGATTAATGTGTAAAAGTTTTGAATTTTGTCACAAAATATCGATTTTTTTATAAAAAGTGAACAAAAACTACATAAGTATTTATTATTAATCGTCTTTTTCGAGACGATAATTATATTTAGTAATAGTATGACCAATAGATATAATTTTATAATACGCGGATGAGAAATAGGGGAGAGACTACATTTGTAGCGCCGAAGGAGCAAACAATTCTTATTGTGAATCTCTCAGGCAAAAGAACTCTATTTTGACGCAGCTCTGGAGAGCGCTGTATAAAAGACAGCCACCAAAGGGGACAGCCGATATCGGTAAACTTTCAGGTGCCAGGACAGAGACCTTTCTTCATTTAAATGGGAGGTTTCTGTCCTTTTTTTGTAGGGATTTTTCAGAATAGCTAGAAACTTCTCGTTAAATATAGTAATTAATTCACATAATAAAAAAATTGAAAATAAGAGGAGCTGAAGAAAATGACGACACTAAAGCGTACACCTTTATTTGAGTGCTATAAAGAATATGGAGCAAAAACAATTGATTTTGGTGGATGGGATTTGCCTGTTCAATTTTCCAGTATAAAAGAAGAACATGAAGCAGTTCGTACAAAAGCAGGCTTATTTGATGTTTCCCACATGGGAGAAATTGAAGTAAAGGGAGCAGAGAGCTTAGCTTTTTTACAAAAAGTATTAACGAATGATGTGTCAAAAATAAAGGTTGGCGGTGCTCAATATTCTGCTATGTGTTATGAAAATGGCGGAACAGTAGACGATTTACTAACCTATAAATTAGCGGAAAACCACTATTTATTAATAGTGAATGCATCTAATATTGCAAAAGATTACGATTGGTTATGTAAATATGCCGATGGGCAAGTGGAATTAACTAATTTATCAGAAGATTATGCGCAATTAGCTCTTCAAGGTCCATTGGCTGAAACTATCATTAATAAAATGAATCCAAATATTGATACTGCTTCTATCGGTTATTTTCAATTTCAGCAAAAACAGATGCTTGCTGGGAAAGAAGTACTGTTGTCACGTACAGGATATACAGGAGAAGATGGATTTGAAATTTATTGCGACAGCAAAGATGCTCCTTTATTATGGAGCGAAATATTAGCAGCCGGGAAAGAAGAAGGTGTGCTGCCATGTGGTTTAGGCGCAAGAGACACGTTGCGTTTTGAAGCAACGCTTGCTCTTTATGGTCAAGAATTATCAGCTGATATTTCTCCTTTAGAGGTTGGAATTGGCTTTGCTGTAAAATTAAATAAAGAGGACAACTTCATAGGCAAAGCCGCATTAATGGAACAAAAAGAACAGGGTGTTTCCCGTAAATTAGTAGGCATTGAAATGGTAGATAGAGGCATTCCAAGACATGGCTACAAAGTATATGCAAATGGAGAATTAATAGGGGAAGTAACAACTGGAACACAATCTCCTACATTAAAGAAAAATATCGGGCTTGCATTATTACAAAAAGAATTTGCCGTGCTTGCTCAAGAAGTAGATGTGGAAATTAGAGGGAAATATATGAGAGCGAAAGTTGTTGCAACCCCATTTTATAAAAGGAATCAAGCTTAAATTAGGAGGAGTTAAACAGGATGAAACATCGCTACTTACCAATGACACAAGAAGATCAACAAGCTATGTTAAAGAGTACCGGAGTAGACTCTGTGGATGAACTTTTTACAGATATTCCAGAAAAGATTCGTTTTCAAGGAGAATACAAGATTAAGCCTGCTAAAAGTGAATCTGCATTATTAAAGGAATTAAACAAACTTGCTCAAAAAAATATGGACGCTAAATCAAATGTTTCTTTTTTAGGCGCAGGTGTATATGATCATTACACGCCTGTCATTGTCGACCATGTCATTTCTCGTTCCGAATTTTATACCGCTTATACGCCTTATCAACCAGAAATTTCACAAGGGGAATTACAAGCAATTTTTGAATTTCAAACAATGATTTGTGAATTAACGGGTATGGATGTAGCGAACTCTTCTATGTACGATGGAGCTACAGCGCTCGCTGAAGCAGGAATGCTTAGCGCTGGTTTTACAAGAAGAAAAAAGATTCTTATCTCAAGCGCAGTTCACCCGGAAGCAAAAGAAGTGGTCAAAACATATGCAAAAGGGCAATACATCGAAGTAGTAGAAGTGCCTCATAAAGATGGGATCACAGATATCGATCAATTAAAAGAATTAATAGATGAGAATGTGGCATCTGTTATGATACAATATCCTAACTTTTTTGGGAGAATAGAGCCATTAAAAGAATTGGAAGAACTTATTCATTCTAATAAAGCGATGTTTGTTATTTCGAGCAATCCACTTGCTTTAGGAGTGTTAACTCCTCCAGGAAAATTTAATGCAGATATCGTCGTTGGGGATGCACAACCATTTGGAATTCCAGCGGCATTTGGAGGTCCTCATTGTGGATATTTTGCGGTAACCTCTAAACTAATGCGTAAGGTGCCTGGAAGATTGGTTGGACAAACGGTTGATGAAGAGGGGAAAAGAGGATTTGTTCTTACGCTGCAGGCTAGGGAACAGCATATTCGTCGCGATAAGGCAACATCCAATATTTGTTCCAATCAAGCACTTAATGCACTAGCAGCATCAGTAGCTATGACAGCACTTGGGAAAAATGGTGTGAAAGAAATGGCTGTCGCTAATTTGCAAAAAGCTCATTATGCGAAAACGAAATTAAAAGAAGCAGGCTTTCAAATAGAGTTTGATGGACATTCATTTAATGAATTTGTTATAAAATGCAAAGCTCCTGTCTCTAATATCAACAAGTCTCTGCTTCAAAAAGGGATAATTGGCGGATACGATTTAGGCAGAGATTTTGATGGATTAGATCATCATATGCTAGTTGCCGTAACAGAGCTTAGAACAAAAGAGGAAATAGATGAATTTGTGAATGAATTGGAGGATTACCATGCATAATCAACATCAAGCACTTATATTTGAAAGCAGTACACCTGGACGAATCGGTTATAGTCTGCCGGAAATGGACGTTCCGGAAGCAGCATTATCTGATCTTTTGCCAAACGATTATGTACGGGAGGCCAGCCCTGAACTGCCTGAAGTTTCCGAATTAGATATTATGCGTCATTATACTGCCTTATCGAAAAGAAACCATGGTTTAGATTCTGGTTTTTATCCTTTAGGTTCTTGTACAATGAAGTATAATCCAAAAATTAATGAAAATGTGGCACGTTTTAATGGGTTTGCTCATATTCATCCACTACAAGATGAAAGCTCTGTACAAGGTGCTTTGGAACTTATGTATGACTTGCAGCAGCATTTAACGGAGATTACAGGAATGGATGAAGTTACCCTTCAGCCTGCTGCGGGAGCACATGGGGAATGGACTGGATTAATGATGATTCGTGCATACCATGAAGCGAATGGTGACACGAATCGTACAAAAGTGATTGTCCCAGATTCTGCTCACGGTACAAATCCAGCGTCTGCAACAGTTGCCGGATTTGAAACGATCACCGTTAAGTCAAATGAAAATGGATTAGTAGATTTAGAGGATTTAAAACGAGTGGTTGGAGATGACACTGCTGCTCTTATGTTAACAAATCCGAATACACTAGGATTATTTGAAGAAGATATTCTTGAAATGGCGGAGATTGTTCATAATGCGGGTGGAAAATTATATTATGATGGTGCTAATTTAAATGCCGTATTATCGAAAGCAAGACCTGGAGATATGGGATTTGATGTTGTTCATTTGAATTTGCATAAAACCTTTACAGGACCGCATGGCGGTGGTGGACCAGGATCAGGTCCAGTTGGCGTAAAAGCTGATTTAATTCCATTTTTGCCTAAACCGGTTATTACAAAGATCGGGGAAGAGTATGTCTATGATTATAACCGTCCACAGTCAATTGGCAGAGTAAAACCTTTCTACGGAAACTTTGGAATTAATGTCCGTGCATACACTTATATCCGTTCTATGGGGCCAGACGGATTAAAAGCAGTAACGGAAAATGCAGTTTTAAATGCAAATTATATGATGAGACGATTAGCAGAATATTATGACTTGCCATTTGATCGTCATTGTAAGCATGAGTTTGTACTAAGCGGAAAAAGGCAGAAAAAGCTTGGTGTTCGTACGCTGGATATTGCGAAAAGGCTGCTGGACTTCGGGTATCATCCGCCAACCATTTATTTCCCGCTTAATGTAGAAGAGTGTATTATGATTGAACCGACAGAAACGGAATCAAAAGAAACATTAGATCAATTTATTGATGCGATGATACAAATTGCAAAAGAAGCAGAAGAAACACCGGAAGTGGTGCAAGAAGCACCTCATACAACGGTTATTGGCAGATTAGATGAGACGCTTGCTGCCCGGAAACCTGTTTTACGGTACGTGAAAAGTTAATAAGTCCGTAAATATAAAAAAATAGAGGGATTATCCTTGATGGAATTCCCTCTATTTCTGTTTCTATATCGTATAACCACTTTAACTGGCTATTATTATTTCGCTTTTATTTTTCCAGACCATTTTTTAAAGCCGCCTTGTAACTGGGTAAGCTGTCTATAGCCTTTGCGATGCAGGAATTCAGCTGCTCTGCCGCTGCGCAACCCGTTTTGGCAATATAAATACACTGGTTTATCAGGTCGTAATTCTCCTTTTCTCATTTTTAATTGAGACAATGGAATATTTCTTGCACCGAGAATATGACCTGCTTCGAATTCATTAGGCTCTCTTACATCGATTAATTGTGCCTTTCTGTATCCTTCGCGAAATTCTTCTTCTGTTACTGTTTTTACTATTCTCCGTTGATAAAGCCATTTAGATACCGAATAAACGATAACTGCTGCGACTATCACTAGAAGTGTATAAATCGATTGCAATGCTCATTTCTCCTTTCATAACTTGCACTCTTTCTATTATATAAGTGAACCATTCTAGTAGTAAAGAGAATACTTTTATTCACCATTGAAAAAGAAGTCGACATGCTTTTCTTCTTTCCTGCTTTTTGATAGACTTAAACATTGACCTAAACAAACTTATATTACAGTAAAGAAGGGATCTAGATGACACGAGAAACTTGGAGGTTTATAGATACAGGAAATTGCTCGCCTGCATTTAATATGGCATTAGATGAAGCGTTATTAGAATGGCATTCTACCGGCGATTTTCCACCAATCATCCGTTTTTATGGATGGAATCCTGCAACATTATCCATCGGATATTTTCAAAAAGTAGAAAAAGAAATTAATATGGATGCAGTGAAAGAGTTGAACCTTGGATTTGTAAGGAGACCAACAGGAGGAAGAGGCGTTCTTCATGAACATGAATTAACATATAGTGTGATTGTTTCAGAGGATCATCCTGAAATGCCGCAAACTGTTACGGAAGCCTATCGTGTGATTTCAGAAGGCATTCTGAAAGGTTTTCATTTGCTAGGACTCGAAGCATACTTTGCTGTACCAAAAACAGAGGAACAAAAAAATAGTTTAAAAAATCCTCGGTCAGCCGTTTGTTTTGATGCCCCAAGCTGGTATGAATTAGTTGTTGAAGGCAGAAAAGTAGCAGGAAGCGCACAAACGAGGCAAAAAGGAGTTATTTTGCAGCATGGCTCGATTTTATTAGATTTAGACGAAGATAAACTATTTCAGTTATTTAAGTATCCAAATGAGCGTGTGAAAGAAAGAATGCAAAAAGCATTTAAAGAAAAAGCGGTAGCCATTAATAACTTAACAACTAAAAATATTACGATTGATATGGCGAAAACTGCTTTTAAACAAGGATTTGAAGAAGGGCTTCAAATCAATTTAGAACCTTATGAATTAACTGAAGAACAGTTGAACTATGTTGAAAGATTAGCAAAAGAAAAATATGAAAGCGATGAATGGAATTTTCGCAGGTAATAGGGAATGTTTTCTATTATAAAAAAAGAATGAATAGATCAAAAGAGTGCTCTAGCAGCGCTCTTTTTCGCTTTGATTACACATAATGAAGTAAGAAGTACTACTAAAAAAATGAACTGAAAGTCTTGTCGAAAAATATTTTCACTTCAGGTCTTTAGCAAGAATCCAGTTGTATCAATCATTATCCATAACAAAAAAGTGCAAGTATGAAGAATGTCGAATTTTTGTCCTTTATGCTGAAATATCTTTTTTATTCTCTGTTTTTCTTCGATATCTATTTTTTTTCTAGTTTGACAAAATGAAATTCGACAGATTGAAACACTATATGTTGTTGTTATTTTTCTACGTAAGTACTATATGTTGATTTTGGTGGGTTGGTATGATACTTTAATTGTACATATTATTTAAATAGGAGTGATGCTAGTTACTTTTAATCAATAGGATAAAAAATGAAGGAGCTGTGTGCATGTCCGTTATGCTTAGACAAGATGTAAAAATAAATATTGAAAAATTAAATGAAGATATTAAATTATTTCCGGAGGTTCATCCGATCACTCCAGATATGAACACTGGCTTTAAAGGAGTTTCCCGACTTGTCATGCTTGACCGCTATACCTTTAAAGATACAGAAAAGGTTACGCTTGCATCAGGGGATTTTGTTGTATTGACAATTAAAGAAGATCCAAAGTTTCCTGCCAGAGGGCTTGGGATTGTTCAAGAAATAAACACGGATACCAAAATGGCAAGTGTACTTGTTGATGAAGAGTTTAGAGGTGTGTTGGAAGGAGAGGAAGGAGAAACTGGCATTATTCTTCGTTCATTGGATGTTATTGAAAAACCATTGGAAATTTTCTATGAGCAAATTGCTAAAAGAAATGCGACAGGACTTGCTTCTGTTGAAAAAACAGAAGCAAAAAGAAAAGAATGGTTTGAAAAATTTTATCAAGAATTAGTTAATTTGAATTTTATTCCAGCAGGAAGAGTGCTGTACGGTGCAGGTGCTGGAACAGACGTTACGTATTTCAATTGCTACGTGATGCCATTTGTTCAAGATTCCAGAGAAGGAATTTCAGAACACCGCAAGCAAGTCATGGAAATTATGAGCCGCGGCGGCGGAGTTGGTACAAATGGATCGACATTACGACCTCGAAATACGTTAGCTAAAGGGGTAAATGGCAAGTCTTCTGGTTCTGTATCTTGGCTGGATGATATTGCAAAATTGACACATCTAGTTGAGCAAGGAGGTTCGCGCAGGGGTGCACAAATGATAATGTTGGCGGATTAAAAAATATTTTTGTATATGTTAGTCCGCGTTGTTCAGAAATGAATGACAAGAAAATTGGGTGAATTGCGAGGAACTCCTTAGAGTCAATCAAGCTACAACGTGACTGGAAACGGTGGGCGTGAATGCTTAAAAATTGATTGAATTGGACAATTCGCAGCCAAGCGCCGTTTATAGGTGAAGGTTCAACGACTATCGAAAATTTGCACTTTGCAAAGAAGTAGAGTAGGGAAGAATTCCCGAAGTGCCCAACCCCTAACAGATGATGCTGAGGGTGAAGATATAGTCTAGTCCGTCTGTTATTAACAGAGTTAAAGTATCCTGAAAAGGACGGTAGTAACGTGGCATCCTGATATTATCGAGTTTATTATTTCTAAAATGCAAAATCCTCGTATTTTACGATTTTTAATAGAAAATACAAATGATGAAGCAATTAAAAAGTATGCGAAAGAAAAATTGAAATTCACTCCGTTGACAGAATCGGAAAAAGCAATGTACCAAGGTATCATCCGTTACAAAGAAATTCCTGGACAAGGCGGTTTTAACGAACAAATTATTAAAGAAGCAGAGGGGAAATTAGCAGCTGGCGGAAATTATTCTGTTCATCAGTCAGAATTTTTAACAGGAGCAAATATTTCTGTTTGTTTAACGAAGGAATTTATGGATGCAGTCGAAAATGATGGAGAATATGAACTTCGTTTTCCGGATGTAGAAAGCTATAGCCCAGAGGAAATGACGTATTATAATGAAGAATGGCATAAGATTGGCGATGTTCGAGAGTGGGAAGCGAAGGGGTATGCGATAAGAGTTTATCGTAAAATAAAAGCAAAAGAATTATGGAATCTAGTCAATATATGTGCAACATATTCTGCTGAACCGGGAGTTTTCTTTCTCGATAATGCCAATGACATGACCAATGCAAAAAGCTACGGGCAAAAGGTAGTTGCGACCAACCCTTGCGGCGAGCAGCCGCTTGCACCGTTTAGTGTATGTAACCTTGCAGCAGTTAACCTCGCAGAAATGGCAGATAAAAAAACGAAAACAGTTGATTTTGAAAAGTTAAAACAAACGGTTGAAGTGGGCGTACGGATGCAAGATAATGTCATAGATGCAACACCTTACTTCCTTGCTGAAAATAAAAAGCAGGCACTTGGTGAACGCCGTGTTGGTTTAGGTGTTATGGGTCTCCATGATTTACTTATTTATTGTGAAACAGAGTACGGCTCTGAAGAAGGAAATAACCTTGTAGATAAAGTGTTTGAAACGATTGCAACTACAGCTTATAGAGCATCTGTGGAGCTAGCGAAAGAAAAAGGAAGCTTCCCGTTTTTAACTGCAGAATCAGAAGAAGCAGAAAACAACCTTCGTCAAGCATTTATTGACACAGGCTTTATGAAAAAAATGCCGGAAGATATTCGTCAAGCAATTTTGCAGTACGGAATTCGCAATTCTCACTTATTAACAGTTGCACCAACAGGAAGCACAGGCACTATGGTCGGGGTATCAACTGGTCTAGAACCATATTTCTCTTTTTCTTATTTTAGAAGCGGGAGACTTGGCAAATTTATCGAGGTAAAAGCAGACATTGTACAAGAATATTTAGATGAAAATCCGGATGCTGACCCAAATAACCTTCCAGATTGGTTTATTGCAGCAATGGATCTAGCTCCAGAAGCACATGCTGATGTACAATGTATTATTCAAAGATGGATTGACAGCTCCATAAGTAAAACGGTGAATGCGCCAAAGGGCTATAGTGTGGAGCAAGTGCAGAAAGTGTATGAAAGATTATACCGTGGCGGAGCAAAAGGTGGAACGGTATATGTAGACGGCTCTCGTGATAGCCAAGTATTAACATTAAAAGCAGAAGAAAATACGTTTGATGAAGTGAAAAGTGAAGAGGTGGCACAAAAACCTCAAGTGGTATTAGTTGATACAATCCAAGAATTAACTTCCACTAAAGTAACAATTGGTTCAGAAATTGGAGATACTTGCCCTGTTTGTCGAAAAGGGGTTGTAGAAGAAATTGGCGGCTGCAATACATGTACGAATTGTAATACGCAATTAAAATGTGGATTATAGAGGATGTTCAAAAAGGCACCCAACTAAAGGTTCGAATATTTTCGTTGGCTTGCTTCTAATTTGTCACCTTTTTGAACACGTGTTTATAATAAACGAGGATGGGGAAATTTCCCTGTCTTCTTTTTTTAATTTTAGCTAACAATAATCATACATAGTTGTTTTCAGAGGTCAAATTAGTATAGAAGAAAGGGGCAGCAATTCTTAGATGAAACCATTTGTACCCCAATTAGTTTATATAGAACCAAAAGCTTTAGAGTATCCTTTAGGAATAGAATTAAAAGACAAATTTGAAAAAATGGATTTGGAGATTAGAGAAACAACTTCCCATAATCAAGTACGGGGGATACCTGGGGATAATGAGCTGCAGCAATATCGAAATGCAAAATCAACATTAGTAGTTGGAGTACGAAAAACGTTAAAATTTGATACATCCAAGCCTTCAGCTGAATATGCCATCCCTTTAGCAACCGGCTGTATGGGCCATTGTCATTATTGCTATTTGCAAACAACGTTGGGAAGCAAGCCATATATTCGGACATATGTAAATTTAGAAGAAATATTTACGCAAGCGGATTTGTACATGAAAGAACGAGGAAATCAAATTACACGCTTTGAAGCTGCCTGTACATCTGATATCGTTGGTATAGATCACTTGACCCATTCGTTAAAAAAAGCAATTGAGCATTTTGGAAAATCAGAAACAGGACGCTTGCGTTTTGTAACAAAGTATCATCATGTAGATCATTTATTAGATGCGGATCATAATGGAAAGACGAGGTTTCGGTTTAGTGTGAATTCACGATATGTGATTAAAAATTTTGAGCCAGGCACTTCTACTTTTGACGAGAGGTTAGAAGCGGCAAGAAAAGTGGCAGATGCAGGATATCCTTTAGGTTTTATTGTAGCGCCTATTTATATGCATGACGGATGGAGGGAAGGATATTACGAACTATTCGAACGTTTGGTTGATAGTTTAAAATATGCAAGAATAAACGACTTGACGTTTGAGCTAATCCAACATCGTTTTACAAATCCTGCAAAAAAGGTAATTACAAAGCGTTACCCTAAAACAAAATTAGAAATGAATGAAGAAAGAAGAAAATATAAATGGGGAAGATATGGAATTGGAAAATATATTTATCCAGAGGAAGAGGCGAAAGATTTAGAAACCACCATTCGTCAGTATATAAAGGATTTTTTTCCGCAAGCAGAAGTTTCGTATTTTACTTAATAAGAAAGACAGAAGAAAAATATATCTTCTGTCTATTTTTTATTTCAATAAACTTATTTTAATAAGGGTATGGATAGTAAGGATATGGATAGTAAGGATAAGGGTAATAAGGATAGTAAGGATAATAAGGATAATAAGGGCGTGGAGCTAAAAGAGCCCCAGCAGCTAATCCTCCAAGAAATCCTAACCCAAATCCAGGACGACCAAATCCAAATCCAGGTCTACCAAAACCGAACCCAGGACGACCAATACCAAATCCAGGTCTGCCAATAATTCTTATATCTTCTTGATAATTTAACGGTTGGGTCATGTTATAAGCCTCCTCTTGTTTTATTGAAAGATAAAGCATAAAATTTTTGAACTTAGATGAATGTCTAGCTCCAGCGCCTAGCCCCTGTGAAAAATAACCCCATGCCTCTAAAAGTAAAAAGCACTTTTTGAGTCATGTGAACATTTTTCTTCGGGGCTGAGCAAGGCGCTTCCGCTTTTCTTATTCATCGTAGTATATGTACGAATACCTAAATTGGATTGGGGAAAACGTCTAGAAAAAAGTAGGATAAATCTGTACTATTTTGTAGTCCTTCTGCTTAAAGTGTATCAATGCACGATAAAGGGGAGTGACTAAATGTACATAGACGGTGTGTTTTCGGGTGGTGGAATTAAAGGGCTGGCATTAATCGGTGCATATGAAGTGGTGGAACAAAAAGGTTTACAGTTTGCAAGACTTGCAGGTACAAGTGCGGGAAGCATCATTTCAGCTCTAATTGCTGCAAAATATTCAAGTGAAGAAATAACGGAATTATTAGAAGATTTAGATTTAACGAAGTTTATGGATGAAAGAAAACTGCTTCTCCCATTTCCTTTAGCAAAATGGTTATTTATCTATTGGAAATTAGGTTTATATAAAGGAAATGAATTAGAAAAATGGTTAGAGGGAAAATTGGCGATAAAAGGGTTGAGAACATTTGCTGATTTACCTCCGCAGACATTAAGGTTTATTGCATCCGATTTAACAAATGGAGAAATGGTAGTATTACCGGATGATCTTCCTAAATATGGGATTGAGCCGCGTTCTTTTTCTATTGCAAAGGCGATCCGCATGAGCTGCAGTTTACCGTATTTTTTTGAACCAGTTAAATTAGGAGCTAGCAAAAGCGTTATTGTGGATGGCGGCGTATTAAGCAACTTTCCGATGTGGCTGTTTGATCAAGACAATGACAAAAAAACGAGACCAGTTTTAGGAATAAAACTAAGCCCTCATTTGGCTGAGCATCCACAGCATGTGATAAAAAATGCGGTCCAATTATTTGGAGCAATGTTTGAAACAATGAAAGATGCCCATGATTCTCGTTATATATCAAGAAAACACGAAAAAAATATTATCTTTATTCCAACAGAAGGAATTGCTGCTACTGAATTTACGTTAACAAAAGAAAAAAAAGAGGAATTGATTCAATTAGGAAGAAAATGTGCCATTGCATTTTTTAAACAGTGGACGTATTAAATTTACATGCATAAAAAAAAGAGCTTCTTAAAAAGAAGCTCTGAGAGTGTCGAAAAAGTAAGACTACAAACTTTCAGGCTGATTGAAAACGTTTGTCTATCGAGGAACGACCCTTTTTGAGGAGCGGAGTTACCGTTTTTGGGTAATGAGCACCGCAAAAAACGGGGAGTGACGAAGAGAGCGAACGTTTTTCAACAGCCTGGGAGCTTCTTAAAAAGAAGCTCGATTCTTTTTTTTGCCCTTTTTTCCTTCAATAACCGTTAAATGAGCGGCGCTCGTACTCCGTTTATGTTTTTTTGCTTTTAACGTAGGAGTATTTTTTCCGTTTACTTGTTTATGAGAGGATTTATCTTTGTTCTGCAATCTTTTTTTTGATTTTTTTGCAGCTTTTAAAAATGCCCGCTGTTCTTTCTTTTCAGGATTAACTTTATAGAAACTTCGAATAATGAGCCAAATAGCCAACCCGACTACTAAAAATACAGCTAGGTTTTTTAACAATCCAACAGGATCCATCACAATCCTTGATATTAACCCATATAAAGCAAATAACATCACAATACTGATGACTAATAATGAAATTCGATTCTTCAAAAAGCCACCTCCCTAAGAGCATGATGAGCATTTTTTTTAACTTTTAAACGATTGATTACAAAAAGTTTATGCAATATTAAACGAATTTGTAACCATCCATTAGAATGGAAACAAAGAATATAATTATATTTGACCTTTTGTTTCAAAATGATTTACGGTAGAAAGTGCTTCTGTTTCTTGTTCCCGTCTTAACAGTTCATTAAAGGAAAGAATCGCTACTTCTACTTGATCATCATTCGGTTCTTTTGTTGTTAATAACTGGAGCCATAACCCTGGCAAACCTAAATATTTTAATACTGGTATATCTCTTAGCTTATTTGTCCATTGCAAGACTTCAAAAGCTATACCTAATACAACCGGAATTAATGCAATTCTGCTTAGCATTCGTTCCAAGAGAGAATCTGTTGGAAATAATAAATATAAAAATAGACCGACAAAAACAGTAAATAAGATAAAACTGCTGCCACATCGATAATGCAGACGCGACGCTGCTTGAACATTTTTAACCGTTAATTCGTGACCATTTTCAAAACAATTAATTACTTTATGTTCCGCTCCATGATACTGAAATACCCGTTTTATAAGAGGGGTTAACGAAACAAAATAAATATAGCCGATAAGCAGAATTAATTTAAAAAAGGTTTCTAATAATATTTGTGCAAAATGCCCACTGATAACAGGCTGCAGAAGTGCAGCTAGAAATGCAGGGACTAATGTAAAAATAAATTTCCCGAATAAGAAGGAAAGAATCCCGATTGTCGCAACTCCGAGTATCATCGAGAATTTTGTTGGTTCTTGTGCTTCTATTTTATAATCCTCTCCAGGATCTACATCATATCGCTCGGTTGAGAAATTTAAATGCTTGGTTCCATTACCACTTGCCTCAAGAATTGCAACAATACCTCTTAAAAAAGGGATTTTTTTTAATTTTGCCAGTTTTGCATTTTGTTTTCGTGGAAGGTGAAAATAATCGATTGATTGATCTTTGCGCCTAATAGCGGTTACATAATGATGTTTTCCTCCAAACATTACGCCCTCTACTACAGCTTGCCCTCCATAAATGGATTTTTGCTCATTTGCCATGAATACGTACACCAACCTCAGCTAAAATTAGGTCGAAACAGCGATATTATTTCAAGAATCTTTTTTTTAAATCTTATGAATAAAAAAGAAGTTGTTTACTATTGCTGTAAATTACCCTATTTCTATATTACTAAAAATTTCGCGAAACAACTAGCATAACACATTAACTGCCATACATTGTTCCTGTTTGGATTTTAGGAATGAAGATTAGGATATCGGTGATACTAAAACTATTGTTCCATTCTAAACAAATCATACATAAAGTCTCTTGTTTTTTTAGTTTATTCGAAGCAAATAAATAAATGACTAGGGACATAATATTTTATGGAGGTGTCAAATAAATGAGTAAGGAAAATCCAAATCAAGATTGTGAATCAATTGAAAGTAAACATACAAAACCAATGTCTTTTATTGCACTTGTTATATGGACTGGGTTGTTTGGAGGGATCTTTTGGTCATCAGTTGGTTTTGCAGCATACTATTTAAATTTTACGGATATTAGACCAAATGTCATTTTAGAACCATGGGCACTTGGAGATTGGAAAAGAAGCGGATTAGGAACGCTTATTAGTATAATTATCATTGGCATCTTTTCAACTGGAGCTGCGTTTATATATTATTTAATCCTAAGAAAATGTAAAAATATGTGGGGTGGAATAGGTTTTGGCATTGCTTTATTTGTGATTGTTTTTATACTATTCAATCCAATTTTCCCGAGTATGGATCCATTTTTAAAATTGAAAAGAGACACCCTCATTACATCTGTTTGTCTGTATGTACTATATGGGGTGTTTGTTGGATATACCATTTCATATGAAGAGAATGAAATACAAATAAAGCAAAAGAAATCCACTTCAGATATTTCGGGTAGTGAAGGATAATTTTATTTATGATAGAATATTTTTAATGGCTAAGTATTTGAAATAAATGGTTTTTCTTGACATAATTATATAAAAAAGAAATAAATAGAATCTCAGGGAGAGGTTAGTATGGAGAAATTAAAAAAATTAAGAAATGCATTAATAGAAGCTAATGTGGATGGAATAGTCATTACTAGCAAATTCAACCGCCGCTACATAAGTAACTTTACTGGTTCCACTGGTGTCGTATTAATTAGTGGAGAAGATGCGAAATTCATTACAGATTTCCGATATATGGAACAGGCAGCAAATCAGTGTGAAGGCTTTGATATCGTTCAACATACAGGACCAATTTATAAAGAAGTAGCAGAACAAGCGAAAAAATTAGGTATAAAAAAGCTGGCATTCGAGCAAGACCATATGACGTATACAGAATATAAAATTTATGAAAATACGGTAAAGGCTGAATTGGTTCCTGTTTCGGGTATTATTGAAAAGTTACGCTTGATTAAGAGTGCAGCAGAGATTAAGATATTAAAGGAAGCTGCTGAAATTGCCGATGCAGCCTTTACACATATTCTTGACTTTATTAGAGTTGGGAAAACAGAATTAGAAGTATCGAATGAATTAGAGTTTTTTATGAGAAAAGCAGGTGCAACTTCATCTTCCTTTGATACCATTGTGGCATCAGGAAAAAGATCCGCATTACCTCATGGTGTTGCAACAGACAAAGTGATTGAAACAGGCGATTTTGTCACATTGGACTACGGCGCTTATTATAAAGGATATGTTTCTGATATTACTAGAACAATTGCTGTAGGCAATCCTGATGATAAGTTAAAAGAAATATATAATGTTGTTCTAAATGCACAGCTGAAGGGAATGGAAGGAATAAAACCAGGCCTTACTGGGATTCAGGCAGATGCTCTAACGAGAGATTACATCAGTGCAAAAGGGTATGGGGCGTATTTTGGTCATTCAACCGGTCATGGCATTGGGTTAGAAATACATGAAGGTCCAGGTCTTTCTTATAGATCAGAAACGGTTTTAGAACCTGGCATGGTGGTGACAGTAGAGCCAGGTATTTATATTCCAGGTCTTGGTGGAGTTCGTATTGAAGATGATATAATCATAACAGATGATCATAATGAAGCTTTAACACATTCAACAAAAGAATTGCTTATTTTATAGGATATATAGGAGGATTATTGGATGATTTCAGTAAATGATTTTAAAACAGGTTTAACGATTGAAGTGGATAATGGGATCTGGCGTGTTTTAGATTTCCAACATGTTAAGCCTGGAAAAGGAGCTGCGTTTGTTCGCTCTAAATTAAAAAATCTTCGTACAGGTGCTGTGCAGGAAAAAACATTTAGAGCTGGTGAAAAAGTAGCAAAAGCTCAAATTGACAACCGTAAAATGCAATATTTATATGCTAGCGGCGATCAACATGTATTCATGGATAGTGAATCATATGATCAAATTGAACTTGCTTCAAGTGCAATTGAATATGAATTGAAATTCTTACAAGAAAATATGGAAGTTCAAATTATCATGTACCAATCAGAAACACTTGGAGTGGAGCTTCCAAACACAGTGGTATTAGAAGTGGCAGAAACTGAACCGGGTATTAAAGGGGATACTGCTTCTGGTGGTACAAAACCAGCTACATTAGAAACTGGTTTAATCGTACAAGTTCCTTTCTTCATTAACCAAGGTGATAAGTTAATTATTAATACAACAGAAGCTAGTTATGTTTCTCGTGCATAATTAATTATTGTGAAAAAATATTTACAGGTTTTTTCTATTTGCGTTTAACGGTCTTTTCCTGTATTATATAAATATAAACGCTGCGTTGTACGTTATCGTATGAAGTTTCAACCTTTATCGATAATTAGGGAGTTCTATATGAAAGACGGATCAGCAGGCTTTATGAATCTCATAAAGACATATGAAGAAATCTTTTGCGAACACCCACCTGGTGGAGCAGGTTTTGAAACTCCATACACTAAAGCGGCAAATGCGGCTGAAAAAAGGTAACCATTAGGTTACCTTTTTTTGTGCACTTATAAATCGGTATTTTTTTTGGTTATTACATATTTAAAGGTAAGAAAGTATAAGTTTTCTGAAGTTAGACTGGCGCCTAGCCCCTGTGAAAGATAACCTCTTGTCTATAAAAGTAAGGCAGTTTTCTCAAAGTTTGTTGTTTTTTACGTAAAAAAATGGGAAAAGAAGTACTCAGCAGGTTGAATACACGTAGACTGCTGTGGGAATGCGAGAAAGACGAGACCCTATGCGACGAGGAGGCTCGACGCTCGCTAACGGACGAAGAGTATTCAGGCTGCGAGTTTAAAAGCAACAATCTATACGAAAACAGCCAAAAGAACATTTTTCTTCGGGGCTGAGCAAGGCGCCTGCGCTTTTCTTCTATTATTTTACTCTTAGACGTTGGCCAGGATATATTTTATTTGGATTTTTTAAACCGTTCCATTTTGTTATTTCTGCAACAGTTGTGTTATATTTTTGACTGATTTTTGTTACCGTATCGCCGGCTTTCACCGTATAGATAACTTGATTGGAAGAACCAGGAGTTGGTGTGTAGTTTTACCATTTATATAGTTCATGGGGTTAACAGCATTTGATTTAGATCCATTCCATCTTCCTTTATGAAGTTCAAAATGTAAATGTTGTCCAGTTGAATCTCCTGTACTTCCCATGATTCCTATTACTTGACCTTGCTTCACTTTTTGGCCTGTGTTTACCTTCCGCGTACCTTTTCGTAAATGAGCGTACACTGTTTCATAAACTTGTCCATTAATATTGTGTAGGATCATAATGCATTCTCCGTAGCTGTTCGAATAAAAAGATTGAGATACCGTACCATCAGCGCTTGCATAAATATTGTTTGTTCCGTTTTGGGCGAAGTCAATGCCATAATGTTTATGTGTGCCTGTTATTTGAAATGGATTACTGATGGTAGTTGCAGTTGTTGGCATAATAAACATATATAAATCACCTCCATACAGTATATGCAAATGGTAAATGGAGGCTTGGATATTTCCCTATCAATACGAAATTTTGTATATTTTTCCGCAAGAGTCGGAGCAAAACGACGAAACGGCTCGATGCCCGCCCGCGGAAAGCGTAGTGTATTCACGCTGCGGAACTTCTTTTCAGGGCAGTCTTGCTAAAAAGAATAGCCCATTAAATGAACAAGCATTTTGGGAATATCTGTATTATCGATAACGCCATGAAAATTCTCCGCTCCTGTTCCATAGGCGAAAACAGGGATCATATTGCTTGTATGTCCACCTGTACTGCTGAGCTCTTCTGTAGAGCGATCTAATATTCCTGCATGATAATGTTTTGCAATGATATTGCCAATTTCCCATGCTACATGCTGTTCTGGATATACTTGTCCAGTTGAAGGAATTGTCTGGGAATTAAAGGACGCAACATCCTTGTTCGTTAACGTAATATGGGCATATTTTTGAAAAACATGTTTAATGCTATCATTCGTAAACCCGTTACCTGTTGGATTTTTTTGTAATTGACTGGCCATATAATGTGGGGTAACGGTAATTTTCTTTAACTCTGTCACATCCATTGGTTCCGTTGCCGATACACCCATTGTTTCATGGTCAGCTGCAACGACAACTAATGTATCTGGGTGGTTTTTTGCCCACTTCACACAATATTTTACTGCTTCATCAAATTCGATTGTTTCTTTCCATATACTTGTAATATCACCAGCGTGGGATGCTTGATCGATCCTTGCTCCTTCTATCATCGTAAAAAAGCCTTTATTGTCTTTTGAAAGCGTTTCTAAGGCTTTAGCGGCCATTTCGGATAAAGAAGGTTCTTGGCTTTTTACATCATCTCGATCGAGTTTAAAGTTTAAGTGTTTTGGTCCAAATAGACCTATTAGTTTTCCGCTGTTTGCATTTTGAAGTTCCTTGGCCGTTGTAACGTATTCATATCCGGCCTGTTTGTATTGATCAAGAAGTTTTGTTCCATGTGTATTGGTAGTGGTGAAATATTTTTGCCCACCTCCAAGGATGACATCAACCTTGTTTCTCAATTGCTGTTTGGCAATCTCCTTTTGTCCTGTCCATCTATTTTTTACGCTTGCTGTAAAACTGGCAGGAGTAGCATCCGTCACTGAATTGGTTGTTACAATTCCTGTTTTTAAACCATTTTTTTTAAAAACGTCCAAAATGCTGGGTGATGTTTTTCCATCAGCTGTGACACCGATCATGCCATTATTTGTTTTTTTTCCAATAGCAAGCGCTGTTCCGCCTGCTGCAGAGTCTGTTACTTTGTTATTGGCAGAATAAGTATGAGCGAGTGCGGTATATGGCAAGCTTTCTAGAAATAAATTTCCTTCCTTCCCATATTCAAAGGTTCTGGCAATTTCGATTTGCCCTAATCCCATTCCGTCTCCAATTAAAAAAATAATATTTTTCGGCTTGATCCTTTGTTCCGCTGCTGTTGCAAGATTAAATGGAATAAAAAAAAGCTCAATAAATAAAAAACTGATGATTATTTTTTTCATGATCATTTCCTCCGTTTTACTAGTTGTACTTTTTTTATTAGTTTTTGAAAGAGTTCCTCCTTTTACACCTCCAATTTTAAATGACCAATAATTTGGTAAAGCGGGTGGAATAAATCGTTTTTCTATGCATACATTCTAATAGAGGTTGTCAAAATGTGACCAAATGATAAGCGGAGGTTCTCTTCGTTGGCTTGCTCTTTGAACATCCAATTAACGTAATGATGTTGGACAACCATCTAATTATAAGGAGGAAAAGTTTGTGAATTCCATCTATTCATTTTTGCCTAAAACAATTTCCGACCAAGTTCTCACAATCCCTCCATCCGAAAGAGAGAACATGGAAGAAATAAGAATTCGTATGGAACGTCCATTAGAAGTATGTATAAATGGCAATCCTTATTTTTTTTCACGGATTGTAACTAGAGAAGATTGTATTCATTTATTAAACAAGATTAGTCAATATTCTGTTTATACGATGGAAGAAGAATTAAAACGGGGTTATATCACAATCGAAGGTGGACACCGGGTTGGACTTGCAGGAAAAGTTGTCTTAGAAGGCAGTAAAGTAAAAGCGATAAGTGATGTAGCTTCCTTTAATATTCGAATCGCAAAAGAAAAAATTGGCCTTGCAGAATCCTTTATTCCATTTTTGCATGATAAAAATAAATGGTTTCATACGATGATAATCGGTCCGCCGCAAACGGGAAAAACGACTCTTTTACGTGATATTGCTCGGTTTATCTCAACAGGGGATAAAAAAAATAATATAAAAGCAATGAAGGTTGGCATTGTCGATGAAAGATCCGAAATAGCCGGATGTATAAACGGCGTTCCACAAATGACATTTGGACCTCGGTTAGATGTTCTGGATGCATGTCCAAAAGCGGAAGGCATGATGATGATGATTCGTTCTATGAGCCCTGATGTCTTGATCGTTGATGAAATTGGACGAACAGAGGATGAAGATGCGATTTTGGAAGCAGTAAATGCAGGAATCCAGTTAATCATGACAACACATGGAAGAACAGTAGAAGAAATTCAAAATAGACCAACATTAAAGCAAATAATGAAAATGGGGCTGTTTGAACGTTTTATTGAATTAAACAGACTGCATGGTCCTGGAACAGTCAGCGCCATAAAAAATAATCTCGGGAAAGTAATCGTGCGGGAAATGAAGGTGACATCTTGTTAAAAATACTAGGTGCAATCATCATTTTTGCCAGCACAAGTTGGGCTGGAATGGAGCTATCTAAAGCGTTAAGTGAACGACCAAAACAATTAAGACAGTTGAAATCAGCGCTGCAGTCTTTAGAAGCAGAAATTATGTATGGACATACCCCTTTACATGAGGCTTCGAGAAGGTTGGCTGAACAATTAGGCAATCCATTATCGGTTTTTTTTGCTCATTTTGCTCATAAATTAACGTATGAGGAAACAACGGTAAAAAACGCTTGGACAACCAGTTTGGAAGATATATGGAAAAAAACAGCGATGAAGCAGCCTGAGTTAGAAATTATGAAGCAATTCGGTGAAACATTGGGTCGACATGATCGTTTTTCTCAACAAAAACAAATTATGTTAACACTTTCCCATCTAGAAAGAGAAGAAGTTGAAGCAAGAGATATACAAACAAAATATGAAAAAATGTTAAAAAGCTTAGGCATCCTTTCGGGCTTATTAATCATTATTTTATTGATGTAGTTTTAGGAGGAGACAATGATGGGTTTAGAGGTCGATATTATTTTCAAAATAGCGGGTGTAGGAATCGTTGTCGCTTTTTTACACACTATTCTCGATCAAGTCGGCAAAAAAGAATATGCACAATGGGTTACGCTATTTGGGTTTATATATATTTTATTTCTAGTGGCAAATATTGTCGATGATTTGTTTCAAAAAATTAAATCTGTGTTTTTATTTCAAGGGTAAAGGAGGATAACGTCATTGAAATTCTTCAAATTGTAGGAATAGCCCTAATCTCAACATTTCTAGCTCTAGTTATCAAAGAACAAAAGCCAAATATCGCTTTTTTACTCGTTGTCTTTGTAGGATGTACCATTTTTCTTTTTTTAGTAGATCAAATTGCTTCTATTATTCATATGATTGAAAAAATCGCTTTAAATGCAAAAGTGAATACGGTTTATGTAGAAACCATTTTAAAAATAATCGGCATTGCTTATATTGCAGAATTTGCTGTTCAAATAACAAAAGACGCTGGACAAGGTGCCATTGCCTCTAAAATTGAACTCGCAGGGAAAATATTGATCCTTGCCATGGCGGTCCCTATCTTAACCGTATTGGTAGAAACGATTATTAATATGATTCCGAATTAGATAAAATGCACAGGCGCCTGCGCATTTCTTAAAAGATAAGAAAGTATAAAATTTCAAATCTAGTTTAGTGTCTAGCTCCAGCGCCTAGCCCCTGTGAAAGATAACCTCTTGCCTCTAAAAGTAAAAAACACTTTTTGAGTTAAGAGAACATTTTTCTTCGGCGCTGAGCAAGGCGCTGCGCATTTCTTATGAGGTGAAAAAATGAAAATGAAACTTAAAGTCGTCCTACTATTTATGGCAGTGATCTTTTTTTTGTTTATTCCAACTGTACAAGCATCGCCTCAAGAGGAAGAAGCAAGTTCGAACAACAAACTATTAGATCCACAGGAAATGGTGGATTCTCAAGTGGAGAATTTAAATTTAGATGATTTAAAAGGCTTTTGGCAAGACATCTTACAAGAATATGGCGGTTTTTTACCAGAAAGCCAAAAAGGCAGTTTATATGATTTTATTAAAGGAGAAAAATCCATTGATTTACAAGGGATTTTTTCCGGGATGGTAAAATTTGCATTTCATGAGATTATTGTAAACGGCAAATTGTTAGGGTCGCTTATTTTGTTAACGACTTTTAGTATGTTTTTACAAACATTGCAAAATTCTTTTGAGAAAAGCTCCATAAGCAAAGTTGCTTATTCGATTGTGTTTATGGTGTTAATTATTATTGCGTTAAACAGTTTTCACGTCAGCATTACATTTGCCAGCGACGCAATATCGACGATGACAGGATTTATTATAGCCCTCGTACCATTGCTGTTGGCATTGATGGCTGCATCAGGTGGTGTTGTGTCGGCAGCTTTTTTTCATCCGGTTATCATTTTTTTAATGAACACAAGCGGAATGTTGATTGAATATATTGTCCTTCCCTTATTGTTTTTATCGACATTGCTCCATATTGTCAGCAGTTTGTCAGAACAATATAAAGTGACGCAGCTAGCTAATTTATTACGAAATATTAGCATTGGAATTTTAGGTTTGTTTTTAACCGTGTTTCTTGGTGTTTTATCCGTTCAAGGAGCATCAACGGCGATAACCGATGGCATTACCCTCAAAACCGCAAAGTTTGTGACAGGGAATTTTATCCCTGTAATTGGGAGAATGTTTACCGATGCGGCAGATACGGTGATTAATGCTAGTTTGCTTTTGAAAAATTCAGTCGGCATTGCCGGTGTTGCGATATTGCTTTTCATTGTAGCATTTCCTGCAGTCAAAATATTAATGATTGCCTTTATTTATAAATTTGCAGCAGCGTTATTACAGCCGTTAGGAGGAGGCCCTGTTATCACATGCCTGGATATTATTAGTAAAAGTATAATGTACGTTTTTGCAGCCCTTGCGATTGTTTCGCTCATGTTTTTCTTAAGTATAACGGTTATTATTGCAGCTGGAAATTTAACGATGATGGTGAAGTAGGAAAGGTGGCAAGCAAATGAGTTTTATTACCGAATGGGTAACCAATATTATCTTATTTGTTTTATTGGCTACAGTTGTTGATATGCTTTTGCCAAATTCGACTTTTCAAAAATATGCAAAAATGGTTGCAGGATTATTGCTGATTAGTGTGATCTTAACGCCAGTATTTAAGCTATTCACAAGTGATTTTGACAAGGTGATGGCAACTGCCGCCTGGAAAACACCTGAACAAAAAAATATAAAAAATTCAATGGAATTTCAGAAAAAAGAAATACAAGCTTCATTAGATGAATATACATTAAATAAAATGGCTGTCCAATTGAAAGAGGATGCGAATAAGGAGTTGATAGAAAAGTACGGAGTAGAGATTGATAAAGTCCATATAGCTGTTGATAAAAATAATCCGAAAAGCTTTCCTGATAATTTAGATAAGCTTGTTATTTCATTAAAAAAACAGGAAGAAACAGAAAGCGCTGTGGAAGTGATTGAACAAGTAGACATTAATACCCAAAACCCTCTTCCATCAAATAATGAATCAATACAAGTTGATACAAAAGATATTACATCCTTTTTAGCAAAGAAATGGGATGTTGCGAGCAGTAATATCAACATCCTTATTGAAGGAGGGGAGGATGCTGCAAATGGATAATGATAAAGGTCCAATTAGCTGGTTGAAGAAATGGATGACAAAAGATGGAGCAGAGGGAAAGAAACAAGGAAAAATGCAATATTTAATCATTATTGTATTGTTCGGGGCAGCAATTATGCTGTTAAGCAATATGTTTGGAAAAGACAACTCACGAACTGATGTTCAAGCATTCAGCAATGCAAGTGAAGCATCAGGTAATGCGGCGGAAGAAACATTTGGACAAAAATCTGGTGGAAACAACAGTGGCATTACCAATTATGAAGAAGCATACAAAGCGCAAATAAAAGAAGCAATTAATCATATCGTTGGGGTAAAAGATGCAACTGTATATGTCAATGTCGATGCTACTGAAAAAAAAGTATATGAAAAAAATACAAACTCTCAAACACAAACAACGGAAGAAACCGATCCACAAGGTGGAAAAAGACAAGTAGAAGATTCTTCTACAGAACAACAGCTCGTTGTTGTCCAAAATGGCGATAAACAAGTGCCAGTAGTGGTAGAAACGAAAAAACCAACGATAAGGGGTGTTCTCATCGTGGCAAAAGGTGCAGAAAATATAAAAATTAAAAGCATGATTATTGAAGCGGTGACAAGAGCTTTGGATGTTCCAAGCCATCGAGTTTCTGTTATGCCAAAACAAAATTAAGGGGGATATATTCTCATGCTATTAAAAAAACAAACTGTCTGGTTATTAACGATGTTAAGTTTAGTAGTTGTGTTATCGGTGTATTATATTACCTCACCTGAACAAACGAATGAATTCGCTGCAGTTGAAGAAGGAAAAACAACGGAAAATGTAAAGGATAACGCGAAGGTAACAAAAACAGACAATAAAGAAAACGCGAAGGCAGAAGCAAAAGATGGAAGTACGGTTTCTACAGTCGATTCGGATGAAGTATTTGAGTCAATGCGGTTAGATTTGCAAGATAAAAGAAGTGCTGACGAAGAAAAGCTTACAGATGTAATGGGTTCAGCTGAATCTACGGCAGAAGAAAAAAGTGCAGCCCAAGATAAAATTGAAAAATTAAGAGATTTAGCGGATAAGGAAAAAGTGTTGGAAACGATGATAAAAGCAGAAAATTATGATGATGTACTAGTTCGATCAGTAGATGGTGTCGTTAATGTTACGGTTAAAGCAGATAAACTTTCACCAGAAGCAGCAAACGATATTATACAATTAGTTCGCAAAAATTTAGAACAGCCAGGAGCTTATGTAGCAGTTAAATTCGATCCAAGTAAATAAAACAGTTTAGATGGCAGAAAAGAAGTGGTTTCTTCTTTCTGCCATATTTTTTATCGAGTAAAAAATAGTAGAAAACTTAAAAGCGGGCAATATTAAGAAAAAACAAAAAAATGTATAAACTTTTTGAAATTAGACTGGTGTCTACCTCCAGCGCCTAGCCCCTTTGAAAGATAACCTCTTGTCTCTAAAAGTAAAAGACACTTTTTGAGCCAAGAAAAACTTTTTCTTCGGGGCTGGTCAAGGCGCTTGCGCTTCTCTTATAAGATAAGAAAGTATAAAATTTCGAACCTAGTTTAGTGTCTAGCTCCAGCGCCTAGCTCTTGTGAAAAATAACCCCATGCCTCTAAAAGTAAAAAACACTTTTTGAGTCAAGAGAACATTTTTCTTCGGGGCTGAGCAAGACGCCTGCGCTTTTCTTATAAGCAACAGTTAGTTATTTTAAAGGGAAAATGGTATGATAGAAGGGCAGACATAAAAGATACGATACATAACCAGAAAAGTCAGAAAAAAAGGAATACGCCTATTCGTGCAAGAAGAATGTTGAACTGTAATAAGGTCTTATCGTATGATATTAGTATCTAGTCATAAATGAAATGATTTAAGGAGTGTTTTTGATAATGTTTAAAATACAAGACATAAAAGAATTAATAAAAGTGATAGATGAATCTACAATTAATGATTTTTCGTATGAGCAAGGTGGAATGAAGATTGAAATTAAAAAAAATAATGGGCAAGTGGTAATGGCTGCACCAGTACAAAGTACTAGCACACAAACGCAAGCACCAAGTCCACAAGCAGTGGAGACTGCACCAGCATCCACAGAAAAAGCTGCTGCACCATCTGATGAAAACTTACATAAAATCACATCTCCGATGGTAGGGACTTTTTATCAGTCTTCTTCGCCTGATACCGATGCATATGTAAAAGTAGGCGATAAAGTCAATAAAGATTCTGTTGTATGTATAGTGGAAGCGATGAAATTATTTAATGAAATCACTGCAGAAGTTGACGGTGAAATTGTCGAAATTCTTGTTAAAGATGGGGAACTTGTTGAGTATGGAGAACCATTATTTTTAGTAAAGGCTTAATAAAGAGAGGATTAACCAATGATTAAAAAACTGTTAATTGCAAACAGAGGGGAAATTGCTGTTCGTATTATAAGAGCATGTCGTGAACTAAATATAGAAACCGTCGCTGTCTACTCACAAGCTGATAAAGAATCACTGCATGTCCAAATTGCAGATGAAGCATACTGTATTGGACCTACTGCATCGAAAGACAGCTATTTGAATTTTACTAACATAATAAGCGTAGCAACGTTAACAGGCAGTGATGCTATACATCCAGGTTACGGATTTTTGGCAGAAAATGCTGACTTTGCTGAATTATGCAGAGACTGTAATATTACATTTGTTGGTCCAAGTCCAGAAGCAATCAATAAAATGGGAACAAAAGATATTGCTAGAGAAACGATGAGAGAAGCGGGCGTGCCAATTGTACCTGGATCACAAGGAATTATTCAAGATATAGAAGAAGGAATGGCATTAGCGCAAAAAATTGGCTATCCTGTTATCATTAAAGCAACTGCTGGGGGCGGCGGAAAAGGAATCCGTGTGGCAAAAACAGAAGAAGAGCTTGTTAAAGGGATTAAAATAACACAACAAGAAGCGCTTACTGCATTTGGAAATGCAGGTGTTTATCTAGAGAAATTTATTGAAGATTTTCGTCATGTCGAAGTGCAAGTTCTTGCAGATAACTATGGCCATGTTATACATTTAGGTGAGAGAGATTGCTCTATTCAAAGAAGGCTGCAAAAGTTATTAGAAGAAACGCCATCACCTGTTATTACTGAAGAAATGCGTAGTAAAATGGGAGAAGCTGCAGTAAAAGCTGCGGCAGCGGTTAATTACACTGGTGCAGGTACAGTAGAATTTATTTATGATTATCGTCAGCAAGAATTCTATTTTATGGAAATGAATACGCGGATTCAAGTAGAACACCCAGTTACAGAGATGGTTACTGGTATTGATTTGATAAAACAACAAATACTAGTTGCATCAGGAAAACCAATGGAAATAACACAAAAGGATGTTACATTTACTGGTTGGGCAATTGAATGTCGAATAAATGCGGAAAATCCTGCGAAAAACTTTATGCCTTCACCAGGAAAAATCAATATGTATCTTCCACCAGGAGGTTTAGGGGTTCGAATCGATTCGGCAGCATATCCAGGTTATTCTATTCCTCCATACTATGATAGTATGATCGCAAAGGTTATCACGTATGGAAGTACAAGAGAAGAAGCTATATCTCGTATGAAACGGGCTCTTAGTGAATTTGTAATTGAAGGTGTTCACACAACCATTCCATTTCATTTGAAGCTCCTTAATCATGAAAAGTTTGTGGAAGGTAATTTCAACACAAAATTTTTAGAGATGTATGATTTGATGAAATCAGAGGAATAGAAGGAGGAATTTATGATGACAGAAACGACTATTCTAGAAATGAATCAAGAACATGATGGTTTGGGCAAAGTAGAAATTGCACCAGAAGTAATTGAAGTAATAGCAGGAATTGCTGCATCAGAAGTAGAAGGCGTTGCGCAAATGCGAGGCAATTTTGCAGCTGGTGTGGTAGAGAAATTAGGAAAAAAACTTCATAACAAAGGTGTGAAAGTAGAATTAACAGAAGAAGGCATTAAAGTGGATGTGTACTGCGTATTGAATTTTGGTGTATCCATTCCACAAGTTGCCCAACAAATTCAAGATAATATTCGTCAAACACTCATTAATATGACAGCTTTAGTTGCGGAAGAAGTAAATATTCATGTTGTCGGAATTCAGTTTGAAACAGCAAAAGCAACTGAATCAGAATATGATCAGGAAATTTAATAAATTTATTGAAAAGACTGCTCGGGGATAGGCATATGTTTCACCAAACAGCATATTAGCTGTTTGGTGAAACACAAAGGAGCCTTTTTTCCATGAGTCAGTCTTTTGTTTTTTTGAACATTATCTGCCTTCTTTTTCATAGGAAAAAGGAAAGAGAGTACATAGAAGTTTCTTCTTATTTATGCTATTATTTTTTTATAAAGGATGTATTCTAAAAGTTTGTTGTTTTTGAATAAAATAATAAACATGGCTGAAGCACTGGTTAAATAACAACAATCTATACGAAAAGAGCGTTTATAAAAGCAAATGACATAGCTAGAGATTTCTTTGTGAAATGTATAGAAAAGCAGTTTACAGACTTCCTGCTGTATGATAGTTATTATAAACTGTGAAGATTTTAAAGGAGCTTAAGACAATAAATGAAAAGAAGAACGGCAAGAGAAAAAGCATTACAAGCATTATTTCAAATCGACCTTAGTAAAACAGAAAAAGAAGAAGCCATTCAACATGTTTTAGAAGGGGAAAAAAGAGATGCTTACTTAGTAAAACTTGTAGATGGCGTTATCGAGCACCAGCATAAAATCGATGAAACAATAAAAAAATATTTAGAAAATTGGACGATAGAAAGAATCGCAAATGTAGATAGAAATATATTAAGATTAGCGACTTTTGAACTATTATATAATGCAGAGGATGTCCCGGCAAACGTCGTAATTGATGAAGCAATAGAAATTGCCAAGCTGTACGGAGACGATAAATCCAGCAAATTTATTAATGGCGTATTATCCAAAATGAAACAAAATCAATAGTTTTTCGGTCTGGTTTAGAGAAGGGAATAATGGGGCTATCCATTGTTCCTTTCTAATCCTGAACAAGGAGTAGTATTACGATGGAGTCAAAGTATTTATCTGTACAAGCTTTAACGAAATACATAAAAAGAAAATTTGATGCAGATCCTCATTTGCATCATGTATATGTAAAAGGAGAACTATCCAACTTTAAACAACATAGCAGTGGGCATATGTACTTTACATTAAAAGACGATAAAGCAAGAATATTGGCTATTATGTTTGCGCGAAATAACCAAGCGATGAAATTTATGCCGGAAAACGGCATGAAAGTATTAATAAAGGCAAGTGTTACCGTTTATGAGCCTAGTGGGCAATATCAAATGTATGTAGAAGAAATGAAACCAGATGGTATTGGTGATTTATATTTAGCATATGAACAACTTAAAGCAAAATTAGAACAAGAAGGTTTATTTTCACCAGACTACAAGAAATCCATTCCTAAATACCCAAAAACAATTGGTGTGATTACGTCACCAACCGGCGCAGCTATTCGTGATATTCTCACCACAATTAAAAGAAGGTATCCGATAGCAAAAGTCATTCTATTCCCTGCCCTCGTACAAGGAGATACAGCAGCCCCTTCCATCGTAAATGCCATTACAAAAGCAAATTTAATGCAAGAACCGTCTATTGATGTATTAATTGTTGGTAGAGGTGGCGGCTCGATTGAGGAACTTTGGGCTTTTAATGAAGAAGCGGTTGCAAGAGAGATTTATACTTCTGCCATTCCCATTATTTCAGCAGTTGGTCATGAAACAGATTTTACGATTGCAGATTTTGTCGCAGATTTACGTGCTCCAACACCAACGGGTGCTGCAGAATTAGCTGTACCTAATTTAGAAGATGTGCTAGAACGAATTATGATAAGAAAAACAAGATTAATACGGGCAATGAAAGAAAAAATAGAACATCGACGAATACGATTAAATCGTTTGAAAAAATCTTATGCATTTCGATATCCAAAAGTGTTGTTTGAACAAAAGATGGAGCAGTTAGATAAGCAAAAGGAGCAGCTGTTGCGTCATATAAACAAATTATCCGAGTCAAAAACAGACAAATTAAATCAGTTGACAAAACAGTTGGAGCGAAATCATCCACATGAATTAGTAAATAAAGCGGAAAAAGACTTAGCCTTATTAGAAAAGAATCTAAAAAGAAATATCGCGCTTATTTATCAGCAAAAACAACAAGCATTTCAGTCCATGATTGGAACGATGGATGCGTTAAGCCCTTTGAAAATTATGGAAAGGGGATATAATGTCGCTTATTTAAAAGGTGGGACATTAATTAGTAGCGTTCACCAAGTAAAGGAAAATGATACGATAGAAGTAAAGCTAGCGGATGGTTCGGTAGATGCAAAGGTTATATCTATAAAGGAGTGATTAATAGTGGCAGAAAAAACAACGCTTTCGTTTGAAGAAGCAATGGATGAATTAGAAAAAATAGTAGATAAACTAGAAGAAGGAGATGTACCATTAGAGGAAGCAATAAATACATATAAAAAAGGGATGGAACTTTCAAAATTTTGTCACGATAAACTGAAAAATGTAGAAGAACAGCTTGCTGAAATTATGCTGGAAAACGGACAAAAAGAGATTTTTTCCATGTCAGAGGAGGAATAATATTTTGCAGCCTATTTCCTTGGACTCTTTTGCAGCAAAATATAAAACATTGTTAGAAAAACTGTTAAAAGAAAGTGTAGATAAACTTTCAGCACCATCTATTATAAAAGAATCCATGCATTATTCACTTAGTGCTGGTGGAAAGCGCATTCGTCCATTATTATTATTCGCCACCATGAATGCTTTTGGAGAAAATCCTGAAAAAGGAATTTTTCCTGCTGCAGCGTTAGAAATGATTCATACGTATTCCCTTATCCATGATGATTTGCCAAGTATGGATGATGATGATTTACGAAGAGGGATGCCGACAAATCATAAAGTATTTGGAGAAGCAATGGCTATCTTATCTGGAGATGCGCTTTTAACTTATAGCTTTCAATTAATAGCGCAAATGCAAGATGACTCTATTTCTGCAGATGTTAAATTAAAGGTGATAGAGGTTATTTCAAAAGCTGCCGGTCCTGAAGGTATGGTTGGCGGACAAGTGGCAGACATGGAAGGCGAAGAGAAAAAGCTTAACCAACAAGAATTAGAATATATTCATATACATAAAACAGGAAAATTATTGATCGCAAGCGTCATAACAGGTGCGATTCTTTGTAAAGCGGATAATAAGCAAATAGAGAAGTTAACTGATTTTGCTCACCATCTAGGGTTGGCTTTTCAAATAAGAGATGATATTTTAGATCTTGAAGGCGATGAAGAACTTATCGGTAAACCTGTTGGCAGTGATGAAAATAATCAAAAAAGTACGTATCCTGCGTTATTAACGTTGACAGGGGCAAAAAAAGAGCTGGAAATCCATATTGAGAAAGCGAAAAATATTTTAAAAGAGCTTACGCTGGAAACAGACTTGTTAGATGCGATTACTGATTTAGTTGCACGTCGTAATAATTAATTATTTATCATAGTTGAGCGAGAAGACTCCTTCCTCAAGGAACGAAGAGAGTAGGTGGGAGATGAATCGCCTTCTTTTTTTTGTTTAAAAGAAGATATAACTGGAACGCTTGTTCTTGTTTTGGTAAAATATTCTTATCAAAAGAAGGAGGTGAAACAAATGCCAACCATTACGATTAAACTGCCCTTGTTTCAACCAACAAAAGTGAAAGAAAAGATGTATGAAATGATGCGACAAAACTTTTCGGAAGCTTGTAATATAGCTATTCAATACAAAAAAGAAAATCCTGCAGTAACAAAGTCGGAATTAGATAAAAGATTAGCTCCTATTGAACTTCCTTCTACCCTCATTCAAGAAGCTAGAAAACTGGCACTTAGTCGATACGAAGACTGGAAAAAGAATAAGAAAACGAAAGGCTTTCCTTCTTTTCGCAGAAGAATATCCATTCTATTTAATAACCAGAATTGGAGGTTAAGACAGGATAATGGTTATCTTAAGTTGGGAATTCCTACAATGGAGAAGGGAAATCTTACAATAGATAAATACGTTCCTTTAAAGACCAATGCGTATACTCTTTTTTGGATTGGTTTTCTTTTGACGGGAGAAATGGACAAAAACTCTTCATTCTTTCAAACATCCTATGATAATATCTCCAAATTAAAAAAGGGAAACGGACAATTGTTCAATAAGAAAGGAAAATGGTATTTTTCTTTTGCACTTTCGTTTGAATTAGAGAAAAAGTCTACAGGTACAAAATCTATTGGGGTTGATAGAGGACTAAAATATATTGCGGTAGCCGGAGATAGGGAAACAAGTCAGTATATTCATTTTAACGGAAAACAGGTTGGTCATATTCGTACGAAGTTTTTTAAACTTCGCAGAAAATTACAAAAAGCGAAAAATACGAAAGCGTTGAAACGATTAGAAAATAAAGAACAACGTATCATTCAATACTGGAATCATGTCATCTCAAAGAAAATAGTTCAGTTTGCTAAAGATTGTGGTGCTTCTATCATTAAAATCGAAGACCTCTCTTCTATTCGTTCTATGAAAAAATATTGGAAAAAAAGCGACAGAAATATTCATTCCTGGGCATTCTTTGACTTAGAAACAAAACTTATCTACAAAGCACAATTAGCCGAGCTGGAAGTGCAAAAAGTAGATCCGTACAAAACGAGTCAAGAATGCTCCATATGTGGACATACACAAAAAAAGAACCGTCGAGGCTCTTTGTATACATGTTCGTGTGGACATAAACAAAATGCAGATGTCAATGCAAGTTTTGTTATTTCTACACGACCATCAAAAGATATAACTGCGGCTTAAAACCGCTGTAAAGGATTTAATGTCCTTTACAAGGCTCCTGACTGAGCTGTACACCTAACTGATGATTCCCTACCGTTCTTTGTTGTTGGAAACAACGTGCGGAATGGGAGGAAGTAACGGTAACACCAAAGGCACTGACGGTTTGTAACGCAGTGAAATCCCTTTGGAATCCCCTTCCTCAAAAAACGTTAAGATTTTAGGTGGGGGAGGATGTCAAATCATATATACAGATACAAGGAAAAAATCTCTCCACAAAAAGCGATTCATTCGTTTGTTTGCGGAGAGATTTTTGTAAAGAAGCAATAGTGTTGAACAACTAAGCTGATCATCTTTTTTTGTAGGCGTTATATTTTCTTCATATATCTGTTTAAAAACAACTAAAATAAAGAATAGTACATTACTGTACACAGAGTGTCGAAAAAATATAAATAGAACATTCCAGCCTGAGTACGTTCCAGTTCCTTTCTTTTTCTTTTGATTCATAGGAAATGACTTACTGTTAGGTGAATACAATGGTATAATACATATTTAGTGTAGTAAAATTAGGATTCAAGTTAAAAATGCGGTATTGTTAAAGGACGAATAATTAATTGAAATAACAAAAGGGAAGTTATTAATAAATAGATCCTGTATAAGAGGATATTCAAAAAGGCACCAAATGATAAGTGGCGAAACTCTTTGTTGGCGTACTGTTAATTTGTTACCTTTTTGAAGACGTACTATGAACATGATATATGGACGCTTTATTACAAGAGGAAAGTGAGTTGTTAAAAATGGATTTATTGTCTATAAAGAATCCATCTTTTTTAAAAACATTATCGATTGAGGAGCTGGAAGAACTAAGTGAAGATATTCGTCATTTTTTAATCAATCAGCTGTCAGAGACTGGAGGACATATTGGTCCAAATCTGGGCGTTGTTGAACTGACGATTGCTTTGCATAAATGTTTTGATAGTCCAAAAGATAAAATGATTTGGGATGTAGGCCATCAATCTTATGTGCATAAAATATTAACTGGACGTGCAAAAGATTTTAATACGCTGCGACAATATAAAGGCTTATCTGGATTCCCTAAAATGAATGAAAGTGAACATGATGTATGGGAAACTGGCCATAGCTCTACTTCCTTATCTGCTGCAATGGGCATGGCAGTTGCCAGAGATTTAAAAAAAGAAGATTCTTATATTATTCCAATTATTGGGGATGGTGCGTTAACAGGTGGAATGGCACTAGAAGCATTGAACCATATTGGCGATGAAAAAAAGAATATGATTGTCATCTTAAATGATAATGAAATGTCGATTGCTCCAAATGTAGGAGCACTGCATCAAGTTTTAGGCAGATTAAGAACAGCTGGCAAATACCAATGGGTAAAAGATGAATTAGAAATGCTTATGAAAAAAATACCGGCTGTCGGCGGCAAGCTTGCAGCAACAGCAGAAAGAATAAAAGACAGTTTAAAGTATTTACTTGTTTCAGGTGTGTTTTTTGAAGAATTAGGTTTTACGTATTTGGGGCCAGTAGATGGACATAATTATGAAGACTTAATTGAACAATTAAATTATGCGAAAAAAACAGAAGGACCGGTATTATTGCATGTTCTTACCAAAAAAGGAAAAGGTTTTTCTCCTGCTGAAAAAGATAAAATTGGTACATGGCATGGAACAGGGCCTTATAAAATTGAAACAGGTGATTTAATTAAACCGATTAATCCACCGATAGCTTGGAGTAAGTTGGTAAGTGATACTGTATTGCGATTAGCGCGTAAAGATGAAAGAATTGTTGCGATAACACCTGCTATGCCTGTCGGGTCAAAATTAGAAAGCTTTGCGAAAGAGTTCCCAGACCGTATGTTGGATGTCGGAATTGCCGAACAGCATGCTGTAACTTTGGCTGCCGGTCTTGCAACACAGAAAATGAAGCCGTTTTTGGCGATTTATTCTACTTTCCTTCAAAGAGCTTATGATCAAGTGCTTCATGATGTTTGTCGCCAAAAATTAAATGTGTTTATTGGCATTGATCGAGCTGGTTTAGTCGGCGCTGATGGAGAAACACATCAAGGTGTTTATGATATTGCCTTTTTACGTCATATGCCTAATTTAGTGTTGATGATGCCAAAGGATGAAAACGAAGGTCAGCATATGGTTCATACCGCTATTCAATATAATGATGGTCCCATTGCGATGCGTTTTCCTCGAGGCAACGGGTTAGGTGTTAAAATGGATAAAACATTAAAAACCATTCCAATCGGATCATGGGAAGTAGTAAAAGAGGGAACAGATGCAGCTATTTTAACATTCGGCACAACCATTGAAATGGCCTTGCAGGCGAGCAGCATGTTAGAAAAGCAAGGGGTATCTGTAAAAATAATCAATGCAAGATTTATTAAACCGTTGGATGAAAAAATGCTGTTTGAATTATTAAACATGCAAATGCCAATCTTAACGATTGAAGAAGCGGTTCTTCAAGGTGGATTTGGAAGTTATGTATTAGAATTTGCACATGAGCAAGGATTTGTTTCTAGTGTGATTGATCGAATGGGAATTCCAGATGAATTTATTGAACATGGAGATGTAACTTCCCTTTTAAATGAAATCAACTTTAATACAGAAGAAGTAGTAAAAAGAATTGCAACTATTGCAAGAAAAAAACAAAAAAGGGCATAAAAACAGGATGAAGAAAGAACGTGTAGATGTTTTATTAGTAGAACAAGGATTATTTGAAACAAGGGAAAAAGCAAAAAGAGCGATTATGGCTGGCATTGTTTATTGTCAAGAAACAAGATTAGATAAGCCAGGGGAAAAAATCAGCAGTGATGTAACCTTAACAGTAAAAGGAAAAGCGTTAAAATATGTTAGCCGAGGCGGATTAAAACTAGAAAAAGCACTTCAAGTATTTGATGTAAATATGGAAAATAAAGTACTGCTTGATATCGGTTCTTCCACAGGTGGATTCACCGATTGCGCCTTGCAAAATGGAGCGAAAATGTCTTATGCGGTTGATGTCGGCTATAACCAGCTTGCATGGAAGTTAAGACAGGATGAACGGGTTCATGTAATGGAAAGAACAAACTTCAGATATGTTACACCTGCCGACTTAGCAGGAGAAATGCCAAATATTGCGTCCATTGATGTTTCCTTTATTTCATTAAAATTAATACTGCCCGTATTAAAGACACTTCTAGTGCCTAAAAGTGATGTCATTGCCCTTGTAAAACCACAGTTTGAGGCTGGCCGTGAACAAGTTGGCAAAAAAGGCATTGTGAGAGACCGTAAAGTACATGAAGCAGTATTAGAAAAAATAATTGATTTTGCAGTAAATGAAGGATATGAAGTGAAAAATATGTCATTTTCTCCTATAACAGGCGGAGATGGAAATATTGAGTTTTTGCTTCATTTGCATTGGGATGCCGAGCAGTCGATGGCCGTACAGGAAAAGACATACCCTATTAAAGAAACGGTTGATCAAGCGCATGAAGAATTGAAATCTAAAAAGGAAAAAGAAGAAGAATAAGCTTTATTGACACTCTGAGGAATAAGCTTTTACTTATTCCTCAGGCTGTTGAAAAACGTTCGCTCTCTTTGTCACTCCCCGTTTTTTGCGGTGCTCATTACCCGGTAAAAGAGGATGAACGACTAAATTCGCAACGTCCTGTTGCAACGTCGTTCTGACCAACATCCTGTTAGCCGCCGCTCCTCAAAAAGGGTCGTTCCTCGATAGACAAACGTTTTCAATCAGCCTGAAAGTTTGTAGTCTTACTTTTTCGACACTCTGAGGAATAAGCTTTTACTTATTCCTTTTTGCAATACATAAAATTAAATGAAAAAACATGTATAATATTCATTAATAAATATACAATGAAAAGAATAAAGAGGATTTTTGTCAAAAAACAGCGAAATAAAGGTAGAGCAAAAAACAACAGTGCAATTATTATTTAAAGGGTGAAAAGAATGAATAAAGGCCAGAGGCATATAAAAATACGTGAAATCATAACAAATAATGAAATAGAAACACAAGATGAATTAGTGGATGAGTTAAAGAATGCAGGCTTTAATGTAACACAAGCGACCGTATCCAGGGATATTAAAGAATTACATTTAGTAAAAGTCCCGTTGATAGATGGAAGATACAAATACAGTTTGCCTGCAGATCAACGATTTAATCCGCTGCAAAAGCTGAAAAGAATCATGGTGGACTCTTTTGTAAAAATAGATTCAGCAGAAAATTTATTAGTATTAAAGTCCCTTCCAGGAAATGCACAAGCTATTGGGGCTTTAATTGATAATTTAGACTGGGATGAAATTTTAGGGACGATTTGTGGAGATGATACATGTTTAATCATTTGCAGAACGACAGAGGACGGAAAAACGATAACAAATCGTTTTCTTGATATGCTTTAAAAGAGGTGACATCTTTTGTTAAGTGAATTATCCATTAAAAATTTTGCAATAATTGAAAGTCTGGCTATTTCTTTTACTAAAGGATTAACGGTGCTAACAGGAGAAACTGGTGCAGGAAAATCGATTATCATCGATGCCATTAATCTTTTAGTAGGAGGAAGAGGTTCTTATGAATTTGTTCGTCATGGAGAAGATAAAGCAGAGATTGAAGGGTTATTTTATATCGATGAGGGACATCCCTGTTTTCGCAAGCTGCAGGAATGTGGAATTGATATTGAAGAAGGTACTATTATATTAAGAAGAGATATTTCTATATCCGGAAAAAGTGTTTGTAGAATTAATGGGAAGCTGATTACTATATCCATATTACGGGAAATCGGCTCAAGCTTAATTGATATTCATGGTCAGCATGAACATCAAGAACTGATGGATGAAACAAAGCATCTAGCGCTATTAGATACATTTGCAATGGAAGTTATATCACCAGTGTTTAAAAAGTATGAACATATATATCGTTCTTATAATCAAACAAATAAAAAGCTGTTGAATTTAACGGAAAATGAACAGCAAATGGCTCAACGATTGGATTTATTGCAATTTCAACATAGTGAGATTATAAATGCGAATTTGCAAAAAAATGAAGATGAAGAACTACTGGAAGAAAGAAAAAGGCTGTTAAACTTTGAACGTATTTTTGATAGCATTCAAACGGGCTACACTGCGTTAAAAGGAGATCAAAAAGGATTAGACTGGATTGGCGAAGTAATGGGGCACTTAGAAGAAGCTGCTAGTTTAGATACAGAATATAAAGAGATGGCTGAATCGGTGTCTAACAGCTATTATCTGTTAGAAGATGTTGCCAGTAAACTCCGCAGCAGCTTAGATTTTCTAGAATATGATCCAGAGCGTTTAAATCAAATAGAAACCCGTTTAAATGAAATAAACATGCTAAAGCGAAAATATGGAAAAACGGTAGACGAGATTGTGCAATATGCGGCAAAAATAGAAGAAGAGCTAGAGACATTACAAAATAAAGAAACACATATAGAGAAACTAGAAAAAGAACTAGCAAGCATCCATAAAGATTTAATCGTGCAAGCAAATGAGTTAACCTCATTGCGAAAACAAGCAGCAGAGCGGTTGACAGATGATATTCATAAAGAATTAAAAGAGCTATATATGGAAAAAACTGTTTTTGAAGTAAGGTTTATATCAGCTGAAGACAATATAACAAAAAATGGTGTAGATGAAGTAGAATTTTATATTTCCACAAACCCAGGTGAACCATTAAAACCTTTATCAAAAATTGTATCAGGCGGAGAATTATCGAGAATGATGCTCGCGTTAAAAAGCATTTTTTCCAAGCACCAAGGCATTACATCGATAATTTTTGATGAAGTGGATACAGGGGTAAGCGGTAGAGTGGCTCAAGCGATTGCTGAAAAAATTGCGAATGTTTCTTTCGATTCACAAGTACTTTGCATCTCGCATTTGCCCCAAGTAGCTGCAATAGCTGATACGCATTTATTTATTGCAAAAAACATTCAGGATGGCAGAACCTCGACAACTGTTTGTCCATTATCAAAACATGATAAAGTGAAAGAAATTGCACGGATGATTTCGGGAGCAGAAATAACGGAATTAACAAAAAAGCATGCAAAAGAGCTGTTAAAATTAGCGCAAAAAGCTAAGAATAAAGAATAAATAATAAAAACCTCTGTAAATCAGAGGTTTTTATTATTTATTTTTGATGTATTTCATTTTTATTTTGAATCAATTTTTATGTTTTATTCATTTTTTGGAAATAATGAATTGGTATAAATAAACAAACTTTGGTTTGAAGATGTTTCAGATATATCCCATTTAAAAAATTTCTATTACTATCCAAAGTGGGTAGGTTTTTTATAGTTTTTCAAGTAATAATTGATCTTCATGAAGGCAAAGTTATATATGTAGCCAATAATCATGGTGAACAAGAAGCGAGGAGAGTGAGTGGTTTGAAAAAAGACTTCCTTAGAAAAATAATTGGTGGAATTCTCCTTGTTTCATTAATTTCTTTATGTTTTAGTAATTCCTTTCGAGCATATCTTCATATACCAAAAAGCATCACTCTTTTTGAAGGGCAGAATGCAGAAATCTCTATGTCTGCAATTCCTGCTACAGCGCAGTTAACAGATGACAATTCTGTTATAGCTTTAAGTCAGGATGAACATATCTTTTCTTTACATGGTGAAGAAAATGGCAAAAATGAAATGGTATTAGAGCTTGCAGGCATTCCGATAAAAAAAGTGGATGTGAATGTATTAAAAGATTTTAAAGTAATCCCTGGTGGACAGTCCATCGGTGTAAAACTAAATACAGTTGGCGTATTAGTTGTAGGTCATCATCAAGTGAATACAGAAGAAGGCAAAGAATCCCCAGGAGATAAAGCAGGGATTAAAGTAGGCGATTTGATTACTGAAATCAATGGAAAAGAAATCGAAAAAATGTCAGATGTTGCTCCATTTGTACAAAGTGCAGGAAATTCAGGAGATGCATTAAATTTAACGATTATTAGAGATAATAAACAAATAAAAACAAAACTTTTACCTTTAAAAGAAAAAGGTGAAAATTCCTATAAATTAGGATTATATATTCGGGATTCAGCTGCAGGTATTGGAACTATGACGTTTTATCATCCAGAAACAAAAAAATATGGAGCTTTAGGACATGTTATTTCCGATATGGATACGAAAAAACCAATTGTAGTAGATGACGGAGAGATTGTACGTTCTACTGTAACAAGCATTGAAAAAGGAAGCAGTGGAAACCCAGGTGAAAAATTAGCCCGTTTTTCCTCAGATAAAGAAGTGATTGGGAATATTACGACAAATAGTCCTTTCGGGATTTTTGGCGAACTAAATAAAGAAATGTCTAATGGCATAATGGATACTCCAATGCCGATTACTTTAGCAGATCAGGTGAAAGAAGGTCCAGCACAAATATTAACTGTAGTGGATAATGATCAAGTAAAGTTATTTGATATTGAAGTAGTTAGTTCTATTCCGCAGAAATTCCCTGCAACAAAAGGATTAGTTATTAAAGTAACTGATAAAGAATTATTGAAAAAAACTGGCGGAATCGTGCAAGGAATGAGTGGAAGTCCGATCATTCAAGACGGCAAAGTAATTGGAGCTGTTACACATGTATTTGTTAATGATCCAACGAGTGGATATGGCGTTCATATTGAATGGATGTTAAATGAAGCAGGCATTAATATTTACGAAAATGGAAAGCAGAAAGCCTCTTAAATCATGGCTGTGTTAAACTTGCCTGTTGATTGCAGCGAGAGGCATTGGCAGTCCGGGAGCCTCCTCGGCGCTGTGCGCTTGTGGGCTCTCCCTTTGACTCGCTTTTCCCGCAGGAGTCTCACGCTTTCCGCTCCAATCAACAAAGTATCAAAATCAACAATTAGCTTTAACACAATAAAAAAGGTAAAAAATGCTGAATACCAGCACTTTTTACCTTTTTTAATACCGTTTTTATAAAGTCAAGTATTGGAGTATCAACCCGATGGATAGAAAAAAACCAAATAATGTGTTCGTTAATGCAGTGGATTTCATTGCAACAGGTGTTTGACTGCGGTCTCCTTTAAAACCGATAATAGCTTGAATTGGCTTTTTAATGCTGCATAACACAATCAGTACCCAAGGACTAAAGAGACCAAATAAAATTAGGGCAATAATCCAAATATAGGATAAGGCAAAAAGGACAGCTAATAAAGTGACTGCTTTGTCATAACCAATCAAAATGGCAATTGTTTTGCGTCCACCTAAAATATCTTCATCGATATCTCGAATGTTATTAGCTAAGTTTATGGAACCAACTAAAAACGCAATCGGTACAGAAATAAGCATACTTTGTATATTAATCATATTTGTTTGAATATAAAATGATACTAAAACAAATATAGATCCCATACAAACACCTGAAAATAATTCACCAAAAGGGGTATAGGCAATTGGCAGCGGCCCTCCTGTATATAAATAACCGATAGCCATTCCGAAAAGTCCAACGAGGGCAATCCACCAGCTGCTGCTTATACATATATAAATGCCAAGCAATAAGGAGACACCATATAACATCAGTGCATATTGTAATACGGTTCTGGGCTTCATCCCATGGCGAACAATCGCTCCACCAATACCTACTGAATCAACTGTATCTAAACCCCTGATAAAATCATAATATTCATTAAACAAGTTTGTGGCGATTTGAATAAACAAACAAGCAAATAACATAGCTAGAAATATGCTTATATTAATCGGTTCATATTGCATAGCTAATACGGTTCCAATTAAAACAGGAATAAAGGAAGCGGTTAAAGTATGGGGCCTTGTCAGCTGCCACAGCACTTTACGTCTAGGCTGAAGTTCTCTTGTAACATTTTCCATAAAAAAATCCTTTCTATATAAGTAAAAAATAATTATTTAAAACAAAAATAGTGATTAAAGTCCAACTCTTATAATAACGTAAGAATCTATTTTTCAACAAGAAATTATTCATCATTTCGCCATAATTTTTTTATGACAATATATTTTATAAGTTATTGTTGTATTTTATTCGCATATTGTATAGAAATAAAGTATAAAAATATACTCGTAAAGATTATTCGACAAAAACGATTATGAAGAAAGATGAAATGATCGAATGAGGTCGAAAACAATAGAAAATAAGGGAAAAATAATGATTTTCTAAATTTTTCAAGAAATTTTAATAAACGCAAAGGAATTTTAGTTACTTTGTCGAAATTGTCAATTAGAATAAAGAAAAGCACAGACGCCTTAATCAGCCCCGAGGAAAAATGTTCTCTTGCCTCAAAAAGTGTTTTTAACTCTTAGAGGCAAGAGGTTATCTTTCAAAGGGGCTAGGCGCCGGCCGGCTAAATACCCACAGAGGAAAATCGACTAAGTACGCCACGTCCTGTGGCAACGCCGGCACTTGTACGTCCTGTACGTCGTAGCTAAACACTCATCTAAATTGAAAAATTTTATACTATCTTACCTTTTAAAAAAAAGTGACGATGGACTGAGGGAGGAAATTATAATTGAAAAAAATAAAAGTATGTGTTGTTGATGATAATAGAGAATTAGTTGGATTATTAGAAGAATATATAGATTCTCAAGACGACATGGAAGTTGTAGGAGTTGCGCACAATGGCCAGGAATGCTTAGAGTTGATTGAACAGATTGAACCAGATGTGATGGTTTTGGATATTATTATGCCTCATCTTGACGGGTTAGCAGTATTGGAAAGAATGAGAGAGATGAAATTAGCCAGTATTCCGAATGTTATTATGTTAACAGCATTTGGCCAAGAAGACGTAACGAAAAAAGCGGTTGAGCTTGGTGCATCCTATTTTATTCTAAAACCATTTGATATGGATTATTTAGCAAGTCATATCCGTCAAGTAAGCGGAAAATCAAACGGATTTATAAGAAAAAGTCAACCATCTTACAGACCGCAGCAGCAAGAATCAAAACCGCGAAATCTTGATGCAAGCATTACAAGCATTATTCATGAAATAGGAGTGCCTGCTCATATTAAAGGTTATTTATATTTAAGAGAAGCTATTTCCATGGTATATAATGATATTGAATTATTAGGATCGATCACGAAAGTATTGTATCCGGATATCGCTAAAAAATACAATACAACAGCAAGCCGTGTCGAACGTGCCATCCGCCATGCCATTGAAGTTGCTTGGAGTCGCGGCAATATCGACAGCATCTCTTCTTTGTTTGGCTATACAGTATCTATGTCAAAAGCAAAACCTACAAATAGTGAATTCATTGCAATGGTTGCAGATAAATTAAGGCTGGAACATAAGGCTAGTTGAGAGGGTTAGTGGCGCAATGTCATCAAGTTAAGTTTCAAAAAACAGGAAAATAAGTAGCTAATTAGGAAGTAAGGGTTTCCGTTCTGTTCTCCGAGGCTTACCGCTCGCTTTCCACGGGGCGAGCGCCGAGCCTCCTCGTCGCTATGCTCCTGTGGGGTCTCGTCTTTCTCGCTAATCCCGTAGGAGTCGAGCGGATGCCTCTCCAAACAAATGGGGTATTTCTTTGACATAAAGGATATCCAATAAATAGGATATTAAAAAAGGCAATAGGATGCCCGGGCTTTTAAAGACGTATTTACCTATAAAACGATGGGTATACCTTTATAACGGTAATTTTTAAGCTTGTGATTCTGCGCGGACAACCTCTCACTAGAGAGATGTGAACATTCCAATGGAAGGATTGCTGCGTAGGGGATCACAGGTAGCCCTGGTAACTCCAGCCCTATGGTGAGCTCCTCTAGAGACCGAAAGACATAGGTGTCGTGCTAGATCCTTGCCAGCGAAGGGTCGGATAGATCTTTTCAATGTTTCTAAAAGGAGTTATCCTTTACCTCGAGAAATTTACGATAAATAATACTTTGGTATGATTTGTTATGGTTTAGAGGGAGCTGGTATAAAATCCCCACCTGATTTCCTGATGTTTCAAATTGATGAAATGAGTTCGATTCACTAGTTCTATAAAAATGTTTTACAAAACAATGACTGTTAAAATTTGCTTTCCATACTTTAAACTGTTATGATTAGATTGTATTATTTTTGTTCCATTATAAGAGAAGGTTTCTTTTCTACATAAGAACAAGGATAGTGTTATTATATTGTGTGTGAAACACATAGGAGGAAAATAAACATGGCTACAGGTAAAGTTAAATGGTTTAATGCAGAAAAAGGTTTCGGATTTATCGAATCTTCTGAAGGAAACGATGTATTTGTACATTTCAGCGCTATTCAAACTGATGGATTTAAAACATTAGAAGAAGGTCAAGAAGTATCTTTTGATATAGAAGAAGGTCAACGTGGCCCTCAAGCTGCTAACGTTGTTAAAGCTTAATTTACTGATCTGAACAAAAAAACAGACGCTATCCATTGGTTAGTGTCTGTTTTTTTTTGTCTTTGCTCTTTTAAATGATAATAATGTTTAAGGGAGTGGATTCCCTGACCTTTTGAAAATCAACAATGGAATTTAACAGATCCTTTGTTTTAAATGATTTATTTATTTTCATCCTTTTGCAGCAGCATAAGTTTTTGAACAAGTATATGCTGAGGCATGTGCATAATCTGTTCTAAAGGTACGTTTAGTTTTTCTGCAAGTTTTAATGCTGTTTCTGGTGATAATTGTAATGGTTTCATAAACATTTCCCCCGATAATAAAATGTTAGGATGTGTCTTCATGTCACTTATTTTTGCTCATCGTGGATATTCAGCTCAATTTCCTGAAAATACAATGATTGCATTTCAGCAAGCAAAAGAAGCTAATGCTGATGGAATTGAATTAGATATTCAAATGACAAAAGATGGTGAGTTAGTAATAATTCATGATGAAAAAGTGGATCGAACAACAAGTGGATCCGGTTATGTGAAAGAGCTTTCTTTTAAAGAAATTCGAACACTAGATGCTGCTTATAAATATAAAGGAAAGCTACACAAAGTGCAAATTCCTGCATTAGAGGAATTTTTGGAATGGATAAAGCCTACAGCGCTAACTTGCAACATTGAATTTAAGAATAATCTTTTTGTTTATGCGGGAATGGAAGACAAAGCAATTGAACTAGTTAGACGGTATGGACTTAGTGAACGAGTAATTTTTTCATCTTTTAATCATTACAGTATTGTTAATAGCTATCGACTAGCACCTGAAATCGAAACAGCACCATTATTTTCCGACGGTATATATCAACCTTGGATTTATGCAGAGGCAATTAAAGCAACAGGCATCCACCCGAATCATCGTTTATTAAACAGTCAAATAATAAAAGCCTCGGAGAATTATGGCATAAAAGTTAGAGCATATACCGTAAATAATGAAAAAAGATTGCAATATCTTTTAGAAAGCGGCATCTCTGCTGTGATAACAGACGATCCTGTACTTGCAAAGAATGTCGTGAGTAGACTAAAAAATACGTAAAACCTTCTTATCAAAAGAAGGTTTTTTTTGTAAAGATAAAAAAGTATAAAAATTCGAACCTATGTTTAGTGCCTAGTTTCGGGGTTGAGCAAGGCACCTGCACTTTTCTTGATAAGACTGAATATTTTGCAATTGAGAAAAAATTTGCATGTAAGCTTGAAAGTGATTATAGTATAACTATGAAATAAATTGCACGGTGGATAATGAATTAGAAAATCTATGCAAAAAGAGAGGCTTTTGCACGATGCAATATTCTTTACAAATAGATTGTATTTTTAATGAAATAAAGCAAGGTATTATTCTGGTGAATAAAAACGGTACAATCATTCTTTTAAATGAGGAAGCGGCAAAACTAATTGGATCAACAAAAAGCAACGCGCTCGGAAAACATATATTAGAGGTTGTAGCAAACAGTGGTTTACCACGTGTTTTACAAACAGGAAAAAAGGAAATAGGAAAAGGATTTGTTTTAGCATCTAACTGTAAAGTACGCATATCAAGAATTCCTTTATTTAATAAACAGAAACAAACGATAGGTGCGATTGCTTACTTTACAAATGTTTGGAACGATAAAGAAGATTGGTATGATCAAGAAAATTTGCAAGCTATAGTAGAAATGCTTATTCAAAATACAGAAGCGGCCATATCAATAACAGATGAAAAAGCAAACAGTATGATGAAAAATACTGCATACAGCCAATTAACCGAAAATACAAATGCAGATGGCGATGATAAGCAGTCAGAAATATACAGCAAGCTTTCAGAATCGATGCATCAAAAAGTTCTACAAACACGAAGAAGCCAACAAATTGTAAAAAAAAATCATCAACAGTCCATAAAAATGGATGACTTCCCTGTTATCATCGATGGGAAATTAAAAGGAAGCATGCAAATTATTCAAGATCAATCACATCTATTGCAATTACAAAATGAACTGAAAATGGTTCGAAGTTTTATTCGTGCCTTAGAAGAAAAATACATATTTGATGATATCATTAGCGATGCTCTAACCATGCAACTCCCACTTCAACAAGGAAAAATCGCATGTGATACAGATTGCCCAGTTCTTATTAGAGGAGCTGCTGGGACGGGGAAAAAAATGTTTGCAAGCGTAATACATCATGCAAGTAACCGAAAATACAATAGATTTGTTGTCATTCCTTGCATCAACACTTCTGAAAAAGAACTAGAATCCATATTATTCGGAACAATTAATGGAAATGATAGGGAAGAAACGAATACTATTTTACAAAAAGAATGGAATGGAACCGTATATTTAGATGAAATTAGTTTCCTTCCAATAAAATTGCAGCAAAAATTACTGCAATTTTTACAAAGCAATGACAGAATAAGAATTATAGCTGGATCTTCTGAAAATATGGAAAAATCAATGATAAAAGGCGATTTTTTAGAGCAATTATATTATGAGTTGAACAGAATAAGCATTCACTTGCCTTTATTGAATAACCGAAAAGAAGATATTCCACTGTTAACAAAAAACTTTGTTCAGCAGTTGAATCATGAATATGGCCGTTCCATCTCGGTAGAACTAGAAGTATTTCAAGCGCTTGAGCAATATCATTTTACTAGCAATGTGAAAGAGCTAAAGGCAATTCTTCAGCTTTCGATGGCAAAGATGGATAAAACCGAAACTGTGTTAACGAAAAACAATTTATGTTTTGCTCCTCAACAACCTACAAAAGACAAAGATCTTTTATTTATCGAAGAGGAAGAAAGTGTAGAAGACAAGCCGCTGTCGATTTTAGTGGAAAACTACGAAAAAGTGATTATTGAAAAAGCGTTAAGAAAAAATGATGGCAATAAAACGTTAACGGCAAAGTCATTAGGGCTGTCTGTACGTAATTTATATTACAAGTTAGAAAAATATGGACTTGGTTAAAAGGGAGGAAGTGGGGTGACGCAAAATAAATTCCGAATCTTAGTGATTAATCCGAAAACGTCTTCCACCAATATAGCATTGTATCAAAATGAAATTCCTTTATTAACAGGTACTGTTTATCATTCTAATAGTCATGGGCAGTCGTATTCACCTGTTGCTGCACAATACAAAGATCGAACAGAAATGATTTTAAACTATTTGGTTGAAAAAGAAATAAATCTTTCGAAGCTGGATGCAGTTTGTGGCAGAGGCGGTTTGTTATGTGCAATGGAAGGTGGAACCTATCACATAAATGAAAAAATGCTTGAAGATTTAAAAACAGGTTATGGAGGAGATCATCCTTCTAACTTAGGTGGGATTATTGCGTATGAGATTGCTTCTGGCTTAAATATTCCTTCCTATATTGTAGATCCTGTCGTAGTCGATGAGTTAGAAGACGTTGCTAGAATATCAGGATATCCGGGTATTGAAAGAAGAAGTGTTTTTCATGCGCTTAATCATAAAGCATGCGGCAGACGAGCTGCATCAGAACTTGGCCAACATTATGAGGAAGTGAATCTGATAGTTGCTCATTTAGGGGAAGGGATTACAGTGGGTGCCCATCGAAATGGCAAAGTCATCGATGTGAATAATGGTTTAAATGGAGAAGGACCTTTCACATTAGAACGAACTGGCACCATTCCTCCAGGTGATTTAATCGATTTATGTTATTCAGGGAATTTTACTTATTCAGAAATGAAACAAGAGCTTCTTTATAATGGAGGAGTAAAAGGTTATTTATATACAAATGATTTAACAGCAGCAGAAAAGGCAGTTGAGGAAGGTGATCAAAATGCTTCTTTCATCCTAACTGCGTTGGCGTATCAAATCGCAAAAGAGATTGGCAGTATTAGCACCGTACTAGACGGAAAAGTAGATGCGATTGTTTTGACAGGAAGGCTTGCAAATAGTGAAGTGTTAGTGAAAAAAATAATAAATAAAATAATGTGGATTGCAGATTGTTTTGTATATCCTGGAGAAAACGAATTGCAGTCGTTAGCGGAAGGCTGTTTACGAGTGTTAAGAAAAGTAGAAGATGCCAAAAAGTATCATCATAAATAAGAGAAGGGTGTGGGAAAAATGGCAAATGAATACGATGTAGTAATTTTAGGTGGTGGAACAGGTGGATATGTTGCTGCAATTCGAGCATCACAATTAGGGTTGAAAACAGCGATTGTTGAAAAAGGAAAGCTTGGTGGAACTTGTTTGCATCACGGCTGCATTCCTAGTAAGGCGTTGCTTCGCAGTGCAGAAGTATACCGTACGGCAAAAAACAGTGCAGATTTTGGGGTATTGACGTCAGATGTAAGCATCAATTTTACGAAAATACAAGAGCGTAAAAATGCCATCATTCAGCAATTGTTTCAAGGTGTTCAATATTTAATGAAAAAAGGAAAAATCGATGTTTACGAAGGAACAGGAAGAATATTAGGGCCGTCTATTTTTTCTCCTATTCCTGGAACGATATCTGTTGAAATGAACAATGGAGAAGAAAATGAATTGCTTGTTCCAAAAAATGTGATTATCGCAACTGGTTCAAGACCAAAAACACTAAATGGTCTTAAGGTGGATGGTGAATATGTAATCAGTTCCGAAGAAGCACTGCAAATGGAAACATTGCCTAAATCGGTTATTATTGTCGGCGGTGGTGTGATTGGAGTCGAGTGGGCGTCCATGCTTTCCGACTTTGGTGTACAGGTTACGCTTTTAGAATACAGTAGTCATCTGATTCCTACAGAAGATAAAGAGATTTCAAAGGAACTTCAGAAACTATTAGAGAAAAAAGGCGTAAAAGTTGTAACAGGTGCAAAAGTTTTGCCAGATACATTATCAATAAACGGTTCCGTCTCCATTCATGCAGAATATCAACAAGAGCAGCAGACTTTTTATGGAGAAAAGCTATTGGTATCAGTTGGACGTATAGCCAATACTGAAGGCATTGGTTTAGAAAATACAGAGGTTGTCATAGAGAAAGATGTCATTCAAACAAATAAATTTTATCAAACAAAAGAAAGCCATATTTATGCAGTAGGAGATGTTATTGGTGGTCTGCAGCTTGCCCATGTTGCTTCTCATGAGGCGATAAAAGCAATCGAGCATATTGCTGGGCTGAATCCTGAGAAAATAGATGATAAAAAAGTGCCGAAATGTATTTATACAAGCCCAGAAATTGCAAGCATTGGTTTAACTGAAGAAGAAGCAAAAGAAAAAGGCTATAACATCAAAAAAGGAAAATTTTCATTTAAAGCGATAGGTAAAGCGTTAGTTTACGGTGAGCATGAAGGATTTGTCAAAATCATTTCAGATAGTAAAACAGATGATCTGCTTGGGGTACATATTATTGGCCCACATGCAACGGATATGATTGGAGAAGCAGCTTTGGCAAGTGTGTTGGATGCAACTGCTTGGGAAATCGGCTCCACTATCCATGCCCATCCAACCTTAACAGAAGCAATTGGAGAAGCGGCACTTGCAGTCGATGGTAATGCCATTCATGGGTGAAAAATTAAGTATGGAAAAAATAGGAGGTACTAAAATGGTTATGGTCACAAATCGCCATAAAGAAATAGGATTAACGGATGAGCAAGTTTTAGCAATGTATGAAAAAATGCTGCTTGCACGCAGAATAGATGAAAGAATGTGGTTATTGAACCGCTCAGGAAAAATTCCATTTGTAGTATCTTGCCAAGGTCAAGAAGCTGCACAAGTTGGGGCGGCGTTTGCTTTTGATAACAGCAAAGATTATATCCTCCCTTATTATCGTGATTTAGGTGTTGTTTTATCATTTGGGATGACGGCTAAAGATATTATGTTATCTGGATTTGCCAAAGCGGAAGACCCGAATTCAGGTGGAAGGCAAATGCCTGGTCATTTTGGACAAAAAAGCAATCGAATCGTAACAGGATCTTCTCCTGTAACGACACAAGTTCCTCATGCAGTCGGCATTGCGCTTGCAGGAAAAATAGAAAAAAAAGATTTTGTTACTTTTGTAAGTTTTGGGGAAGGTTCATCCAACCAAGGCGATTTTCATGAAGGGGCAAATTTTGCTGGCGTACATAAACTCCCAGTAATCTTTGTCTGTGAAAACAATAAATATGCCATTTCTGTACCAATCGAAAAGCAGCTAGCATGTGAAAAAGTTTCTGATCGTGCAATAGGTTATGGCATGCCAGGTTTCACGGTGGACGGAAATGATCCGATTGAAGTATACCGAGTAACAAAAGAAGCGGTCGATAGGGCAAGAAGAGGAGAAGGGCCTACACTAATTGAAACGGTTTCTTACCGGTTAACGCCTCATTCTTCGGATGATGATGATAGAAGCTATCGAGGCAGAGAAGAAGTAGCAGCTGCAAAAGCGAATGATCCGGTTATTACATTTAAAGAATATTTATTAAATACTAACGTGTTGACAGAAGAAATGGACAAAGAACTAAATGATAAGCTTATGCAAATAATTAATGAAGCAACCGAGTATGCAGAAAAGGCACCGTATGCACAGCCGGAAGATACACTTAAATATGTTTATGGAGAAGGTGAAAGGTAAATGGCAGTAATTTCGTATATTGATGCTGTTACAATGGCAATTCATGAAGAAATGGAAAGAGATGAAAAAGTATTTGTTTTAGGGGAAGATGTTGGCGTAAAAGGCGGCGTGTTTAAAGCGACTGCGGGGTTATATGAAAAATTTGGGGAAGAAAGAGTAATAGATGCACCACTTGCAGAATCTGCGATTGCTGGTGTTGGAATAGGCGCGGCAATGTATGGCCTTAAACCAATCGCTGAAATGCAGTTTGCTGATTTTATTATGCCCGCTGTTAACCAAATCGTATCAGAAGCAGCAAAAATCCGCTATCGAAGCAATAATGATTGGACATGTCCAATCGTTATTCGAGCACCATATGGCGGTGGGGTTCATGGCGCATTGTATCATTCACAATCGGTAGAAGCGATGTTTGCGAATACACCTGGTTTAAAAATCGTGATGCCATCGACACCTTATGATGTAAAAGGTTTATTAAAGGCGGCAGTTCGTGATCCTGATCCTGTCCTGTTTTTTGAACATAAACGTGCCTATCGTTTAATAAAAGGGGAAGTGCCAGAAGAAGACTACGTTTTGCCAATCGGCAAAGCAGATGTTAAACGTAATGGAGAAGATATTACGGTTATTACATATGGTTTATGTGTTCATTTTGCCCTTCAAGCAGCAGAAAAATTAGCAGATGATGGTATTTCTGTTCATGTGTTAGATTTAAGAACTGTTTATCCTCTTGATCAAGAAGCAATAATCGAAGCTGCTTCTAAAACGGGGAAAGTATTATTAATTACAGAAGACAATAAAGAAGGAAGTATTATAAGTGAAGTCTCTGCAATCATTGCTGAACATTGTTTATTTGATTTAGATGCACCGATTATGCGACTTGCTGGAGATGAGGTTCCAGCTATGCCATATGCTCCAACAATGGAAAAATATTTTTTAGTCAATCCGGAAAAAGTCGAACATGCCATGAGAAAGTTAGCTGAATTTTAAATAGGAAAGAAAGTGGAAAGCATACGACTCTAAACGGGTGCTTACACTTTTCTTACAAAACTAACATGGAGGGTAATAGGATGTCGATTGAAAAAATAACAATGCCTCAATTGGGGGAAAGTGTTACAGAAGGTACGATTAGCAAATGGCTCGTCTCAAGCGGAGATCAAGTAAATAAGTATGATCCTTTAGCTGAGGTTATAACAGATAAAGTGACTGCTGAAATTCCATCCTCTTTTACGGGCGTTATTACAGAGTTAATTGCTAAAGAAGAGGAAACACTACAAGTCGGAGAAGTGATTTGTACAATGGAAGTAGCAGAAGAAGAAACGAAAGTAGAAGAAGTTCTGGAAGAAAAAGTAGCGGCAAAAGAAGAAAAATCAGAACAGAAGTTAGATAATAAACTTCGGTATTCTCCGGCTGTTTTACGATTATCACAGCAAGAAGGTATTGATTTAACGACTGTAAATGGCACTGGTGCAGGAGGACGAATTACTCGTAAAGATGTATTAAAGGCAATAGAGACTAAAACACTAGAACCTGCCAATGATAGCACGCCAAAAGCACCTCAACATGAAACAAAGGTAGAATCATTACCACCAGCTCCACAAGAAGCTGTGATTCAACAGCCGCTAAACACAGGAGATACAGAAATCCCTGTAACAGGCTTGCGCAAAGCGATCGCTGCAAATATGCTGAAAAGTAAACATGATATTCCGCATGCTTGGACGATGATAGAGGTGGATGTTACTAGCCTCGTAAATTACCGGAATCAAATAAAAGATTCGTTTAAAGCATCAGAAGGATTTAATTTAACATTTTTTGCTTTTTTCGTAAAAGCAGTTGCACGAAGTTTAAAAGAATTTCCAGAATTGAATTCTACTTGGGCAGGAGATAAAATTATCCGCAAAAAAGATGTGAATATTTCTATCGCAGTTGCAACAGAAGATGCTTTATTTGTACCTGTCATTAAAAATGCAGATGAAAAATCAATAAAAGGCATTGCGAAAGAAATTGTAGAACTTGCTAATAAAGCACGGACAGGCAATCTTTCATTAGATGAAATGCAAGGTGGTACATTTACGGTCAATAATACAGGCTCTTTCGGCTCTATCCAATCAATGGGAATCATTAATCATCCTCAAGCTGCAATTCTACAAGTAGAATCGATTGTGAAAAGACCAGTGATAAAAAATGGTATGATTGCGATAAGTGATATGGTAAATTTATGTTTATCGTTGGATCATCGCGTCTTAGACGGATTAGTTTGTGGGAGATTTTTACAAAGAGTAAAAGAATTATTAGAAAATACCGATGAAAAAAGCACTCCAATTTATTAATGATAAAAGAGGTCTCATTTAAAAACAGATTTATTGAAACTTTTCCGATTATTGATAATAATGAATGTACAGATAAAATTTTTGCAAATCAGAACAAGTGTTTTTCGATAATTATGCAGACAAAGGAGCTAACCAATGAATATGAATATGAATTTCAATTTTTTTATGAATGATGTTGTCCGCCGAGCCCGTGAAGAGATAGTGGAAGCAGGATATAAGGAATTAACCACAACTGAAGCCGTTGATGAAACACTTGCTCAAAAAGGAACTACCCTTGTGATGATTAATTCTGTATGCGGATGTGCTGGAGGAATTGCTCGTCCTGCTGCAAAATATTCTCTGCAATATAATAAAAAACCAGATCAATTAGTTACTGTCTTTGCAGGACAAGATAAAGAAGCAACAGAAAAAGCTAGATCTTATTTTACTGGCTACGCACCTTCATCCCCATCATTTGCTTTATTAAAAGATGGGAAAATACTTACAATGATTGAAAGACATGAAATCGAAGGTCATGAACCAATTCAAGTAGTGGAAAAGCTGCAGCAGGCATTTGAAACTTATTGTGAAGAATAAATAATAATTATCTTAAAAAAGCTTTTTTAATGTAGGGCAATGAAGATCGAAATCTTTGTTGTCCTTTTTATTACGCTGGAAAATGGGTTTTACTATTCAGAAATAATCTAATCCATCCAAGTAGTCAGAAAAATCAAATAATTATATTTTTTCAAAATAATAATTCATTGTATGGATTTGTATAAATTCTATTGAATAATTATTCGGATATGATAAAATGCATAGTGTTGTATGAATATAATCGTCATTTTAGTATATTTTTTTTTGAAAAAAAAGGCATATTAAGAAAGATTACAGCGTGTAAGAAATTATAGGAGGAATATAATATGAAAAAATTAATAGCAATGATGCTGTTAGCGATAGTAGTACTTGCAGCATGTGGGACAAGCAATGGAGATAAAACAGCAAAATCTGATGAGAAAGTATTAGTAATGGGAACATCAGCAGATTATAAACCGTTTGAATATATTGATTCAGCAAAAAGCGAGGACATTATCGGATTTGACATCGATTTAGCAAATGCTCTTGGCGAAAAATTAGGTTATACCATAAAAATAAAAGATATGGATTTTAGTGGTTTAATTCCTGCAATCCAAGCAAAACAAGTAGATTTAGTGCTTGCTGGTATGTCTGCAACAGAAGAAAGAAAAAAGAATGTAGACTTCAGTGATGTTTATTATTCAGCAAAAGATTTAATTATTACAAAAAAAGACAGTAGCATTAAAAGTGTAGAAGATTTAAAAGGGAAAACAGTTGGTGTTCAATTATCATCTATTCAAGAAGATGCAGCTAAAGAAATTGCTAAAACAGTAAAAATAAACGTGGAAAACAGAGATCGCATCCCTCAATTAATTCAAGAAATTAAAGCTGGAAGATTTGATGCAGCAATCGTTGAAGATGTGGTAGCACAAGGATATTTGAAAAAAGATGACAGCTTAACATCTTTTGCAGCTACTGAGCCGACTGATGCTGCAGGTTCTGCTATTGCATTTCCAAAAAACAGTGAGCTGACTGAAAAGTTTAATGCAGAGCTTAAAAAAATGAAAGAAAACGGCGAGTTAGACAAACTAATTGTTAAATGGTTTGGCAATTAAAAATAGTAGTAAATAAGAAACGTTTAAGGAAAACCTCCTTTAACGTTTTCTTGCTTTATAGTGCGTGAAGAAAGTATAAATTTCTGAAGTAATACGAGAGTCTAGCTTCAGCGCTTAGACCTTGTGAAAAATAACCCTTCGCCTCTAAAAGTAAAAAGCACTTTTTGAGTCAAATGAACATTTTTCTTCAGGGCTGAACAAGGCGCTTCCGCTTTTCTGATAGTATTTCTAATTTTGAAAGGGTTGTTAAAGAATGGAGTTGAATTTTCACCAGTTTATCCCATCTATTCCTTATTTATTACAAGGAATTATTGTAACATTAAAAATTGTTTTTGTTGCAGGGGTATTAGGGTTTGTGTTAGGGATTATCCTATCCGTATTCAAAATCAGCAAATTTCCTGTCCTCAGCTGGATCGCTGATGCATATACATCTATATTTAGAGGTACTCCATTAGTACTTCAGTTAATGTTAATTTATTATGGAACGCCACAGGTTACAGGTATTGAAATCGAGCCTTCGGTTGCTGCGATTTTATCTTTTGGTCTTAATTCAGCTGCTTATATTTCAGAAATTATTCGAGCTGGAATTCTTGCCGTCGATAAAGGGCAAAATGAAGCTGCATTAGCTCTTGGTGTTTCAAATAAACAAGCAATGTTTGATTTGATTTTGCCTCAAGCGTTAAAAAATATTTTTCCTGCACTTATAAATGAAGCGGTAACGTTAACAAAGGAATCTGCGATTGTAACGGTAATTGGTGTAACAGATGTTATGAGACGCGCTTATATTATGGGTGGAGAAAAGTTCTCTTATTTTGAACCGTTGTTATTGGCAGGACTAGTTTATTATATTTTAGTTATGTTGTTGACGATGTTGGCAAAGGTTCTAGAAAGGAGAATGAGACGCAGTGATTAAAGTGGTAGATTTGCATAAGTCATTTGGTTCGTTGCAAGTTTTAAAAGGAATTACAACGGAAATAACGAAAGGGGAAGTTGTTACAATTATTGGTCCTTCAGGTTCTGGTAAATCGACATTTCTTCGGTGTTTGAATTTATTGGAAGTTCCTACTTCAGGCAAAGTGTTTATTGAAGAAGTAGAAATAACCGATAAAAAAACGAATATTAAAAAAATAAGAGAAAATGTCGGCATGGTATTTCAACATTTTCATCTATTTCCACATAAAACAGTCCTTCAGAATATCACATATGCTCCGGTAAAAGTAAAAGGACTAAGCAAACAAGAAGCAGAGAAAATCGGCTTAGAGTTACTGCAAAAAGTTGGACTAGCAAATAAAGCAAATGAGTATCCAAACAGATTATCCGGTGGTCAAAAACAAAGGGTTGCGATTGCAAGAGCATTAGCGATGAATCCAGATGTCATTTTGTTTGATGAACCGACATCTGCACTTGATCCTGAAATGGTCAAAGAAGTGTTGGAAGTAATGAAATCATTAGCAAATACAGGCATTACGATGCTGATCGTAACACATGAGATGGGCTTTGCTAGAGAAGCGGCAGACAGAGTGTTATTTTTGGATCAAGGAGCGGTAGTAGAAGATGCGCCACCTGCTCAATTTTTTACGAATCCTACAAGTGAAAGAGCAAAAGAATTTTTGGAAAAAATGTTATAATAAAGAGAAGAGAGTTATTCGGTTGAGTTATAGAAACTTTGCTGGATTGCTCTTTTTTATATTAAGAAGAACAAAAAGATACATTAACTATAGAACTCAATAGAAAAAAACAACGGAAAAGTATATGATTTTCCGTTGTTTTACTATTATTTTAAGAAAATAATAATTCTAAACCCATTAAAAAGGTCGAAACTAGCATAATAAAAATCATTAAGTAAACAACTAATTTTCTAAAATTACGGTTACGCATTTTATCCTCCATCATTAACTTCTTAACTATTACTTTCATTTTACTAAGAAATAGGCATTGTCACAACTAAAATAGTAGATTGAATTATTTTTTTCAAAAATGCGAATGATTGTGAAAAGGTGAATGGTTTCATTTGCTGTTAAATCTTGCTACCGTTATACTAAAATAGAGAGTCTAACTTGGAGGAATGATAAATGATTAATCAAGAACGTTTGTTAAACGAATTTTTAGAACTAGTGAAAATTGATTCTGAAACAAAGTTTGAAAAAGAAATAGCTGCTTTATTAAAAAGCAAATTTTCTGAGTTAGGATTAGAAGTTATTGAAGACGATACAACCTCTGTTACCGGACATGGGGCAGGCAATTTAATTTGTACATTAAAAGGTAATGTGGAGAGTGCTGATCCTATTTATTTTACGTCTCATATGGATACGGTAGTGCCTGGGGTAGGGGTGAAGCCCTCTATTCAAGATGGATATGTTGTAACAGATGGTACGACCATTTTAGGAGCGGATGATAAAGCTGGTTTAGCAGTTATATTGGAAACGATTAAGGTCTTAAAAGAAAATAATATCCCACATGGTACGATTCAATACGTTATTACTGTTGGGGAAGAATCAGGGTTAGTTGGAGCGAAAGCATTAGACCCTTCTCTTTTAACAGCAAAATATGGTTATGCACTCGATAGTGATGGAAAAGTCGGCAATATTATTGTGGCAGCTCCAACACAAGCAAAAGTAAAAGCAACTATATTAGGAAAAACAGCACATGCTGGTGTTGCACCTGAAAAAGGGGTTTCTGCTATTACTATTGCTGCAAAAGCGATTGCTAAAATGCCATTAGGAAGAATAGACAGTGAAACAACAGCAAATATTGGTCGTTTTGAAGGCGGCAAGCAAACAAATATTGTTTGTGATCATGTGGAAATTTTGGCTGAAGCTCGTTCTTTAATAGAAGAAAAAATGCAAAATCAAGTGGCAAAAATGAAAGATGCATTTGAAAGCACAGCAAAAGAAATGGGCGGCGAAGCGATTGTTGAAGTGGAAGTGATGTATCCTGGCTTTAAGTTTGGAGAAGGGGATCATGTAGTGGAAGTGGCCCGCAAAGCTGCTGCAAAAATCGGAAGAAGCTGTGAATTGCAGCAAAGCGGCGGTGGAAGTGATGCCAATGTTATTTGTGGATTAGGCATTCCAACCGTAAACCTTGCAGTAGGTTATGAAGAGATACATACAACAAATGAAAAAATGCCAATTGAAGAATTAAATAAATTAGCAGAAATGGTAATAGCAATTATTGAAGAAGTAGCGGCAGACAATTAAATCTAATCTATTTGAAGGCACTCATTCCAATCATTAGGGAGAGTGCTTTTTTTATCGTAGGCTGTTTTCTCAAAGTTTGTTGTTTTTTACGTAAAGGCTATGTTAAAGCTCATTGTTGGTTTTGGCACTATGTTGATTGGAGTGGAAGGCGTGAGACTCCTGCGGGAAAAGTGAGTCGGAGGGAGACCCCACAGGCGCACAGCGCCGAGGAGGCTCCCGGACCGCCCGCGGAAAGCGAACGCCTGGAGTGGAAATCAACAGGCAAGTTTAACAGAGCCTACGTAAAAAAAATGGGAGAAGAAGTACTCAGCAGACTGAATACACGTAGACTCCTGTGGGAATGCGAGAAAGACGAGACCCCACAGGAGCGTATGCGACGAGGAGGCTCGACGCTCGCCCACGGAAAGCGAAGTGTATTCAGGCTGCGAGTTTAAAAGCAACAATCTATACGAAAACAGCCTAATCGTAAATAGAATATTTTCTAAAGAGATTCCCTTTTTAATAGAGAACTGTAAAAAAAATTAGTATAATATAATTAATTGCTTTAAGGAGCCAAGAGAAAAAATAGGGAATTAGCTGTGGGAAAAATTAGGGGTTGATAGGAAAATGAAAGATACTAATAAAGTGGTTGTTTTTCAAGTAGCAGAAGGAGAATACGCTATTTCTATAGATTATGTCATTTCAATTGAAAAAGAAGAAGGAATTACGGCAGTTCCTGCGCTCCCTTCTCATGTTGTTGGAATTAAAAAAGTGAGAGATGAATTGCTGCCGATAATTGATTTGGAACAAGTATTTTACAATCGAGCTATGACTAAAAATGAACGGAACAGATTGATTGTTCTTAAAACAGACGAGTTAACATTTGCTGTATCAGTATGCGATGCAAAAGAAATACTAGTAGTACCAGAAGAGTCAATGAAACAGACAGCAATATCTGCCTACCAAAAAACAAGCTATTTCACCGAGGTAATTCAATTAGAAAACCGTTTAATGATGGTAATTGATCCTGCTATATTTATTCATTCTTTGGCAGGTTTAAAAGAAATTAAAGATTATATGAAAAATCAACCTGCATAAGCTACTTCATTTATATTAGGATGTGGGCTATTATGAAAGAGTTTTATCCTAAAGCGGGACGAGTTATTTTACATGTAGATATGAACTGTTTTTTCGCTGCTGTTGAAATGGCATTTGACCCTACATTAAAAGGAAAAGCTTTAGCCATTGCTGGCAATGAAATGGAGCGAAAAGGGATTATTATTACTTGTAGTTATGAAGCAAGAAAGTATGGGGTCAAAACGACAATGCCAATATGGGAAGCCAAAAAGCTTTGTCCAAATTTAATTATTAGGAAGCCACATTTTGATCGATATCGAAAAGCATCTCTTGGCATGTTTTCGATTTTACAGGAGTTTACAACAGTAGTCGAACCTGTTTCCATTGATGAAGGGTATCTGGATATTACAAACAGTTATGATTTGGGCAGTCCGATTGCCATAGCCGAAACGATTCAAAAATGTATGGTGGAACGGTTGGATTTGCCGTGCAGCATTGGAATTGCACCGAATAAATTTTTAGCAAAAATGGCTTCGAATTTAAAAAAACCGATGGGTATTTCGATCATAAGAAAAAGAGATGTTCCCACCATTTTATGGCCTTTAGAGGTGGAAGAAATGCATGGAGTTGGAAAAAAGACGGGAGAAAAACTAAGATCCCTCGGTGTTTCCACGATAAAAGATTTGGCTAATGCTGACACTTTGCAGTTAAAAGCTGTTTTAGGGGTAAATGGAGCACGATTAAAAGCGAGAGCGAATGGTGAAGACAATAGAGAAGTAGATCCTAACGCAGCAAATGAGTTTAAAAGCATTGGCAATTCTACAACTTTGCCGAAAGACGTATCCAATCAACAGGAACTTTTTCAAGTTTTACAAGCTTTATCATATAAAGTGGCGACAAGAATGAAGAAAAAGCATGTTCATACTAAAGGGCTAAGTATTACGATTCGTTATGGAAATCGAAAAAATTATTCGAAAAGTATGAAGTTAGACAACCCGATCAAAACAGAACAAGACATCCTAAACAAAAGCAAGGAAATATTCTTGAAGGCATGGAATGGGAATCCCGTTCGTTTGCTTGGAATTACAGCAACGGAGTTAATCGACAATAATATTGTAGTAAAGCAATTGGATTTATTTTCGTTTGAAAAAGAGGTGGAAAAAGAGCCTCTTTGGCTGACAATTGCCGCACTAAAAGAAAAATATGGGACATCCGTAATTGAACACGCAAGCGATATTCAAAATGTAAACACAACGGATCATATTGGTACGCAAACGAGCTTTAACAAAGATTTTTTGCGAAAGAAATAAATTTTTTTAAATTAAACAAGCAGAAGAAAAAATTTTTTATAAAACTAGTAGCAAAAGTGATGCAACTTCAGTTAGAATAGTTGCATATATAACAGAATCTTGCTAAAGTAAAGTGAATTCTACTATATACATAAAGTTAGAAGGGACGTAAGAAAAATGACAAAACAGCAATTTGGCGTTATTGGTTTAGCAGTAATGGGGAAAAACCTTGCAATGAACATTGAAAGCAGAGGCTACACTGTATCTGTTTTTAACCGCTCAAAAGAAAAAACAGAAGAAATGCTTCAAGAAACAGAAGGCAAAAACATCGTTGGAACTTATACATTAGAAGAATTCGTTCAATCTTTAGAAGTTCCACGCAAAATTATGTTAATGGTAAAAGCAGGTCCAGCAACGGATGCAACGATCGAACAATTAAAGCCTTTATTAGATAAAGGGGATATTGTTATTGATGGCGGTAACACTTTCTTTGTTGATACGCAAAGACGAAACAAAGAATTAAGTGAATTAGGCATTCACTTTATCGGTACTGGTGTATCTGGAGGAGAAGAAGGAGCACTTAAAGGACCATCTATTATGCCTGGTGGACAAAAAGAAGCGTACGAGCTTGTTGCGCCAATTTTTAAAGATATTTCTGCAAAAGTAAACGATGAAGCATGTACAACATACATTGGTCCAGATGGAGCTGGACATTATGTAAAAATGGTTCATAACGGTATCGAGTACGGGGATATGCAGTTAATTTGTGAAGCATATTTTATCATGAAAAACGTGCTTGGATTAGATGCACAAGAACTTCATGAAGTATTTGCTGATTGGAATAAAGGAGAGCTTGACAGCTATCTAATCGAAATCACAGCAGATATCTTTACGAAAGTAGACGAAGAAACAGGAAAACCATTAGTAGACTTAATTTTAGATACTGCTGGTCAAAAAGGAACTGGAAAATGGACAAGCCAAAGTGCATTAGACTTAGGTGTACCGCTTCCAATGATTACTGAGTCTGTATTTGCTCGTTTCATTTCTGCTATTAAAGAAGAGCGTGTAGCTGCAAGCAAAGTTTTATCTGGTCCTGCTGTTCAAGCATTTACTGGCGATAAAGCTGCATTTATCGAATCTGTTCGTAAAGCACTTTATTTAAGCAAAATTATTTCTTATGCTCAAGGATTTGCACAAATGAAAGCAGCTTCTGAAGAATATAACTGGGATTTAAATTATGGAGAAATCGCGATGATTTTCCGTGGCGGTTGTATTATCCGTGCACAATTCTTACAAAAAATTAAAGATGCATACGATCGTGATGCAGGCTTAAACAACTTATTATTAGACCCTTACTTCAGTGAAATTGCAGAAAATTATCAAGCTGCATTACGTGAAGTAATTGCAGGCGCTGTTATGAACGGTATTCCTGTACCAAGCTTTGCTGCTGCATTATCTTATTATGACAGCTATCGTACAGAAACACTTCCAGCGAACCTTCTGCAAGCACAACGTGACTACTTTGGTGCACATACGTATAATCGTATTGACAAAGAAGGCGTATTCCATACAAATTGGATGAAATAATTATATAATAAAAGTCATTCTTTAGCTTCAATTTGTATAAACAAGTTTGTTTATACGAAGGGAAGTCTAAGAATGACTTTTTTCATTATAAGAAAGCATAATAAAAGTCGTTCCTTTTTGAAAAAGTTCAACGGAAACACATTTACGTATATATGGATTTAATTTTTCTTATTGGATTAGCTCCGCAGTAATGCTAGATAAAAAACATGAAAAAAAGAAATAAATCGATGCTTTCGAATTTATTAAGTAAAAATAACTGCAAAGAGGGTGAGTAGATGGACCATTTAAGCTTTCCTATCGGGCAATTCGAGCCAATACATAATCCTACTCCAGAACAACGTAACAGATGGATTAAGGATATTTCAGAGATATCAAAAATCCTTCGGCAGACCGTTCAAAACCTAACAAGGGAACAACTACTTACACCATATCGTCCTGGTGGTTGGACTATCCAACAGGTAATTCACCATATGGCTGATAACGATATAAACGCATTTATTCGTTTCAAAAAAGCATTGACTGAACATAACCCTACTTCAAGTACGTATAGAGAAGATTTATGGGCAGAGCTGAGCGACTATCGAAATACACCCGTTGAAACATCATTGGTTCTGCTTGAATCACTTCACAGTCGATTTGTAGTATTACTTTGTTCATTAAGTCCGAATGATTTTAAGAGGACATTTACGAGTCCCACTCACGGCGAAATGAGTCTTGATGTTGCAACTCAAAGATATGTTTGGCATGGCCAACATCATATCGCACAAATTGCTTCACTTAAAGAACGTTCAGGGTGGTAATTAAACATTATTTATTTGTGATTATAGGGATTATTATTCAATAACATAAACCGAATATGATTAAACTTTTTAATAAAATGGATGTTTTTTATTTGCGGTATAATGTGAATGTTTACTAAGTGAAATAATTTTTCATAATGTACTCCTTTTGATTATGTATTATTTAGTTTCCGATTGGAACAAAAACTACAACGCATCACCTTTATATTAAAATAGTATTCTGATAAAAAAGTTTGATTACTTCTTCCAAGCTGTAAATAATCAATAAAAAAGGCTGTTTTCTCAAAGTGTGTTGTTTTTGAATAAAATAATAAACATGGCTGAAGCACTGAGCAGCCTGAATACACGTAGACTCCTGCTTAGAAAAGCGAGAGAGACGAGACCTCATAGGAGCATAGCGTGGCCACTGTAGAAGTGTTTTATTATATAAATTATATGTAAAACCCTTATATTTAGTGGATGAAAATGGTATAAGGAATTTGAAAACGACCATCTTGTTGGTTAGGAGAGGCGTCCGCACGACTCCTGCGGGATTAGCGAGAAAGG
>NZ_JBQTCX010000022.1:0-74408 GCF_052663115.1 Niallia yueguangensis
GTGGGGTCTCGTCTTTCTCGCATTCCCACAGGAGTCTACGTGTATTCAGTCTGCTGAGTACATCTTCTCCCATTTTTTTACGTAAAAAACAACAAACTTTGAGAAAACAGCCTTCCAAAAAAAGGGCGGTCCATCGTTACAATTAAACGATAATCTGCCCTCTTTTTTATGTATTTAACTGGAATTGATTTGCGCAGTTTTCCAATGATTCCACAAGCTGCGCTAATTTTATGCTGACGTCCGCATACGTTTTAACTTCTTCCTGCTGAAGTTCAGCAATTGTTGTCATTTCATCAGAGCTTGCTAAAGTTTGTTGGCTAATGGAGGTTAAATGCAGCGAGGAATTCTCCATTTTAGGTAGAAGTGATTGCAGTTCCAGCAGCTTCTCCTGATTATCTACAATCCCATTATTTACGGTTGTTATTCCTTGTAATAAATGATCTATCGACTGACTGCTTTTTTCGGAAATATTCTCACAGCTTGTAAATTCTTTTTGAATTTTTTCTATATCCTTTGACGCATTTTCAGCAATCAAATCCATCTCTGCCGTAAATGCTTGTATCTCCTCTGTAGCATCTGATGATAACATCGCTAAATTTCTTACTTCCTTTGCAACAACAGCAAATCCACGGCCATTTTCACCTGCTCTAGCAGCTTCTATTGAAGCATTTAATGCTAATAATTTAGTTTGTTCCGCTAAACCGCGAATCAAGTCTACGATTGCCCCAATGGATTGGGAATGTTTTTTTACGTTTAAAATCGTATTTGTAATATGTATAAATTCAGCCTGTAAGGAATCCAATGAGTGAAATAAACTCTTCATATTTTGCTCCCCTTTTTGTGCTGCTCCATTCATCGCCTCTGTTTTATGATTCATTTCATTCATACTCAAATCAATTTGTTCAATCGTATGTTTCATTTCCTGAAATATTTGTATGGCTGTTTCTGAACTGCCTGCTGTTTCATCTGCCCCTTTTTTTACAACCGTAATAATTTCTGATAGGGTCGAATTTCTTTCCATAATAAATCCAGACTGTTCTTGTAACACATTACCTGTGTTGCTTAAATGATTACTTGTCGATTTCATTTCCGTTAAAACCATTTTCATTCTGTCAATCATAGTCGTATAGCTGCGCACTAATGATTTTATTTCAGGAACAGATGTTTTTATGGTTGGATGAATAAATAAATTGCCTTCCCTTACTTCCTTCATCTGGTTTCTTAATACATTTAATGGCTTTACAATACTTCTTACAAAATAAACAATAATAATCAATGTAACGAAAATACTTATAATAGATACCATAATAATTAAATTTTGTATGTCCTGCACCTTTTGTAAGAAATCTTCTTGAGGAACAGCAATAACATAAATGCCTTTTAATTCTTGAATCTTTTGAAAAGCAATGGAATATCGCTGCTGCCCTATCGTTTTTTGGAGTACACCAAATTCTTTTTGTTTTATTTCCTGTATCGTATTAGCAGATATTTTTAATGTTGTCGTCTTATTGACTTGAAAAAGCGGATCTACTTGATCAGTAACTAAATAAAATTGTGCATCTATATTATCTTTTAAAAAATTTGCATCTTGATCACGAACTACTTGGTTCATTTTCTTTTGAAATTTGTCTTCATTTCCTATATATGTAAGCATCATATTTTGTGCCATCACATAAGTTGTTTTTACTTCTTGTTCCAGTCGTTGATGCATCAGCTCAATCGCCATTTCTTTTGATTTTTTTACAGCAACATATGAAACTGTTGAAACCGTTGCTATTAGAAGTGTCATCATAAGCAACAACAGTCTTTTCTGAATGGTAAATTCAATGGATATAAATTTTTTTATTCTCATTAAAGTCATCCTTTCTCTACGTTTATATTTTGGCAAAAATATATTAAGCCTTTGTAAAGGAAAGGTTAATTTTTCATAAAACTACATCTTTTTCCCTATCCCTTTTTTCCTATATGCTTCACCTTTGATTTTTTGAATAATTAGTAACTCAAACTTCGCAGTTATAAATTCCTCTTCATGTATTGCCATAACTTGGTTTAGAGCAATTAGAAAAGAGTGATTGTATAGTCTTTTAGGGTGTTTTTTTTGCAAACATTATTCCTTACAAATAGGGGCTTGCTTTCCGTTTCAGGATGCTCGCTTTCCGTGGGGCGTGCGATGAGCCTCCTCGGCGCTTGCGCCTGCGGGGTCTCATCTAACCCGCTAATCCCACAGGAGTCTCGCACCTTCCACTTCAATCAAGCCGTTTTATCAATTAGTTGCTGTCGCTGAACTGGTGAAAACACCCACCTTATAGAAATAGACTCAAGCGGCACATTTTGGTAGAACAACGTTGAATGATAACATGAAAAAAATCAACGCTACTATTGTTTAGCAATAATACCTTGTAATAAAATTCGAAAACAAGAACTTATTTTAAAACAAGTTGCTTGTAACGGAGGGTGCGAAGACTCCTGCGGGAAATGTGGGAAGGCTGAGACCCCGCAAGGCAAAGCCGAGGAGGCTCAGCTCCCACCCCGCGGAAAGCGAAGCAACCCGTAGTGGAAAGCAACCTCAACAATAAAAAACAAGCCTTACTTTTTATTGTTCTAAACCAAGTCTTATCAAGATTTGCAAACGAATTCGAAGGTGCGAAGTTTGAATTAGTAAATAATCAGGTATAAGAACAATTGGACAAGCATATGCATGTAACAAATCACCCTATTTCTAATCAATTACATAGGAGGCATACTATGAAAAGGCTCTTTACCATCTTTCTTGTCCTTATAACCATTTATGTTATTTATTTTGATTTAAACCATGGTACTCTTACCTCTCCCCAAGAGCCTGTAATAGAAGTAGCTGGTGCTCCAAACCAATCCATTCCAGCATTTCAGCAAAAAGTAAAAACCGGTGATACCGTCCTTCTGATTGTGGAAAGGGAATTGCATAAAAATTTGCCCGTCAGCATTGACCAACTAATAGCCGATTTTAAAAAATTAAATGATAATTTATCACCTGAAGATATTCAGGTCGGCAAAATCTATCATTTCCCTGATTATCAACAAGTTCCATAAGAAAAGCGCAGGCGCCTTGCTCAGCCCCGAAGAAAAATGTTCTCTTGACTCAAAAAGTGTTTTTTACTTTTAGAGGCAAGAGGTTATCTTTCACAGGGGCTAGGCGCCGAAGCTAGACACTAAACTAGTTCGAAATTTTATACTTTCTTATCTTTGAACAAAAGTGCAGGCGCCTTGCTCAGCCCCGAAGAAAAATGTCTGTTCCTATTTCCTAACGCACATTTTTTCCAAATAGGATTATGTAAAATAAAACAGACTGTAAAAATCAGCAAGTTCCTTGTCAATCTTTATGATTCATTGTTACAATAAGAAAGTAGTTTGACTACTATATATTTGGCGTGTCCAATGTTTAAAGGAGCGAATCACCATTGAGTGAAATAATACATCGTACTAAAACCCGTCCAATTAAAGTTGGCAATTTAACAATTGGGGGAAATAATGAACTTGTTATTCAAAGTATGACAACAACTAAAACACATGATGTTGAAGCTACTGTTGCAGAAATAAAACGTTTAGAAGAAGCAGGCTGTCAAATTGTTCGTGTTGCGTGTCCAGATGAACGTGCAGCAAATGCAATTGCGGACATAAAAAAACAAATTAATATTCCCCTTGTTGTCGATATTCATTTTGATTATCGCCTAGCTCTTAAAGCAATTGAAGGCGGTGCCGATAAAATCAGAATTAACCCTGGTAATATTGGCAAAAGAGAAAAAGTGGAAGCTGTTGTAACAGCTGCTAAAGAAAAAGGAATTCCTATTCGAATTGGTGTTAATGCTGGTTCACTTGAAAAAAGAATTCTTGAAAAATATGGGTATCCAACAGCGGACGGAATGGTTGAAAGTGCACTTCATCATATTAAAATTTTGGAGGATTTAGACTTCCATAATATTATCGTATCTATGAAAGCTTCTGATGTGAATTTAGCTATAGAAGCATATGAAAAAGCAGCAAAAGCATTTGATTATCCATTACATCTTGGGATTACAGAATCTGGAACGCTATTTGCCGGTACGGTGAAAAGTGCTGCTGGATTGGGAGCCATTCTAAGTAAAGGAATTGGAAACACTCTTCGTATTTCTTTAAGCGCGGACCCTGTAGAGGAAGTAAAAGTAGCACGTGAATTGCTAAAATCATTTGGATTGTCGTCCAATGCAGCTACCCTTATTTCATGCCCAACTTGTGGCAGAATTGAAATTGATTTAATTTCCATTGCAAATGAAGTGGAAGAATATATCTCGACAATAAAAGCTCCAATTAAAGTTGCCGTACTTGGTTGTGCTGTTAACGGTCCAGGTGAAGCAAGAGAAGCAGATATTGGAATCGCAGGTGCTCGTGGTGAAGGATTATTATTCCGCAAAGGAAAAATTGTTCGAAAAGTTCCAGAAGAAACAATGGTAGAAGAATTGAAAAAAGAAATAGATATCATTGCCGAAGAATATTTTGCAAAAAAAGCGGCAGAAGAAGAAGCGGAAAAAATAAATCAATAAAGAACAAAAGCGCAAGCGCCTTGAACAGCTCTGAAGAAAAATGTTCACATGCCTCTAAAAGTGCTTTTTACTTTTAGAGGCATGTGAACATTTTTCTTCAGAGCTAGGCGCTGGAGCTAGATGCGGACACAACCGCCGAGTTATCCACAATCCCATTTCGTTTATAATTTCCTAGACGATTAGAAAAGCGGAAGCGTCTTGTTCCGCCCCGAAGAAAAATGTTCTCTTGGCTCAAAAAGTGCCCTTTACTTTTTAGAGACAAGAGGTTATCTTTTACAGGAGCTAGGCGTTGAAGCTAGACACTCGTCTATCTTCAGAAAATCTATACCTTATTTCCTATTAAGAAAAACCGTCTAAAAGCTTAAGCCTTTAGACGGTTTTTTCATTATCTAAAAGAACGGAGCAATAAAAATTCCAATAATTACAGCGATTGCCCCTAGCGAAATAGCCCAAGTGCCAAGGGTTGCTGCTCCTCTTCTTCTAGCAACAAACCCTAATACTATACTTACTGCTCCTAATATAATCGGCCATACAAATAAAGAGATGATGGATAAGATTAACGCAGTTATGCCTATCCCTCTCCCACCATCTACTCTTTCCTTCCGGCGATCATTATCGTAAGTAATAGGGCCTGCAAATTCAGCTGAAGTTTCTTCTAAATAATCTTCTCTTTTAATATCTTCTTGCTCTCTATCTCGAAGATCGTATCCTTCATTGCCTAGATTATTTGCCATGATGAATCCCTCGCTTTCATTAATAGGAGCATTTATTATCATCACCGATTTCCCTTTTTTTATTAATGTTAATGTTTTACTGTATTAACATTTTTTCTTGGTCCTGTATATAACCACATTACTAGTAGTAAACGACTTTCACGTAAACAGTGGGGATTTACAGACAAACAAGTAAACAATAAATTGTTATAGCTGTTTTCTCAAAGTTTGTTGTTTTTTACATAAAAAAACATTTGAAAAGTGTTTCTTAGCAGCCTGAATACACGTAGACTCCTGTGGGAATGAGTGAAAGACGAGACCCCACAGGAGCGTATGCGACGAGGAGGCTCGACGCTCGCTAAACGGACGAAGTGTATTCAGGCTGCGCGTTTAAAAGCAACAATCTATACGAAAACAGCCATTGTTATAAACGAAAACCTTTCGATATGGATGTTATTTTGTTAAGCTTATAAATAGGATACATAGTTCCTATAATAATGTTTGAATGATCATACCGTTTACAAATAAGCTACCATTAACAAAGGAGTACAAGATGAAGAAATTACGATTTGGAATTGATATTGATGGTACTGTTACTTGCCCTTCCACATTTGTACCATATTTAAATGAAAGTTTTCAGTTAAATATTACGTTAGAGAATATTAAAGAATATGATTTATACCCACTTGTAAGTGTGTCAAAAGAAGAATTTAACCAATGGTTTATTGATAATGAATCACGTATTTATGCAGCTTCCCCACTTGCTGAAGGCGCTAATGAAGTATTAATAAAATGGGCGCAAGAGTTTGAATTATACTTTATTAGTGCAAGAAGTACGCATCTTATGGAAGTGACAAAAAAATGGTTTTCTGAAAATGGACTTTCCTTTGATCATATCGACTTAATTGGTTCCCATCATAAAATTGCGGCAGCAAAAAATTACGAAGTCGATATATTCTTTGAAGATAAACACGATAATGCTGTTATGATTCATGAAGAATGCGGCATTCCTGTGATTTTATTTGATACGCCATATAATAGAGACCCTATTCCAGACGGAGTAATAAGAGTCGCTAATTGGAGTGATGCGTATAAATGGGTTAACAATTGGGCTAAATCTTCCTTAATATCGAAGTAATAAGAAAAGCGAAAGCGCTTGGTTCAGCAAGGCGCTTCCGCTTTTCTTTTTTACTGAATACAATCAGGACATCTTCCATAAATTTCGAATTTATGTCCAGAAACATCATATCCTTTTAAATTATCTGTTAATTCTTCCATTGGGCATGTGATGATTTCTTTTGTTTTTCCGCATTCTAAACAAATAAAATGATGGTGATGCTGTTGATGAGGGCATGTAAATCGGAAGTGTTTTTCTCCATTTAACTCTGTCATTTCAAAAATATTCAATTGAGCAAATAAGGATAAATTGCGGTAAATAGTGTCAAAACTTAAACCAGGATAATCATGTTTTAATCGATCCAGCACTTCTTTGGCTGTTATATATTTGTTGCTATGTGCAAATAATTCCAGCATTTCTTCTCTTTTTCCAGTATGTTTGTACCCTTTTTCTTTTAAAATTTCTAAAGCTTGCTGTACATTCAATTCTCCCATCTCCAATTTTTTCTATATTTAGCTTTACGGATGCTCCTTGCCAGTATTTTTAAAATTTAGTAATGGTTACGATTTATCTAAAATAGTATACAAGAAGAGTTTATAGAAAGCAAGTTGCACTTCTTTTCAAAAAAGTTAGCACAATTCACCCATTTTGTTCATATGTTAGAGTGGGGAGTGATGAAATGAAAATTTTTGAAAATATTATCAACCATAAAATAAGCAACATAACTTCAACTGAGTTATTAAAGTATAGTAAACAATTTAAAGTTGCTATTTCGGACGATGAAGCGGTAAAGTTAGCAAAATATTTAAATGGAAAAAAAATCAATATCTTTAATCCAGCGGAAAGAGCGGACCTTATAAGAGAAATTTCCAAAATTACCAGTCCCACAACAGCTAAAGAAGTGAATCAACTGTTTACTCTTTTTGCAAAATAACTGAATTTTCGCCTGTTGAACATATAGATAACCAAAATACATGTTGATTTTTGTGCCTTCTGTTCTAACAAACCTTTTTGTTTTCGGTAGTTTACTTATTCCATTTAACCAAAATAAGGACCTTCTGAATCTGAAGGTCCTTATTTTACGAATGTTCCAAACTGATTAAACTATTTATCCCATTAATATTTCGTCTAATAAATTGCTATTAAATGTTTGTTTTTTGAACATGTCAATTTCATGCTTATATGGTGCTTTTTTATTTTTTTTATCTTCTCCAACATATGGTGTTTCTAAGATTTTTACAACATCCATTAGCTGCGGGTGATGAACAATATGATTTAATGCAGCAAAACCAATATGGCCGTATCCGATATTTTCGTGACGGTCCTTTCTCATACCTTGAGCGTTTTTACTGTCATTAATGTGTAGAACCTTTAGCTTTTCTATCCCAATAACACGATCAAATTCATTTAATACACCGTCAAAATCTTCGACAATAGGATAACCTGCATCATGTGTATGACATGTATCAAAACATACGGATAGTTTTTCATTATACGTTACACCATCCATAATCATTGCTAGTTCTTCAAATGTTTTTCCACATTCTGATCCTTTTCCAGCCATCGTTTCTAATGCTATTTGAAGATTTTCTTTTCCGGTTAAAACTTCATTTAATCCTTCGATAATTTTTTTTATGCCGACTTCCGTTCCAGCTCCAACATGAGCCCCTGGATGCAACACAATTTGTTTCGCTCCTAAACTTTCTGTTCGTTCAATCTCAGAACGCAAGAAATTGACACCAAGTTCAAAGGTCGCTGGATTGGTTGTATTCGCAATATTGATGATATATGGAGCATGAACAACTATCTCAGCAATCCCATTTTCCTCCATATGAAGATGACCTGCTTCAATATTTAATTCTTCGATTTTTTTTCTTCTTGTATTTTGCGGTGCACCTGTATAAATCATAAACGTATTGGCACCATATGAAACAGCCTCTTCACTTGCCGCTAAAAGCATTTTTTTGCCGCTCATGGAAACATGTGAACCAATTTTTAACAACCTAATCTCTCCTCTTCTATGATGCAGCTTTATTTTCTTTTACTTTTCATTCGTCTTTCTCTCTTTTTAATACTTTCTACTTCACGCTGCATTTTCTTTTTATAGCCTGGTTTTACTTTTTTCGGTTTTTTAACTAACGATTTTGCTTTTGCATCTACTTCATCCGCTTGTTTTTGACGTTTTTTACGACGATTTCTATCTTCAATAGAGATCCATTCTCCATTTTTTAAATCCATGTTTTTAAATTCAATACCCTTTTTTTCAAGCTGATTTAACGCATCTTCATCTGATGTTTCATAAATGGTTAAAGCAATGCCTGAATAGCCTGCACGAGCGGTTCTTCCTACTCGGTGAACATAAAAATCTAAATCAGAAGGAAGTTCATAATTAATAACATGACTAATTCCTTTAATATCAATTCCTCTTGCTGCAAGATCGGTTGCGATAATGTATTGAAATTCTAAGTCCAATATTTGTTTCATTACTTTTTTTCTTTCTCTAGGACTTAAACCGCCATGCAGTCTTGCTACCTTTAACCCTTTGTTAGCAAGGCCCATTGCCACTTCTTCACACATCTGTTTTGTATTTGTGAAAACAATCGCCAAATAAGGATTAAAACTTTTCAGTGCTTCATAAACTGTTGTTACTTTATCCCGATGTCTTGATGGGATAAGTACATGGTCAATTTTAGCTGCTGTCAGCTGTTTTGGCTCAATATGAATAAAAGTTGGATTCTCTAAATATTTTTTTAAAAACGGCTTCAATTTTTCTGGAATGGTTGCAGAAAAAACAAACATATTTAAATCTTTTGGCATTCTTGCTGCAATTTGATCCACATCCTCAATAAAGCCCATATCTAACATGAGATCCGCTTCATCCACAATTAAAGTTGATGCAGTAAATACCATTAATGCTTGTTCTTGTACTAAGTCGTTTATTCTTCCTGGTGTTCCAACAACAATATGCGGCTGTGCTTTTAATTTTTCGATGGTTCTTTGCTTATCTGTTCCCCCTATAAATAATCGGGACGTAATAGCATCAGCATGTTTTGTTATTTTTACAATTTCTTGATGGATTTGCGCTGCTAGTTCTCTTGTTGGTGCTGTAATAACAGCTTGTACTTCTTGTTTTTCCGGGACAATTTTTTGCAAGATAGGCAATAAATAAGAATGGGTTTTTCCCGTACCTGTTTGGGATTGCCCAATCGCACTTTCGCCTTTTAATATTAACGGCATTACTTTCGCTTGTATTTCTGTTGGTTCATAAAAACCTAATTCTTCAACAGCTTTTATAATAAACGGTTTTAAATTGTATTGATTAAATTTTGTTTCACTCATTTTTATAACTCCTTCATAGTAATGCAAATGATAGATATCCAAACAGAACTATTGTCAGACAAATCAAGAGGGTTAAGATAAAGCCTGAATCATCCTGTTTATTCATTTATTCGCTTACTTGTTCATCATGTTATTATAATAAAGATTTGCACAAAAGACCACTTATATATTTATTAGTTTAAACGTTATAGCTGATTTTTAGTATGTCTTCCTTTTATGAAATTAGCTTTTTGATTTTACTTTCTTCCGCATAATTCCTAAACAAAAATCTTGCTTCTGCATACGCTATACAGTAGCAAATGTGAAAGGAGGCAAAAAAATGCCACCAAGACCACGCATTCCTTACCAAAGAGGCATGATGGGAGGGAGAATGATGCAGCAAGTCCCCCCTAATTTCCGAAATCCGATGATGGGCAGAGGAGGAGCTCCAACCAGAAATGGTGGTGGAGGCATTCTTTCTAAATTACTTGGCAGAAACAATAGAGGTGCAGCAGCAAATGCTGCAGGAAATGTCGCAAATGCTGGTGCAAGAAGTGCTAGTTCTGGCGGTGGGATTCTAAAAGCAATCACAAATCCAGCTTCCATTAATGGATTTCTTGCTAACTCACAAAAGTTTCTGAATACTGCGAGTCAAATAGGTCCAATGATAAACCAATACGGTCCAATGGTTCGCAACATTCCTGCGATGTGGAAATTATATAGAGGATTAAAAAATGCTGATTTCTCTAATGAAGATACTTCCAATGCAAAAGATACACCTACTAAAAAAGAAAAAACTCCTAAAAAAACTACTTCCAAACATATATCTGTTGACGATACAGGAATTGAAGAATGGGAAACAACAGATGCTCCAGAAAGAACAAAAGGTCCTTCTGTACCAAAAATGTATATATAATAAGAAAAGTGGAAGTACCCTTGCTCATCGACGGAAAAAGCTGGACTGAATCGAGTGAGATAAAGGAAACACGAAGAGCGAAGCGATTCGATGTTGACTTATCGTAGACGAGGTGAGGGAAGTGTTGATGTCGATAGGGTGCTGGAGCTAGACACTCGTCTAAGTTCAAATTTTTTTACTTTCTTTAATTTTGATAAAGCTTCAGTCTGATCAAAAGCATTAATTGATAACCTGAAGCTTTTACTATTTTTTAATTCTTTGTCATCTGTACATAAGTTATATATAATAGAAATATTGCATGATTTACATTCATATAGTCAGATTATTTTTTAGCTGACCAATGAATAATAAAGAGAAGAAGTGCGTGGCGGGAGGAATAAAAATGAAAGTAATTAAAATTGCCCCAAGGGGTTATTGTTATGGGGTAGTTGATGCAATGGTTATTGCCCGAAATGCGGCTTTAGATAAAACATTACCACGACCAATTTATATTCTAGGCATGATTGTTCATAATAAACATGTAACTGATGCCTTTGAAGAAGATGGTATTATCACATTAGATGGACAAAACCGAAAAGAAATATTGGAAAAAGTAGAAAAAGGGACTGTCATATTTACTGCACATGGTGTTTCTCCTGAAATAAGGGAAATCGCCAAACAAAAAGGTCTTGTCACATTAGATGCAACATGCCCTGATGTCACAAAAACCCATGATTTAATAAAAGAAAAAGAAAAAGAAGGCTATTTTATTATATATATTGGAAAGAAAGGACATCCAGAACCAGAGGGTGCGGTTGGAGTTGCTCCACATGCTGTTTCGTTAGTGGAGACAATTGATGATGTAGAAAAATTAGAAATTAACCAAACAAAAATCCTTGTCACCAATCAAACGACCATGAGTCAATGGGATGTCGCGGATTTAATGGAAGCTATTAAAACTAAGTTTCCTCATGCAGAATTTCATAAAGAAATTTGTTTGGCAACACAAGTTCGTCAAGAAGCAGTTGCAGAACAAGCGGGTTCTGCAGATGTCTTAATTGTAGTAGGAGATCCCAAAAGCAACAACTCTAATCGATTAGCACAAGTTTCAGAAGAAATTGCGCATACTACAGCATATCGTATTGCCGATATTTCTGAACTAGAGCTTGATTGGATTAAAGATGCTAATGTAGTGGCAGTTACAGCTGGCGCTTCCACCCCTACACCAATTACAAAAGAAGTAATAAACTTTCTTGAACAATATGATCCTGCAGATGAAAGCACATGGAATCGAGAGAAAAAAGTTCCATTGCATAAAATCCTGCCTAAAGTTAAAAGGTAAAAAGAAGATCAAAAAGCACCCTTTCAAGGTGCTTTTTGCTTTTTTACGCGTATCAGAATTTATAGGTTTCAAGTTTGATTACTATCTAGCTCCTGCGCCTAGCCCCTGTGAAAAATAACCCTTTGCCTCTAAAAGTAAAAAGCACTTTTCGAGTCAAATGAACATTTTTCTTCGGGGCTGTTCAAGGCGCCTCCGCTTTTCTATATTACACAAACTGAAATGGATCAGTATGAATTTCAGACGGGAAAATATGGACATCATAACCTTTTTGACTACACATCGTGGTTAATACATGTGCAACGCCTTTTTTCATTACTTTTTCAACATTATGTCCTGGATCGATTATATTTAATCCCAGTGCTTTTGCATCATGTGCAACATGATAATACATATCACCTGTTATATACACATCTGCGCCTTTAAAAAGAGCATGGGAATAATATTTATTTCCATCTCCACCTAAAACGGCAACTTTTTTTATTTTTGCCTGTAAATCTCCTACTACTCGAACAGCATCTACTTCTAACGCTTTTTTAACATGATTGGCAAACTCAGAAAGTGTCATTTCTTCTACCTTTCCAATTCTACCTAATCCTAATTGTGCTCCTTTAAGTTGGAGTTCATATATATCATACGCAACCTCTTCGTATGGATGTGCCTTTAGCATTGCTTTTATTATTTTTTTTTCTAATGATGCAGGAAAAACAGTTTCTATTTTTATTTCGTCTACTACTTCTAATTGATTAGCTTCTCCGATATATGGATTTGTTTCTTCGCCTGGTTTAAATTGACCTTTTCCCTCTGTTGCAAACAGGCAATGTGTATAGTTTCCAATCGCACCAGCTCCAGCATTACCTAAAGCAGCTTTGACTTCATCAGCACTTTCCCCCGGCACATAAACCACTAATTTTTTTAATTTATCTTCATACGTTGGTACAAGCACTTCGGCATTTTTTAATCCCAACGTCTCACTTAATAAATCATTTACCCCACCTTTTGCTACATCTAAGTTTGTGTGGGCTGCATAAACGGATATATCGTGTTTAATTAATTTTTGCATTAATTGTCCAGATGGATTATCACTTGTAATTTTCGATAAAGGACGAAATATTGGTGGATGATGCGCAATAATTAAATCTACCTTTTTAGCAATCGCTTCTTCCACTACTTCATCCAACACATCTAATGCAACCATGACATTTTTTACCGGCCGGCTAAGGTCCCCCACTTGCAGGCCGATTTTATCCCCTTCCATCGCATATGCTTTTGGAGAATATTGTTCAAATAAAGAAATGATCTCATATCCGTTTATTTGTTTCATCTGCCAATACCTCCTTCACCATATTTATTTTTGATTCTAATTCCTGCTTTTTTGTTTGATTTTCCTTTGAATCAGGTGCGGATGAAAGCTGTGCCATAATTCTCTCCCAGTTTTTTCGCTCAGCTAACCATTTTTTTTGAAAAGCTTTATTTTTCTCTTTCATAAGAATAGGACCTAATAATAATTCAGTATCTATATTAGCTGTATACGGATCTTTTGCTATTCCTTGTTCTGCTACTAATATTTCATAAATCTTTCCATCTTCTTCAATAATTTCTTCCTCTATTAATTTCCAGCCATTTTCAAGCAGCCATAGGCGAATAGAAAATGCATGAATATTTGGCTGAAGCACTAATCTTTTTACAGTAGAAAGCTTGTGCTTGCCTTGTTCAAGAATGGTAGCAATAAGTGAACCACCCATTCCTGCAATTGTAATACAATCGACTTCTCCCAGGTTAATTACTTCTAATCCATTTCCTTTTCTTACAGCTATAACGGATGCTAACCCTTCTTGTCTTACTTGTTTACAAGCAGATTGAAATGGTCCTTCTACAACTTCACCTGCTATTGCGAAGGAAGCTTTCTCTTTTTTCAGCATATAACAAGGTAAGTAAGCATGATCTGAACCAATATCTGCAAATTTAGATCCAACTGGTATATATTTTGCCACCGCTTCTAATCGTTGCGATAATTTATCTGTATTCATTTTACCCCCACATTTCATTTTATCTTTTTTATATTTATATCTGCCTTATCAACTACTAGTATAATTTTTGTTGAATCAGGATGCAAAAAACCATGTGATTCTTTTTATACTATTTTCATTAAGAATAACCAACATAATAACACGAATCCTACAACCGAAGAAATTGTAAAATATAATAACTTATATCTTTTTCCAACAATAAACCAACAAACACAATTTATACTTAAGACAATAGATAAAAATAATAAATTATTTGAAAAAAAATATAAAACAACGTACGTACTTGTAATTAAAACAATTAATGCTGCCACCGCAGCTGGAATATGAACGGAGCTGTTTTTATTTTTATAAAAATACATACTAATGATACAAAAAGTTAGAAAAATTAGGGAAATAGCTATTTGCAAAATGAAAGACAATTCAGTAAAATATAATAAAACTACTGTTAAAGGAATGAACAATAAAAAAAGACTACTGGACATAACCGATGTTTTTTTCGTTGTTTCTTCTACTGGTTGGTTTCCTTCCGTATATAGTGATAACAAATAATCACAATAATGCTCTGGAAGCATACGACTTTTCTTCCAATAGATGATTTCTTTAACAATTACTTTTTTTCTATTTTCATCCATTTTTTTCACATCCTTATGTATAACAAAAACATATAAGGAGACTCATACCTCGTCTCCTTCATCTAACAAGGAAAAGGCAGTTTTTAACCTAATAAAGGTGGTGTGAACGGAGCTACTCTTTTTCTCATAGGAATAAGCAACAACATACAAAGCACCATCGTTCGTGTATTTCTATATAAAACGGCGCAGTTCCGCCCCTTTTCAAAAAAAAGAAATAGCTACTTCCAATGTAAGAAGTAAACTATTTCTTTACAATCCGTTCTTTCACGTTGCGAACAATTTTCTTACTCTAAGAAATCTTTTAATCGTTTGCTTCTGCTTGGATGTCTTAGCTTTCTTAATGCTTTTGCTTCAATTTGACGAATGCGCTCACGTGTTACACCAAACACTTTACCTACTTCTTCCAAAGTACGTGTACGACCGTCATCAAGACCGAAGCGTAATCTTAACACGTTTTCTTCACGATCTGTTAAAGTATCGAGAACATCCTCTAATTGTTCTTTTAACAGCTCATATGCTGCATGCTCTGATGGTGAGGTTGCATCTTGGTCTTCAATGAAGTCGCCTAAATGCGAATCATCTTCTTCCCCAATTGGTGTTTCTAATGACACTGGCTCTTGAGCAATTTTAAGAATTTCTCTTACTTTATCAGGAGTTAAGTCCATATCCTCGCCAATTTCTTCAGGAGTTGGTTCACGTCCTAAATCTTGAAGAAGTTGTCGCTGCACACGAATTAATTTATTTATCGTTTCAACCATGTGAACGGGTATACGAATCGTTCTTGCCTGATCTGCTATTGCTCTTGTAATAGCTTGACGAATCCACCAAGTAGCATACGTACTAAACTTATATCCTTTAATATAATCAAATTTTTCTACTGCTTTAATTAAGCCCATATTTCCTTCTTGAATAAGATCAAGGAACATCATTCCACGTCCAACATATCTTTTTGCAATACTTACAACTAAACGTAAGTTTGCTTCTGCGAGACGTCGTTTTGCTTCTTCATCGCCTTCTTCAATTCGTTTAGCTAAATTAATTTCTTCTTCAGCAGATAATAAATCCACTCTGCCAATTTCTTTTAAATACATTCTAACTGGATCATTTATTTTAACGCCAGGAGGAACACTTAAATCATTTAAATCGAATTCTTCCTCCCCTTTAGCTAGTTCTTGAACATTAGGAGCTTCGTCTTCTGTATCCCCAATAAGTTCTACACCTTGGTCTCCTAAAAACTCATAAAACTCATCCATTTGATGGGAGTCTAATTCAAAACTGGATAATTTTTCAGCAATATCATCATATGCTAAAACACCTGTTTTTTTACCTACTTCTGTTATTTGTTCCTTTACCTGATCAAGGGTCAATTCCGTTTCAACCTCTTTTGAACGGGCTGACTTTTCAGCCATATGTCCCCCTCCTTCCAAAAAATCAAGACAAATCCATTTTTATTATTTCAGCGCTTTTTCTAACTCCAGAACTTCCATGCCAATTTGCGCTGCCCTACCAAAGTCCTGTTGCCTTTCGGCGTCTTTTTGTAATGCCTTTTTTTCTTTTATCACTTGCAGCTTTTCATAATTTAATAGTTGTTTCAAGTAGTCCAATAATTCTTGATCACTTATTTCATCGTTAATATCCATCATTTCAATATCTACTACCATCCGCTTTAGTTCATGATCATCAACGAAATTAATAAATGAACTTGTATCAGAGCTTTGCCCCTTTTCATAATAAGCTAACAGGTACGTAAAAATCGCCTGATGTTCATCAATATTAAAGGTTTTCCCTTGCAAATTATCCTGCACTTTAAAAGCGGTATCTTCACTTTTAAGCATATGCGCAAGCAGCCTTCTTTCTGCTGTATGAAATGCGGGTAATAAATTTTTCACTTGTTTTCTTACACTATATTGCTTAACTGGTGTAGTAATGCTTTTATTTGAATCATTTCTTTTTATTGATTCTGCAACTTGTTTCTCTTGCTGCAGAAGCGCTTCTAAAGAGATAGAAAATTCAGAAGCTAGCTGTCTTATATAGAAGTCTTTTTCAACTGCTTTCTCAAGCTTAGCAACTTCTCCTATTACTTCTTCTATATACGTTAGCTTATCTCCTTCATTTTGAAGATTTTTCCCTCTACGATAATAAAGTAATTTAAAACTCATAAAAGGAATACTGCTATGAAGGATTTCATGTTGCAATTTTTCTTCGCCAAATTTGCTGACAACATCATCTGGATCCATTCCATCTGGTAATAAAGCCACTTTAACGGTGCAGTTTGCTTTTATTAAAAGCTCTCCTGCTCGATTTGCCGCTTCAATTCCAGCAGAATCTGAATCATAACAAATGGTTACGGTTTGAGCATTTCTTTTTAGAATACCAATATGCTCGTTTGTTAAAGACGTACCCATAGTTGCAATACCATTTTCTATCCCTGACCTAAAAGCCGCGATACAATCGGCAAACCCTTCAAAAAGAACGGCATGTTGTAACTTCCGAATGTTTGGCCTCGCCATATGAAAATTATAAAGTGTACTACTTTTATTAAAAATTGGAGTTTCAGGGCTGTTCAAATATTTGGGATGGGACTCCCCTAGTGTACGCCCTGAAAAAGCAATTGTATGACCATTACGATCCGTAATTGGAAAGATAATTCGATCCCTAAAACGGTCAAAATACTTATTTTCCTTTTCACTTTTAATAATTAGTCCTGCTTTTTCCATCAATGGAACATCATATTTTCTTTTTCCTAAAAACTTTACTGCCAAATCCCATGTTTCCATAGCATATCCTATTTGAAATTTTTCAATAACAGGAAGAGTAAAGCCTCTATTTAGTAAATATTCTAAAGCATGTTGACCATCCTTTGTATTTACTAATAAATGATGATAAAATTTTGTTAACAAATCATGAGCGTCAAGCATTTGCTGTAAATCATTAGGAATGCTTTTTTTCTTTTCTGTATCGGTCCATTCCGAACCAATCTCAATATTCGCCCTTTTTGCTAACTTTGCAGCAACTTCTTGAAAGGAAAATCCTTCTAAATCCATTAAAAAAGAAAATACATTGCCACCTGCATTGCAGCCAAAACAGTGAAAAATTTGCTTTTCAGGAGAAACGGAAAATGATGGCGTTTTTTCTCCGTGAAACGGACATAATCCTAAAAAATTACGACCTTGTTTTGTTAATTGAACATGTTCGCCAATAACATCCACAATGTCAACTGCTTGTTTTATTTGATTAATTTTTTCTTCAGGAATAAGCCCAGCCATTTAAGACATCTCCCCTACTAACTTGCCTAAGTGAGGTATTCGACATTAATTGTTAAACTCCTTCAATTTTCGACAAAATCCTCATTAAATTTTTCCTAAATCTTTGACGGTCGTCATCAATAAAAGGTTTTGGCCCCTTTCCATATACACCTCTTCTTCTTGCTTTTGCAGATAAATAGCGCATATGTAACGCTGTATGGATATCCTTCTCTTCTATTACAATTCCCCTGGGAGAAAGAACATACACTTCTTTTAACAAAAGAGTAGAGGCTAAGCCTATATCTTGCGTGATGACAATATCCTGTTTTTTTACTTTATTCATAATAAATAAATCAACTGCTTCTTTGCTATTATCAACATATTTCCAATTCATGTTCTCCTGCTCTTTTTTCATATGAGCATAAGAAGCGACGAAAAGTGTTTCTACACAATAGCTTTTAGCAATTTCGACAATTTCCTGCTTAACTGGACAAGAATCAGCGTCAATATAGATGGTTTGATTCCCTATTGTACTACTTATTCTACATCACTCCACATATTCCTTCTTCTAAAAAGGTTTTCATTGAAAGAAATATTGTCGAAAATTATTTATCCTTTATTCTTGACTTCTAACAATAAATAGTTTATTCGTTAACAGTCAACTCTAAACCTAAAATATAATACTTTTTTATCACAATTTTTTATTATAGTACAGAAACAAAGGAATTTCCATTGTTTTTTTTAGAAGCAAACTAAATTTAAAAGCGCAGGCGCCTTGCTGAACCCCAAAGAAAAAATGTTCTCTTAGCTCAAAAAAGTATTTTTTACTTTTAGAGACTAGAGGTTATTTTTCACAGGGGCTAAGCGTTGGAACTAGACAGTTATATAACTTGAGACAAATAAAATTCTGATATTATTATAAGCGCTGTTTTCTCAAAGTTTGTTGTTTTTTACGAAAAAAAATGGAAGAAGAAGTACTCAGCAGCCTGAATACACGTAGACTCCTGTGGGAATGCGAGAAAGACGAGACCCCACAGGAGCGTATGCGACGAGGAGGCTCGACGCTCGCTAAACGGACGAAGTGTATTCAGGCTGCGCGTTTAAAAGCAACAATTTATACGAAAACAGCCTATTAAAATAAGTATAAGTCCAAAGATCTTCTACTACATATAGGAAGACTTTGTCATCAAATAGACAAAGCCTATTTTTTATCTTATGATTAAATTAAGAAGGATGTTTTGTTCGATAATAGAGATTAAAAATAATATTAGCTGTTTCTTCTACTGCTTTATTTGTTACATCAATAACAGGACACCCAATTTTACTAACAATTCGATCAAAATATTCAATTTCCTCTTGAATCCTCTCAATGCGTGCATAACTTGCACTATCACTTAATCCTAAAGAAATTAAGCGTTCTTTTCGAATATTATTCAATTTTTGTGGACTGATTTTTAATCCAAAACATTTGTTTGCGGGCTGTTGAAATAGCTCTTTTGGAGGATCTACTTCAGGGACAATCGGAACATTTGCAACCTTTACTCTTTTATGTGCAAGAAATTGAGAAAGCGGTGTTTTAGAAGTTCTTGATACACCAATTAAAATAATATCTGCTTTCTCTAACCCTCTTGGATCCCTGCCATCATCATATTTAACGGCAAATTCAATTGCCTCAACTTTTTTAAAATAATCTTCATCTAATTTTCGAACAAGTCCTGGTTCAAATAAAGGCGTTTTTCCCCAGAGCATTTGAAACTGATCAATCATTGGACCAATAATATCACAAGCATATACACCTACTTCTCTTGCCAATTCACTCATATATTTTCTCATTTCGGGCTTTACTAGTGTATATGCAATCATTCCGTGTTCTATCTTAGCTTGAAGAACGACTTCATGTATATTTGATCTATCCTCAACGAACGGAAATCTTTTTATCAGTACATTTACATTACGACCAGAAAATTGACTGATTGCCGCTTTCGTTACAAGTTCTGCAGTTTCTCCTACAGAGTCAGACACAACATAAATGATTTGTTTTTCTTCCATTTACTACTTCCCCCTCTTATTAGTGTATGAACATCCTCTTATTACCATTCTTTATCTGCAAGAGCAACTAAAGCTTTCGTAATATTCGTTTTTGTCACTCGTCCTATTACAACTAGCCCCTTATCCGTCTCCTTTACAACGGGAAGTGCATCTATTTCTCTTTCGATTAATTTCTTGCCAACTTCCACTAATAAATCATCTAAAGAACAATACGTAATATTCGGCATTCTTGTCATCATAATCGTAACTGGTAGAGAGGTTAATTCTTGTTTCCCAATACTCGCTCGTAAAAAATCCTTCCGTGAAACAACGCCTACTAATATAGAATGATTATCTACAACAAAAACAGTTCCAACATCTTCGGTAAACATCGTAACAATTGCATCATAAACCGATGTATTATCATGCACGACAACAGGTCTAGAATGAAAATCTTTTACAAATAACTTTTGGATATTTTCAGTCAATGATTGCACAGATGGTTGTCCAATATAAAAATAGCCAACACGAGGTCTGGCATCTAAAAAACCAGACATTGTTAATATAGCAAGGTCTGGACGTAAAGTTGCTCGGGTTAAATGCAGTTTATCTGCAATTTGTTCCCCAGTTATCGGGCCATTTTCTTTCACAATCTCCAAAATCCGCGCTTGCCTTTTGTTTAATTCTATTTTTAATTCACCACCTTAACAAGAGTTTTCACTCGCAAACTATATGGAAATGAAACTTTGTATAATTGGAAAGCTTTCACTAAATTTTTTTTAGTGAAAGCTTTGTTCAAGTGAATCTTTTCTTATTTTAGAATCCTCTTATGCTTCTATTTAACAATAACTTCATTTACATTTGCAAATAACTTAATTAATTCAGCTAATTTCACCATTTGTTTTAAACGGTTTTCTTTCACTTTTTCCTCTTCTGCCATTACCATCGTATGATCAAAATAGTTTGAAATACTTTCTTTTAAGGAGAAAAGCAATTGGAAATATTCTTCTTCGTTATTTGTATTCTCTAATTTCTCTTTTACAGATAAAAAGCTGTTATATAAGGAGATTTCATAGTCATTTTCAAATAAGCTTTGTTCTACCTCACCAGCTGTAGCTGCTTTACTGGAAATATTGATCACGCGGCTTAATGCTTCCATTCCTTCTTTAAAGCCTTCTTCTTCTTTATGAGCTTCTAACACATGTGCTTTTCTTATTAAACTGGCAATATTGCCAACATCATTCCCAAGAACAGCTTCAATTAAATCATAACGAATGCCCTCTTCTTGCAGAATATGTTTAATGCGAAGTTTAAAGAAGCTGATAATTTGTTGATACACTTCCTCTTTGGATACTTTAAATGTATTAGTACAATTGCTTATGCAAATGTTAATCAGCTCTTCTAGAGACAGAGCCCAATTTTTATTCTTTAATGTTTGTACAATACCTGTTGCTTGTCTTCTTAGCGCATATGGATCTTGAGAACCGGTTGGGATCAATCCTATACTGAAGAACGCAACAATCGTATCTAATTTTTCTGCAATGGAAAGGACGGCCCCTTCATTGCTAGGTGCAGTGTCATCCTCTGCATGACGCGGCATATAATGTTCGTAGATCGCTTTGGCAACCTCTGCTTTTTCTCCTTTTTGAAGAGCATACTTTTCTCCCATTAAACCTTGCAATTCAGGAAATTCGTATACCATATTGGTAACAAGGTCAAACTTAGCAATTTGTGCTGCTCTTGCTGCATTCTGTTTTTCTAGTTCGTTTAGCTGCAGCATGTCTGCCATTTTATTGGTTAATGTACGAACCCTGTTCACTTTTTCAGCTAATGTACCAATTTCTTCATGGTAAACAATGGACTGCAATTTTTCTAATAATGTCTCAATCTGTAATTTTTGATCTTCTTTGTAGAAAAATGCTGCATCGGCAAGTCGTGCTCGCAACACTTTTTCATTCCCTTTTGCCACTTTTTCTAAGTGTTGGTGGTCACCATTTCTTACGGTAACAAAAAACGGAAGTAGTGTTCCTTGTTTTGATTTCACTGGAAAATATCGTTGGTGTTCTTTCATACTTGTAATAAGGACTTCATTAGGCAGCTCTAAAAAAGACTCTTCAAATTTCCCAAATAATGCTGTTGGATATTCAACTAAATTTGTTACTTCCTCTAATAAATCTTCATCTATTGGAATAACCCAGTTATTTTCTTCTTCTAATTTTTTAATTTGCGATACAATTGCTTTTTTACGTTCTGCAGCATTTGCCATCACAAATTGACCTAATAATACTTCTTCATAATCACTAGGACGTTCGAATGTAATTTCTTCTCCAAGAAAACGATGACCTAAAGATGTGTTGCTTGTAGTAACATTCGTAATAGTAAAAGGGATGACTTCTTTTCCAAATAAAGCAACTATCCATTTGATTGGACGTATATAACGAAGATCATTATTTGCCCAACGCATATTTTTCGGGAAAGTTAAGCTTAAAATGATATCTTTTAATTCTGCCAATAATTCATTTGTCGCTTGCCCTTTAATGAATTTTTTGACATGTGCATATTCAATGCCATTTATTTCTTTAAAGAATATATCTTCAACTGTCATTTGTTGGCCTCTTGTAAAACCAACAGCAGCTTTTGACCATTCCCCTTGTTCATTAAGGGCAATTTTTTTTGCTGGTCCTTTTGCTTCTTCTTCTACATCCTTTTGTGCTTCATCCAACTCGCTTACAAGCACAGCTAATCTTCTAGGTGTAGAAAAAGCTTGAACACCAGTGTATGCTAATTGTTTTTCATTTAACCATGCTTCGACTTTATCTTTTAATGCATTCGTACTGCTTGTTACAAATCGTGCCGGCATTTCTTCTAGACCAATTTCTAATAACAAGTCTCTTTTGCTCATATTATTCAGCCTCCTTGCTTTTTAAAATTGGGAATCCTAACTTTTCTCGTTCTTCATAAAATGTTTTCGCAACTTTACGAGCCAAATTACGGCATCGTGCAATATACCCCGTTCTTTCTGTTACAGAGATAGCCCCTCTTGCATCCAGTAGATTAAATGTATGTGAACATTTTAAAACATAATCATAGGCAGGGTGAACTAAACCTTCATCCATTTGTCTGTGCGCTTCTTTTTCATAAATAGAAAATAAGTTAAACAGCATCTCCGTATCTGATGTTTCAAAAGTATATTTACTGTGTTCATATTCCGGCTGATAAAAAATGTCTTTTATCGTAAAGCCATCCGTCCATTCTAATTCAAAAACATTTTCTTTATCTTGAATATAAGAAGCAAGTCTTTCAATTCCATATGTTATTTCAACGGAAACTGGTTTACATTCTAACCCACCAACTTGTTGAAAATAGGTAAATTGGGTAATTTCCATTCCATCCAACCAAACTTCCCAACCAAGACCGGCACATCCTAACGAAGGATTTTCCCAGTTATCTTCTACAAAACGAATATCATGTTCCAACGGATTAATTCCTAACGCTTTTAATGAATCCAAGTATAATTCCTGGATATTATCCGGTGACGGCTTCATAATCACTTGAAATTGATGATGCTGATATAAGCGGTTTGGATTTTCTCCGTATCTTCCATCTGCTGGTCTTCTAGATGGTTCTACATAAGCAACATTCCATGGCTCTGGACCTATTGCTCGTAAAAAAGTATAAGGGCTCATCGTTCCCGCACCCTTTTCAACATCGTATGCCTGCATTAAAATACAACCATAATCTGACCAATGTTTTTGCAATGTTAAAATCATGTTTTGAATATTCATTGCTTGTCTACACCTCCAAAATAATCAACAAAAAATAATTAAGTAATAGCATAAGAGCTAATAGAATTTTTCATCTCTAAAATAGGATAAAAAACAAAAAACTCTCGTCCCTATGCTAAAACTATTAGCATAGGGACGAGAGTTAACCCGCGGTTCCACCCTATTTGCTGCAAAAAGCAGCCACTTTCCGTTAATGTTGCTCCATGAACGCCTTCCTTAATGCTTTTGCACCTAGCTTTCACTATCCTAGGCTCGCTTACCCAAAAGGTAATTAAGTACTACTTTCTTTTCAACGCAACTATTTTAATACCAAGAATATTAACGAAAAAATTTTCTATTGTCAACCTCTATTCTAATTGCTTGCCAAAGTCTTTCAAAGAGTTAAGGAATTTTTTTGTTTTTAAAAATAAGCCCGAATACTCCTCATAATAAGCAGAAATAATCATATTCAATTCTTTTTTTGTTTCTGGTTTAATAGAGATATTGCCAAGTCTCGCCAAATCAAAATAATAAAAAACTCTTAGTAATTTTATGGTTGCTTGAGAAATTTTAAAATGATATGGATCTTTGTCTGTACAGCGATGACAAATTAATCCGCCTTCCCGAATAGAAAAAGAAAAATGACCATCAACTGCACCGCATACACTGCATTTATCAAGTATCGGATATAAACCAAGCACATTGACCATTTTCATTTCGTAAATAAAGGCTAAAACCTCAGCATCATACCCTTCGTTTATATATTGAAGTGTTTGATAAAGCAATTCAAACTGGTATGGATTCGGTTTTTTTTCGTCGACACATTTATCGGTAAGTTCAACAATAAAACTTGCATATGCTGTTAAAAAAATATCTTCTTTTAACGAACGCATGCTTGTGATCATTTCACCTTGCTGCATTAGTCCAAGACCAATGCTTTTTTGGACTAAATAATATCCATATGTAAAAGGTTGGGTAACAGCAGAAAGTCTGCTATTCGCTTTTCTCGCCCCCCTTGCCATTACTCCAACCTTTCCCCATTCACGGGTATATAAAGTCACTACTTTATTCGTTTCGCCATAATTGGTTGTTTTTAGTACGATGCCTTCACATTTTTCTAGCATCAAAACTCACCATCCCTAATAAGCACGTATTCAAAAAGAAGGATAACCTGATCTTTTTGAACAACCTCTAATAAGAGACAGTTCTATGAGATGGGGAAATCAAAATTTGCTAGCTCCTCATCTTGAGGTTCTGGTATTTCATGATTATCCTTTTCTAATTCTTTAAAGAGTAGATAAGTATCAATATTACCTGTTTGAGAAAAAACTTTCCAGGTAAAGTCTAACATCATAAACCCACCTTTCAATTTTAAAAACTAGCATTTTATAGCTTTAACCTTATCATAGCCTGTCTTTTCAAAATCATAAGACGAAAATATTGCTAATTAAAAAAATGTATAAAACAGAAAAGCGCAAGCGCCTTGATCAGCCCCGAAGAAAAATGTTCATTTAACTCAGAAAGTGATTTTTACTTTCCAGCGAATTCGCATAAAAAAAATTAATATTCGTCTTCTCTAAAGCCAAAGTCCCTTAATTGTGTCATTTTATTTCGCCAATCTTTTTGAACTTTCACCCATAGTTCTAAGAAAACTTTCGTTCCAAGCAGATTTTCAATATCTATTCTTGCTCTTTTGCCAACTTCTTTTAACATGCTGCCTTGCTTCCCGATTACAATGCCTTTTTGCGAGTCTCTCTCCACTACAATTGTCGCCATTACATGCACAATATCATTTTGCTTTTTTTCCATTTTATCAATCACAACTGCTAATGAATGCGGAATTTCTTCTCTTGTTAAGTGCAGTGCTTTTTCTCTGATTAATTCAGATACAATAAAGCGTTCTGGATGGTCTGTTACTTGATCTGCTGGATAAAACTGCGGTCCTTCTGGCATATACCCCTTAATTTGCTCCAATAATTTTTCTACATTATTACCTTCCAATGCAGAAATTGGCACAATCTCTTTAAAAGGATATTTCTCTTTATACGAATCAATAACCGTTAGTAATTTGTCAGGATGAATCGTATCAATTTTATTTACGACAAGAAAAATAGGCGTTTTAATATTTTGGAATTTCTCAAGAATAAATTCTTCTCCTCTTCCAAACCCTTCTTCCGCGTTTACCATAAATAAAATCAAGTCCACTTCTTTTAGTGTATTCTGAGCCACTTTCATCATAAAATCGCCAAGACGATGCTTCGGTTTATGAATGCCTGGTGTATCAATAAAGATCAACTGTGAATCATCTGTTGTTAAAACCCCTTGAACCTTATTTCGAGTCGTTTGAGGCTTATCACTCATAATGGCGATCTTTTGTCCAATTACCCTATTTAAAAAAGTTGATTTTCCTACGTTCGGTCTTCCAATAATACTGATAAATCCTGATTTATGTTCATTGCTATTATTTATGTTCATTTAAATCCTCCGATGAAAATGCTAGTGGCAGTAATTCTCCTACTGTTGTTGTTAAAATTTCTCCTTGCAAATTGGTTAGTACAACCTGCATGTCTTTTGGACAAAATTCTGAAATAACCTGTCTGCAAACTCCACATGGCGATACTGGTCCATTTGTATCAGCTACAACTGCTAACATAGTAAAAGTAGTGTCGCCTTCAGAAACTGCTTTAAAAATGGCTGTTCTTTCTGCACAATTTGTTGCACTATAAGATGCATTTTCAATATTGCAACCATGGTATACTTCTCCATCTGCAGTTAAGAGGGCAGCACCAACTTTAAACTTTGAATAAGGAACATACGCTTTTTCTCTTGCTTTTTTTGCTTCTTCTATTAATTGTTTTTCATTCAATGATCATCCCTCACTTCATTTTACCTTATTAAGATAGTTATTTTTAGTTGTTTTGTTAAAATTTTAGAATTTAGTGGTTTTGCCCCACAGGAAATTCCCTTTTTACTTCCATCCAGTGGTTGAAAAATATTTTATAGTAAAAATATAACGTTTTCAATAAATCGACTATTTTTCATAAAACATCATCTGACGCGAAGCCAGATTAGAAAAAAATACAATCTCTTTAACAAAAATACTATATAAAAATTATATACTATATCCTATGTCCAATAAAGGGATGAGAAAAAAACAGGTTTTACCCAGTACAAAATTTATTGTTCAAAGCATAAAAAAAGAAATTTGCAATGGATAGCACATCTTCTATACCAAAACAAATTTCCTTTTTCATTTAGGTTTTCTGTGAAAATTTATGTAATTTATCCACCTGCAAATATTTTTGGGATAAAAATAATCAAGCCAATCACAATTGATAGTAATGCAGCAATAAACACAGCGCCAGCTGCAATATCTTTTGCTTCCTTAGCGAGGGGATGATATTCTTTTGTTACTAAATCAACAACGCGTTCAAGAGCAGTATTCATAATCTCCATCGCTATAACCAATCCCATCACGATAAAAAGAACAATCCATTCCGTAACAGATACATTGTAATAACTGCCAAGCACTATAACAATAATCGAGATAATGAGGTGAATTTTTACGTTTCTTTCTGATATTATTGCAGTTTTTATTCCTGACAAAGCTAAGCGAAAGGAGGATAATTGACTGTTTTTTATGATTCGTTTATCTTTTGAGCCCAAACTCATCTAAAATTTCCTTTTGAAGTGAGAACATTACGTCTTCCTCCTCTTTTGTAAGATGGTCATATCCTAATAAATGAAGAAATCCATGTACAGCTAAAAAACCAAGTTCTCTCATATAGGAATGGCCATATTCTAATGCTTGCTCTTGAGCTTTGTCAATTGAAATGATGATATCCCCTAATACTCTTGGCATATTAACACCTACTAATTGTATTTCACCTTCTCCAAGCTCTTCCATTGCAAAAGAGATAACATCAGTCGGCTGATCTTTTTCTCGGTATTCTTTATTTATTTCCTGAATTCTATCATTATCCACAAACGTGACAGACATTTCTACATCGCCTTCTAATCCTTGTTTTACAGCTGCAAATTGAATTAGCTCTTGAATTGTGCTTATGTCCTTTTCTTCGACTTTATCTGTTTCATCCATAAAATCAATTTCGATTTTCATATTTGTTCGTCCTTTACTTTTTCATATCTGGATACTCAATCCTTGAATGAAAGATTCCTTTTAATGTTTCACAAAGTGTATTTCTGATTATTTCTAGCTCTTTTAATGTTAAATCACAATCATCTAATTGGCCATCCTGCAATCGATCGGAAATAATATTTTTAATTAACCCTTCAATTTGTTCTGTTGTAGGAGAAGTTAAACTTCTAACAGCGGCTTCTACACTATCAGCAATCCCGATAATCGCGACTTCTTTCGTTGTGGCTTTTGGTCCAGGATAACGAAAATCCCCTTCCTTTACATCTAACCCTTTTTCTTTTGCTTTAAAATAAAAATATTTTAAAAGCGATGTACCATGATGCTGTTCCGCAATATCTACAATTTCTTTCGGCATTTTATGCTTCCTTAACAATTGTGCTCCGTCCACAGCATGCGCTATTATGATGTTTTTACTAGCTTGCGGCGGCAATCGATCATGTGGATTCCCCATACTCATTTGATTTTCAATAAAAAAATGCGGCCTTTTTGTTTTGCCAATATCATGGTAATAACAACCAACTCTAGCTAATAAACCATTTGCTCCAATTGCTTCACAAGCAGATTCTGCTAAATTGGCAACCATCACACTATGATGATACGTTCCAGGCGTCTCTGTTAAAATTTTCTTTAATAACGGATGGTTCGGATTAGACAGCTCAATTAATTTCATCGTGGATATAATGCCAAAACCAGCTTCAAAAAATGGCAATAAACCAATCGTCAGCACAGCTGAGGCAATTCCAGAAATAAAAGCTGTCATGATATAAAAACCATACTCCTTCGCACCGTATTGACCATTTTGCAAATAAAGCATAGAAAGGATGTTAATGATATTTATAAAGGAAACAAACAGCCCCGCTTGCAAAATATTAGAGCGCTGATTATGTTTTTTAAGAAACAAGATTGCCCCCATGCCTCCAGCAATAATATACACACCCATGGCAACATTAAACGTCCCGGAAACACCTTCATTAAACATAATCATTCCACAAACGCCAAGTGTTACAGTTACAATAATAGCAAATTTCTCTTCAATAAGTATCTTTATTAACATGACAGCCATGGCCGCTGGAAAAATATACCCAATCTCTGTAAATTGAAACTGTTGAAAGATGCTGATTGTTTTCATTAATAAAATACTGAGCAGAAAAATAAGACTGAATATAATCGTATACGTTTGTTTTGTTTCCTTTTTAACATCGATAACTAATAAATAATAATATAGAAGCGAAAGAATGGCTACAATAATCATTCCAAGCCCTATAAATGGCTGAATTGAGTTTTTACTTGCCAATAAACCTACCAATTCTAATTGGCGGTACACTTCTCTGCTTATTAATTGACCTTCTTCCACGAGAATTTGACCTTGTAATATTTTAACCGGATCAACGTTATCAACCGCTTGTTGTCGCAATTCTTCCGTAGCAGAAGGATCATAAAATTCATTTTGAATAATGGCAAATCTGCCTAAATCAACAGAAGCACTTTTTAAATCTGAACTTAGGCTGTAATTACTCTTTAATTCTTCTTCTATACGCTTCTTGGCATTTTCAACTTCATTTGAAGGAATTTTATTATTCATCACCCTATTAATGGCTGTGACGGTAATATCTTTTGCTATGTCTAAATCTTCTTGAGAGTAGGAAAGAAGCGTTTTCAAGGATGTATCCAATACTTCCTTTAGGACATTATCTGTTAACTTTCCCTTTAAGAGATCGAGTTTTTCATTTATCGAAGGTTCTGAAACCTTCTCCTCTCCGTTATCATTTTGTGCATTTTTTTTCTTTTGTTCTTCGATATTTTTTGCCACTTCGTTATTTACTTCTGTAGCAGAATCAAAAATAGATGAGATTAAATCTACTCTATTTTGCGTAATTTCCTTATTAACAACATATACATCTTGAACTTGATTTTTACTATCTTCTTTTTTCTTTTCCGTACTTACTTTATCTTCGACTGTAATCGGAGATCGGATCGTTTGGTCTGCTACTGTAAATAAACTGACATTTAATTTTTCGGGTTTTACATTACTAAACATCGAAAAAAATAACACAGCACCAATCAATACAAATAAAATTATTTTCATGATGCTAGCATTCATTAAGTTTTTTATGCTTTGAACAAAATTACGAAAGAAATTCATAATAACCTCCTATCTTTCGTAAAAATATACCGCCCGTATTTTGACGTAATATGTAAAATCATAACAGTTTTTTCGGTCGTTTTCATCTTTTTTTCCAATTTTCGTGCATAATTATCTATTCATTCCTTTTTAAACAACACTTTAAAAAGCCGATTCTCCCTATATCCTCTATTAAAGACGGGAGATTCGGCTGTTCTATCTATTTTTTTCAGCTCTCTTGTTCTTTATAAGCCAGTACTATTTTTCCTACTAATGGATGCCGGACTACATCGCTTTCTTCTAGATGCACAAAAGCAATATCTGATACTTTTTGTAATATCCTTTCCGCAACAACAAGACCAGATTTAACCCCTTTTGGCAAATCAATTTGTGTTTGATCACCTGTAATCACCATTTTAGATCCAAAACCAAGCCTTGTTAAAAACATTTTCATTTGCGCTTGTGTGGTGTTTTGCGCTTCATCTAAAATGATAAATGCATCTTCAAGAGTCCTTCCCCTCATATACGCTAAAGGTGCGACTTCAATCGTATTTCGCTCTATTAAACGTGCCGTATGCTCTGTACCTAAAACATCATGGAGGGCATCATAAAGCGGTCTCAAATATGGATCAACCTTTTCTTTTAAATCACCTGGTAAAAACCCTAAACTTTCCCCAGCCTCCACCGCAGGCCTTGTCAAAATAATCTTATTCACTTTTCCATTTTTTAATGCATTAACCGCCATAACAACAGCTAAATATGTTTTACCAGTTCCAGCAGGACCAATTCCGAACACAAGGTCCTTTCGTTTAATCGCACGAATATATTCGCTTTGACCAATTGTTTTTACTCGAATCGATTTGCCTTTAATCGTCTTAGCAATCTCTTCATCATATAATGAATCAAAATATTCTAACGTCCCTTTTTTCGCTAATGAAATGGCGTAAACAACATCCCTTTGACTAATGGATATGCCTTTTCGGATAACATACAATAGCTTTTCCACGATGTCACCAACAAGATCAATACTGTCAGGATTTGTGGATGAAACATGCAATGTCTCTCCTCTTGTTACGATATTACAATCCAATTCCTTTTCTAATACTTCTAGATTGCTGTCTCCATTTCCTAGTAATGCTACGGCTTCATTAGGGCCATTTAATTTAACATTCATTGTTTTTAAATCTTCTGTCATTCCAAGTCTCCTTGAGTTATAGGTTGTTCTTTCGCGATATTTTCTATGGTTGTATAATCTATTGTTATTATTACTTTACCATTCTTTATAGTTTGGCGCAAAATTTTTTCTTCCTTTATTTTCCCGTCTTCCCCTATTTTAGCTAATACATCTTTTCTAGCCATTTCTTTGCCTTTTTCCACCGCTTCTTTTTTTGTATAGGTTCTGATTACTTCTTCCTTTTCTCTATATGTTTTATTCACCATATAGATTGGCAGATCCCATTTTAAAAACTTTATTTTCCTTTCGTTTTCTTCCAATTCATATTTTTTATATTTTATTTTTCCAAATCCCCATATCGGGATATGAATATCTGCTATTTTTACATAATGCTTTTGTTTTTCATTCCCATTAAATACTTGGAACTTGCTTTCTAATGGAATCGTAACATCAGATTTATACCATGTCTCTCCCCATATCTTCCCTTTTGCTGCAACAATGCGCGTATTTTCATCCTTTCCTATCGTACCTGTCACAAGGAGCTGCCCTTTTTTTACGACATCATTCACGTTAAAAACTTTTTCTCCTTCTTCAATGAAATAAGTCACAATAGTAGCTTTTTTTTTCGCAATCAGATTTTGCGGACTTGTTTTCTCTATTTTTTCCGGCTCATTTTTTTCCACTACTTGAAAATGATAAGTTGTCCCTTTTAATTCCACACCTACCCATGTAATATCATTAATGCTATTCGTCAGCTCAGCCTGAATGGCATCTAATTCTTTATTAAAGAATTGAAATTTTCCGATTTTAATATCCATTTTATCAAGCTGCTTTCGGATCTTGTATTCTGTTGCTGGGTTGGCTCCTTTTATTTCAATACCCCATACCATATTGGATAAAGCAAAAACTAGTCCAAAAAAAAGGAAAATCCCTATTACAAAACCACTATTTTTCATTAATCTTTTATAAAGAAAGGGAGCTCCAGACTTGTGCTGGAACTCTATTTTACAGCCGCTGCCTCGAATAATAGGGCGTAATTCCTTTATCTTGCGTAGGTTCATTTGAAATGTGATCGTTTTTGTACCATGTTTTTTTACATTCCAAACAGATATATCGTTCCGCATCAATTGATTTAGCAGCCTCTCCAACCCTTTTCCTGTTACCTTTACTGTTATAATGCCTGTAAAAAATTCTATCCAATGATTTTTCATAGCTTCCTCCCAAGTTAATCATTTATGTACATTACGTGATCTATTTTTCCTTCTAACAATATTTCTTCAGGCATAATTGTTTTAATAACAAATCCTTTTCCTTTTATTAAAAGCTGTCCTTGTTTTAGCAGCAGCCTTAATTCGTTATCAGAAAATGTAATCAATCCACGGTGGTTCTCAATATAAATATGAATTTGACCAATCATCGTAATCCTAGGTAAGTCCATCATGACATCTTGAGGAAGCTCTAAGTTTTTTATTACCCAGTTCCGCAAGCTGTATCCCCATTTTTTAGCCATAAAAAAAGAACCCCCTTTCCTCTCATATGTATGAGAAAAAAGGAGGTTCTAGCACCTATTTCATGCAAAAGTTTATTCTTTGCCTTGAAGAAATGCTCAGGATATCAACCGGGTGAAAACATACTGCTAGAGCGGTGCGTTTTACTGTATTTATTCATTTGGCTCTGTTAAATTCCATTGTTGATTTTCAAAAGGTCAGGGAATCCACTCCCTTTTCCGCGGACATTCTTTCAAGCTTCCTCGCTCGTACCTTACTGCAGGTCTTGTAAACCCGTTTTTCCGCAGGAGTCTCCCAGATTCCCTTCCTATAAACAACATTATCGTTTAACAGAGCCATTTATTTTATGGCCGTTTTTTGCTCTTGGAGGAGAAATCACTTCTGATAGAATAACAGCATCTATTAGCTTATCCTTTGAAAATAAACCGTCTCCAGATTTTTTTGAGTTAAAAGTATCTTTTGTCATCTTTTTGTTATACAATTCGATGCTTTTAAGTTTTTTCTCCAATAGGGCTTTTTCTTTTTTTATTTGTTCTAATTCAGTTTCAACTGTGTCCACTATTTCTTCGGTATTTTCATAAATGTTTTTTTCTGTAAAAACTTCATCTTCCGGCAGTGAAAACGGCTTTTGCTGATTAGTTTTGTTTTTCGGACTAGATTTTTTCTCTTTTTGCAGCATGGAAAAAATAAATCCTACCACTATAGCAATGATTGAGATATATTCCAAAGAGTTTACTCCTCTCTAGATTTTCTTTACTTATTTGTCGTTCTTATCTTTTTCGTTAGTCAACTTGCCGATAGACCCTCTCATTTCCGTATCAGCTGTTATATTTTGCAAGTTCATATAATCCATTACGCCAATATTGCCTGAACGGAGAGCATCTGACATTGCCATAGGCACGGTTGCTTCTGCTTCAACCACTTTTGCCCGCATTTCTTCTACTCTCGCTTTCATCTCTTGTTCTTGGGCAACAGCCATTGCTCTGCGTTCTTCTGCTTTTGCCTGCGCTATCTTTTTATCCGCTTCTGCCTGTTCTGTTTGTAATTCTGCACCGATATTTTTACCGATATCCACGTCTGCAATATCAATCGATAGAATTTCAAATGCTGTACCTGCATCCAGCCCTTTTGATAAAACTGTTTGGGAAATTAAATCAGGATTTTCTAATACTTTTTTATGGTTATCAGACGAACCAATCGTGGATACTACCCCTTCGCCGACACGGGCAACAATTGTTTCTTCTCCTGCTCCCCCAACCAGTCTTTCAATATTGGCACGCACCGTAATTCTCGCTTTTGCTTTCATTTCAATCCCATCCATTGCCACACCAGCAATAAATGGCGTTTCAATTACCTTTGGATTAACACTCATTTGCACTGCTTCTAAAACATCACGACCTGCTAAATCAATGGCAGCACATCTTTCAAATGTTAGTTCAATATTGGCACGATGAGCAGCAATTAATGCATTAACTACCCTGTCTACATTCCCGCCTGCTAAATAATGGCTTTCCAGCTGATTGATGGTTACTTGAAGGCCTGCTTTATGCGCTTTAATAAGCGGGTTTACAACACGACTTGGAATAACCCTTCTTAAACGCATTCCTATAAGTGTAAAGATGCTTATTTTAACACCTGCAGCCAATGCGGAAATCCACAGCATAATAGGAACAAATGTTAACAGTACTCCTAATAAAATAACAGCCAATACAATAATGGCAACCCAAAAAATTTCGAAACCAAACATTTCTTATCCTCCTTTAATATCTGTATCTGCTTCTCGAACGACTATTCTTGCACCTTCAGCTTTTACCACTTTCACTTTCGTATTTTTTTCAATGAAAATACCTTCACTTACGACATCAATCCGCTCCTCTTTTATTACTACTGTTCCAGCAGGACGAAGCGCCGTTAATGTTGTACCGATTTTTCCGACTAAATCCGTCCGATTTTGATTCGAAACATATCCACTTTCTGTATTGGTGGTATCTGTTAAAATCATTTTTTTAAAGAACTTCATTCTTTTACCCAACACCTTTACCATTATAATAGATGCAAGGATGGAAATTCCTATTGCAATGAGTATGCTTATTCCCATTTGAACAATATTTCTACCTGCAAGAAATAAACTCGTAACAATCGCAATTCCACCTAAAATGCCAACAATTCCACCTGGAATAAATAACTCTAAAAACAGTAAAACAATTCCAACTACAAATAATAGGATCGTTTCATATCCGGCAAGGCCAGACACTATATGTCCATAATAAAATAATAAGAACGAGGTGAGAGCTACTAATCCCGGCAGACCAAATCCATGAGTAAATAATTGAATCATTAGTCCTAAACATCCTATCGTTAATAATAGGGTAATAATATAAGGATTAGTTGCAAACCTTGCTATTTTATCCGCAGCCGTTTCCTCCAGCGCAATCTTATAGACAATTTGCCTACCACTTGCAAAAGCAGTACTAGGAATGAAGGATAATAAAAAAACAAAAAGAAATTGTGCAAATAATCGTAAATTTCTTCCCATGTTTACCTCCTTTCTTCGTTCGTTAAATCTTTCTTTATGTATGTTTACGGTGAAAAATGAAAAAAGTTTCATTTTTGTGACAGGACAAAACTTAGGTCTTTTTATCTTTAGTTTGTCCTTGATAAACCCTTTATGAAAATCAAAAGGGACTTCCTAATTATTTTTATTAAAACCAACAGTTTCATAAGATAATTGCAAGCGCCTCGCTCCTGTACACCCCAAGCTACCTAAGTAAAAAATTTTATCTTACGTAAAAAGGCTGCAGTTTCTACTGCAGCCTTAAAACAAAATCAATTTATGAAAGGTGTTGTTGTACAAGTTTATTTACTAGTGAACCATCTGCTTTACCTTTAACCTTTGGCATTAAAGCAGCCATCACTTTTCCCATTTCTTTCTTGGAAGAAGCATTTGTTTCTGCAATGACAGAAACAACAATTTCTGATAGTTCCTCTTCAGAAAGTTGTTTAGGCATATATATTTCAACATGTTGTAACTCCGCACGTACTTTGTCAACAAGATCTTGACGACCTGCTTTTTCAAACTCATGGAGGGAGTCCTTGCGTTGTTTTACTTCGCGAGAAAGGACAGATAACTCGTCGTCTTCAGAAAGTTCACTACCAATCTTAATGCTTTCATTTTGAATGGCAGCTTTTAACATTCTAATAACAATGAGTTTATCTTTTTCTTTGTTTTTCATCGCTTGCTTCATATCGGTATTTAAACGTTCGAGAAGACTCAATTAATACACCCTCTCATTAGAACTTACGTTTTCTTGCTGCTTCTGATTTTTTCTTACGCTTAACACTAGGTTTTTCGTAGAATTCGCGCTTTCTAGCTTCCTGCAAAGTACCAGTTTTTGATACTGAACGTTTGAAGCGACGAAGAGCATCTTCAAGCGATTCGTTTTTACGAACGACGGTTTTAGACATTCTCTTTCCCTCCCTCCGAACACAACACACTAACATTCAACATGGTTTACATGTACTTTGACATTATAATATATCAACGAATCAAGGTCAACTGTATTTAGCCTAGTACTTGTAAATGTTTTTAAGAAAACAGTAAAAAATTTGATTTCTTACTGTCTTTTATTATTTTCTGTCACAAAAGATATTCTATACTTTTATTTCAAAACGGCATGTCCTTCCCTTTCCAGTCATATAGTTTCTTGAGGGAGTGAAAAAAAATGATATATATGGTTCTTTTTATCTTATTAATTCTTTTATTTATCTTCGGAATGACATTATTGCGCACAGGTCTTTTTCATTTATCTTCCCAGTCATTAAAAATTTGGTTAGAACGGCTAACAGATAAACCTTGGAAGGGCATGATTATTTCCATTATCATAACATCTATTCTACAAAGCAGTTCCGCTGTCATGGTACTCACAATCGGGCTTATATCTGCAGGTGCCCTTACTTTTCCCCAATCAATCGGCATTATCCTTGGCACGAATATCGGCACTACATTTACAACTGAATTTATCACAGTTAATATAGATAATTTTCTTTTGCCATTAGCTGTAATAGGAGTCTTCTTTATTTTAGTAAATAAAAAGAAAATGAGAAGTATTGGATGTGTGTTATTTGGAATTGCAATCGTGTTCACGACGATGAGAGGTTTTAAATATTTCGCTAATATTGTCCAGCATCAACCATTTATTGAAAATTTTCTATTCTACCTGTCTGACCGAACTTTATTAGCCGTATTTGTTGGCATCATTTTAACCGCTCTTATTCAATCAAGTACAGCTACCATTGGAATCATCATGGGCTTTTTAACAGCTGGATTGCTTCCAATTGAAACGGGTATTGCCGTTATGCTAGGATCAAATATTGGTACATGTATTACGTCTTATTTAGCTTCCGTTGGAGCAGAAAGAGGAGCACGACTAAGTGCGTATGCACATATTTGGCTTAATATCGGTGGAGTAGTCCTTTTTTATCCTTTTCTATCACTATTAAAGCAGATAGTAGAAGCACTAACCCCAATAAAAGATGTTCAGCTTGCACATGCAAGTTTATTATTTAATGTTGTCACTTCCTTATTGGTTCTTCCTTTTGCACCACATTTCGGGAGATGGATCATGAAAATGCATAAATAAAGGGGCTGTCCCAAAAGGGTAAATCTATTGAAAATTAAAAAAAAAAGAATGTTGATATATCAGTGTTGAAAATAAAAAGGGGCATCCAATAGCCGAAATCGACTATTGAACAGCCCCTTTACCCATATTAATAATCACTGTTGCTTGTTAAGCCATTTACAATCGCAACGCCTGAACTTGCTCCAATTCTTGTAGCGCCTGCTTCGATCATTTTTTCTGTATCTTCACTGCTTCTAACCCCGCCTGATGCTTTTACGCCAATATCAGGACCAACAGTCTTTCTCATTAATTGAATATCTGCAGCAGTTGCTCCACCTGTAGAAAATCCCGTAGATGTTTTCACAAAATCAGTACCTGCTTCAACCGCTAAACGACAAGCAGCTTCCTTCTCTTCATCTGTCAACAAACTTGTTTCAATAATCACTTTTGTCAACGCTTTTCCATCTGCAGCTTGAACAACTGCTTTAATATCTTCTTTAACAAGAGCATAATTATTATCTTTTAATGCGCCGATATTAATTACCATATCTACTTCTGTTGCTCCGTTTTCGATTGCATCTTTTGTTTCAAATGCTTTGACAGCAGATGTAGTTGCCCCTAAAGGAAAACCAATAACGGTACAAACTTTTACATTTGTTCCTGCTAATAACTCACTTGCTGTTTTTACCCAAGTAGGATTGACACAAACAGAAGCAAATTCGTATTGTTTCGCCTCTTCACATAATAGCTTGATTTGGTTTTCGATCGCATCTGCTTTTAATAATGTATGATCAATCATTTTTGCTATATTTTTGCTCATTATTATTTCTCCTTTATATAAAAGGTCATCTAAACGATTGCTTGTTCTTGATCGACAACATCCATTACCCGAACAAATTGTCCTTCGTTTACCGGATATCCAGCTTTAGTTATTTTTACTTTCACAATTTGTCCGACCATTTCTTCATTTGCAGGAAATACTACTTTTAAATAATTGTCCGTATAGCCTACATACAAATTACCATTTTCTTTATAAACTTCCTCTGGAATAACCTCAACTACTTCTCCTTCATATTGAGAAGCATATTCTTTTGCTAATTGATCAGACAATGCAATTAAACGGTGAACACGTTCATTTTTAATCTCTTCGTCTATTTGGTCTTCCATTCTCGCTGCTGGTGTACCTGTACGTTTTGAATACGGGAATACATGTAATTCAGAAAATTTATGTTCTTTTATAAACTGATACGTTTCCATAAATTCTTCTTCCGTTTCACCGGGGAATCCCACAATTACATCAGAAGTGACAGCTAATCCTGGCAGTGCTTTTTTCAAACGAGTAATTCGTTCTGCAAAAAACTCCATTGTATATTTTCTTCTCATTCTCTTTAATACAGTGTCTGAACCGGATTGAATTGGAATATGAAGATGATTAACAACAATATTAGATTGATCCAATACTTCAATTACTTCATCTGTAATTTGACTAGCCTCAATTGAAGAGATGCGAAGACGTTTCAGCCCTTTTACTTGTGCCTCTAAGTCACGAAGAAGACTTGCTAAATTATAATCCTTCATATCTTCGCCGTAGCCGCCTGTATGAATTCCTGTTAAAACAATTTCTTTATATCCAGCATCAACTAGTTTCTGTGCTTGATTAATAACTTCTTTTGGATCTCTTGAACGCATTAATCCTCTCGCCCATGGAATAATACAGAAAGTACAGAAATTATTGCACCCTTCTTGTATTTTTAAAGATGCTCTCGTTCTATCGGTAAAAGCAGGAACATCCAATTCTTCATACACACGATTTTTCATAATATTCCCAACCGCGTTAATTGGTTGTCTTTCTTGTTTATATTGTTCAATATACTCCAACATCTTCACTCGATCTTGTGTACCTACGACAATATCCACACCAGGGATCGCCATAATTTCCGCTGGAGATGTTTGAGCATAACAGCCAGTTACACAAATCACTGCATTTGGATTTTTACGAACGGCACGTCGAATAACCTGACGGCTCTTTTTATCGCCTGTATTCGTAACCGTACAAGTATTAATAACATATACATCTGAAATGTTTTCGTACTCTACTCGTTCATATCCTTGTTGTTTAAATAATTGCCAGATAGCTTCCGTTTCATAATGGTTTACTTTACATCCTAATGTATGAAAAGCAACAGTTGGCATGTTTATTCACCTCAATAGTTCAAAATGATAGGAAACAGCAGATAATAAATATAATGGTGCTGTTTCTGTTCTTAAAATTCTTGGGCCCAATCCACAAGTCTGAAACCCATTTTCCTTAAGTAAGGATACTTCTGTGTCTGTTAATCCACCTTCAGGACCGAATACAACTAATATAGACTGCCCTTTTTCTAATGATGATAAATTTTGTGCCAGAATAGAAGTTTCTCCTGATTTCGCCTCTTCTTCATATGCAATTAATTTTACATCATAATTTTTGCCCAATTCTACAAGTGATGTTAGTTTAATTGGTGCAGAAACTTCTGGAATTCTTTTACGATGGGACTGTTCTGCTGCTTCTTTTGCAATTTTATTCCAACGAACAAGCTTTTTATCTGCTTTTTTGTCATCCCATTTAACAACGGAGCGAGTTGCAATAAAAGGGATAAACTGATATGCACCCAATTCTGTCCCTTTTTGAATAATCCATTCCAGCTTATCCCCTTTTGGCAGTCCGCTCACAATCGTAACAGAAACAGGTAGTTCGATTTCCTCTTCTATCCATTGTACCACTTGCGCAATAATTTGGTTTTCGGTAATTTTTTCTATGCAACAACGTGCCATTTGCTGATCGTTATTCACACAGTAAATTTCATCACCTATTTTCATTCGCATCACTCTTACAATATGATGGTAATCTTCTTTTTCAATGATAAAATTATTGTCAATATTATTCGCAAAATACCGCTGCAATAGAAAAACCTACCTTTATTGGATATTCAAAATCACTAATTTCTTTTAACTTAGTAGTGGAAGTTTTCGTAGAATCATCGAAAACTCCCTCTTTTTTTACATAATCAGAATTTATATCTAAAGTTAGATAGCTGTCTAGCTCCGACGTACAAGTGCCGGCATTGCCACAGGAAGTGGCGTATTTAGCCGGCCAGCGCCTAAGCCCTGTGAAAGATAATCTCTTGGCTCTAAAACTTTTTGAGCCAAGAGAACATTTTTCTTCGGGGCTGAACAAGGCGCTTGCGCTTTTCTTACTGTATTTTTTTCGCCGTTATGCTGACCCAGTCTTCCATTTGTACCGTTTCAACAATTTCTAAACCTGAGGCGATAATGGCGCATTTTACTTCTTCTTTTTTCTGCAAAATAATACCAGACGAAATAAAGTAGCCATCCTTCTTTAATAAACGGTATACATCATCTGTAAAGCGGACAATCACTTCAGCTAAAATATTGGCCACAATAACGTCTGCTTCTATATCAATGCCGTCGAGCAGATTATTTTGCTGTACGTTTGCTACTTCATGTACTTTATTTAACTTCAGATTAAGCTTAGCAGAATTTACTGCTACTTCATCCAAGTCAAGGGCAAGGACGGACTTTGCTCCAAGCATGGCTCCAGCAATGCTTAAAACACCTGAACCTGTTCCTACATCTATGACAACATCTTCTTTTTTTACTATTCTTTCCAACGCTTGAATACATAATACAGTAGTTGGATGAGTTCCTGTTCCAAAAGCCATTCCAGGATCCAATTCAATAATCAGCTCATCACTATTTACTGGTGTATAATTCTCCCATGTTGGAACGATCGTAAATTTTTCAGATATTTTGACAGGATGATAATATTTTTTCCATGCCGTTGCCCATTCTTCTTCGTTTACTTCCATGATAGAAACTTTATTTAAACCTATATCAATATTAAAAAGAATAAGGTTATTTATGGCTTCTTTAATTTCTTCCACCGTTTCACCAAGGAAGCTGTTAATCGGTAAATACGCTTTTACAACTACACCTTCTTCAGGATAATCATCAGGATTTAATTGGTAGATTTCGCCGAAGCGGTCTTCTCTTTCTTTTAATAATTCAAAAGGATCCTCAATGACGACCCCGCTTGCTCCAGCTTCATGCAAAATATTAGAAATAGGTTCAATCGCTTCATTTGTTGTATGAATACTGATTTCAGACCACTTCATGTTCTACCAACTCCAATCATTATTCACCTTTAAAGGCTCTTTTTACTTTTGAGAAAAAACTTTCTTCTTCTTCTCCTTGTGGAGAAGCACCTGTAACTTCTGCAAACTCTTGCAGCACTTGCTTTTGCTTATCTGTTAGTTTTGTTGGCGTAATTAATCGAACAATCACGTGTTGATCTCCTACACCATAACCACGTACATTTGGTATCCCTTTTCCTCTTAATCGGAATTTCGTACCAGTTTGTGTTCCAGCTGGAACTTTTAACTTTACTTTTCCATGCAGGGTAGGAATCTCTACTTCATCGCCAAGTGCGGCTTGAACGAAAGTAATCGGCATTTCACAGTATACATCTTCTCCGTCTCGTTCGAAGAATTCATGTGCTCGAATTTGGAACACAACATATAAATCACCTGCTGGTCCGCCGTTAACACCTGGCTCTCCTTGACCGCTTACTCGAAGCTGTTGACCATCATCGATTCCCGCAGGAATTTTCACAGAAATTTTTCTGCGTTTTTTCACTTTACCTGCTCCACCACAAGTTGAACACTTATGTTTAATTTCTTTTCCTGTTCCATTACAATAATTACATGTTCTTCTATTTACAATTTTTCCAAATGGTGTGTTTTGTTCCACGTTTAATTGTCCAGAACCATTACAATGCTTACATGTAACAGGTTTTGTTCCTGGTTTAGCACCAGATCCATTACAAGTTTCACAAGTTTCTTCGCGTGGGATTTCTATTTCTGTTTCTTTGCCAAATGCAGCTTCTTCAAATGACAATGTCATCGTATACTGCAAGTCTGCTCCTTGTCTTGGAGCATTTGGATCACGTCTTCTGCCGCCGCCTCCGCCAAAGAAACTATTAAAAATATCTTCAAATCCACCGAAGCCGCCAAAATCTGCGCCGCCTCCACCAAATCCTTGATTTGGATCTGTATGGCCAAACTGATCATAATGAGCACGTTTTTGATCATCGCTTAATACTTCATATGCTTCTTTTACTTCTTTAAATTTCTCATCCGCATCTGCTTCTTTGTTAATATCCGGATGATATTTTTTTGAAAGCTTTCTATATGCTTTTTTTATTTCATCCTTAGAGGCTGTTTTAGCTACCCCAAGAACTTCATAGTAATCTCTTTTATTCATGATTGATTACCACTCCCCGATTCTTTTCACATAAATTCTATTGTATCAGTTCACTATTCTAAAATACAACCTTTTTGAACACATATTTTATATAACATTCATGCTAATTTCTGTTTATCGTTAAGGCTCTGTTAAATTCCATCATTGATTTTCAAAAGGTCAGGGAATCCACTCCTTTTCCGCAGACATTCTTTCAAGCCTCCTCGCTCGTACCTCGATGTCACTGAAAAAGTAAATGCTATAAAATATAGGTAGTGACAATCCAAACAACGAAGAAGTTTTCGTTCGGTTTTCCGAGGCTTACCACACGCTTTCCGCGGGGCGAGCGCCGAGCCTCCTCGTCGCTTTGCTCCTGTGGGGTCTCGCCTGTCTCGCTAATCCCGCAGGAGTCGTGCGGACGCCTCTCCTAACCAACATGATGGTCGTTTTCAAACTCTCTATACCATTTTTACCCTAATAAAACACTTTTTCAGTGGCCTCCGTACCTCACTGCGAGGTCTTGTCAGTCCGTTTTTCTGCAGGAGTCTCGCAGATTCCGTTCCTACAAACAACATGATCGTTTAACAGAGCTATTGTTAAAAAAAGAAAAGCCAAAGCCAAGAATAACCTGACTTTGACTTTTTCGGACTGTTAGATGTTTATTTGTCGTCTTTTACTTCTTCAAATTCAGCATCTACTACATTATCATCTTTTCCAGCACTTTGGCCTTCTGCACCTTGTGCAGCCTGCGCTTGTTTAGCCGCTTCTTCGTATAACTTCATAGAAAGATTTTGTACGATTTCTTGAAGAGCATCTTTTTTCGCTTTGATTTCTTCTAAATCGCCTTTTTCAATCGCTGCTTTTAATTCATCTTTTGCTTCGTTTGCTTTTGTTACTTCGCTTTCTTCTACTTTACCTTCAAGATCTTTTAACGTTTTTTCAGTAGTGAAAACAAGTTGATCTGCTTCATTGCGCAACTCTACTTCTTCTTTGCGCTTTTTGTCAGCTTCTGCATTTTCTTCTGCTTCTCTTACCATTTTATCGATTTCTTCATCAGATAAACCTGTAGAAGATTTAATTGTAATAGTTTGTTCTTTATTTGTACCAAGATCTTTAGCACGAACATTTACAATACCGTTTTTGTCAATGTCAAAAGAAACTTCAATTTGTGGAATTCCACGTGGAGCTGGAGGAATATCCGTTAATTGGAATCTTCCTAATGTTTTGTTGTCAGCTGCCATCGGGCGTTCCCCTTGAAGTACATGAATATCAACAGCCGTTTGATTATCTGCAGCTGTAGAGAATACTTGTGACTTCGAAGTTGGGATTGTTGTATTGCGATCGATTAATTTTGTAAATACAGCACCCATTGTTTCAATACCAAGAGATAGTGGTGTAACGTCAAGCAATACAACGTCTTTTACGTCACCAGTGATAACTCCACCTTGAATCGCAGCACCCATTGCTACTACTTCATCTGGGTTAACCCCTTTATGAGGCTCTTTACCTGTTTCTTTTTTAATTGCTTCTTGAACAGCTGGGATACGAGTTGAACCACCAACTAGAATAACTTTATCAATTTCAGCAGCGCTTAATCCAGCATCTTTTAGAGCTTGACGAGTAGGACCCATTGTACGCTCTACTAAATCAGCTGAAATCTCTTCGAATTTTGCTCTTGATAAAGAAACTTCTAAATGAAGCGGACCTGCTTCACCAGCAGTGATAAATGGCAACGAAATTTGCGTAGATGCAACGCCGGATAAATCTTTTTTCGCTTTTTCAGCTGCATCTTTTAAACGCTGCAACGCCATTTTATCTTTGCTTAAGTCAATGCCATTTTCTTTTTTGAATTGCTCTACTAAGTAGTCGATAATTACTTGGTCAAAGTCATCTCCACCAAGACGGTTGTCACCAGCAGTAGATTTAACTTCAAATACGCCGTCGCCCAATTCTAGAATAGATACGTCAAACGTACCGCCGCCAAGGTCATATACTAGGATTGTTTGATCTTCTTCGGTTTTATCAAGACCGTATGCAAGTGCTGCTGCAGTAGGTTCGTTAATAATACGTTCTACTTCTAAACCAGCAATTTTACCTGCATCTTTTGTTGCTTGACGCTCCGCATCGTTGAAATAGGCAGGAACAGTAATAACCGCTTTTGTTACTTGTTCACCTAAATATTCTTCTGCATAACCTTTTAAATATTGAAGAATAATAGCAGAAACTTCTTGTGGTGAATAATTTTTGCCTTCAACTTCTACTTTGTAATCTGTACCCATATGACGTTTAATAGACATAATTGTATTAGGGTTTGTAATAGATTGGCGTTTTGCTACTTCCCCAACTTGTCTTTCTCCGTTTTTAAATGCTACAACAGATGGAGCAGTACGGTTTCCTTCTGGATTTGGAATAACTTTTGGTTCTCCGCCTTCTAGCACAGCAACACATGAGTTTGTTGTACCTAAATCAATACCAATAATTTTACTCATGGAAATATCCCTCCAATTTTTTTATGTAATGCTTTTTACTGACTTACTTTTACCATCGCAGGACGAATAACTCTATCTTTTAGTTTATATCCTTTTTGGAACTCTTCCACCACTTTATTAGGCTCCGTTCCTTCTACTTCTTCCTGCATTACTGCTTGATGAAGATGTGGATCAAATTCGTTGCCAACGGATTCAATCGGCTCAACACCTTCTTTCTTAAGTGCATCTAACAAACCTCTGTAAACCATTTCCACTCCCGTGTATAAGGTTTGGGATTGCTCTTCACTTGCTTCGATTTTAAGTGCTCTCTCGAAATTATCAATAGCTGGTAACAAATCTAGTACTAAGCTTTGTGCTCTATATGTTTGCGCCGCTTCTAAATCAAGCCTTGCTCTGCGACGGGAATTATCGAAATCTGCTTGAAGTCGAAGGTAACGATTCCCTTCATTTTCAAGTTTTGTTTCTAATTCAGCAATTTTAGCTTCTGCTGCTTTCATATTTTCTTCAAGTGTGTTTTCTTCATTAGAAGGAGCAGGTTCCACTTCTTCTAATACGTCTTCCACGATTTCTTCTTGAGTACCAGGTTGTTGTTCTAATTCTTCGTTGCTTGTTGTTTTTTCTTCTGCCAAAATATTCACCTCCCTTAAAGGATGTTCAAAAAGTCAACAAATTAAAGTCTAATGGTTGCCTTTTTGAACTCAAACTTAAATCATTTATCAATAACAGTAAATCACGGTTCACTAATTTCCATTTAATCACTATTTCCATCATCACTATTTTTGATACAAATTTGTTAATACTTTTGTTAAATCATGTGTTAAAAATCGCAATAGACTAACGACTCTGGAGTATTCCATTCTTGTAGGCCCTAAAATAGCTATAGATCCTATTTGTTCTTCCCCAATATTATATGAGGCAGAAATAAGACTGCAATTTTCCATTGCGCTAATATTATTTTCTCTTCCAATTTTAATATTGATATCTGTTGAAGTGTTACGTATCAGATCATGTATTCCTTCTTCTTCATCAATCATATTTAACAGTTTTCTGATTTTATTTACATCATGAAACTCCGGCTGACTCAGAATATTGGTTTTGCCGCCAAAAAACAATTTTTCATGGTGATCCACTTTCATTGTTTCGGACAGAGAATGCAGAAAATAATCATAGTGACTGATATGCTGCTGTAATATAGTCGCAACTTCTTTGTATATTTTATTATGCAATTTATCCAGTGATACACCAAGCAGTCTATCGTTTAAAATATTTACTACTTTTTCAATTTCACTTGCATCAATCGATCCTGGCAAATGGAACATTCTATTTTCCACATGTCCTGTATCTGTAACAATGATAGCTGTTGCCGTATGCTCATTTAAAGGAATGATTTGAATCTTCCTCAACTTATTTTCTTTCATTGCCGGCCCAAGAACTATAGTAGTATAATTGGTTAAATCAGACAATATTTTTGCTGATTTTTGCACAATTTTTTCTAATTCATATATTTTTTCTGCAAACACAGAATTTATTGTTGCTATGTCTTTCTTATGAAGCTTTTGTGGCGCTAGAAGATGATCAACATAAAAACGATATCCTTTTTCTGAAGGAACTCTGCCAGAAGAAGAGTGCGTCTTCTCTATATACCCCGACTCTTCTAAATCAGCCATCTCATTTCTTATGGTTGCCGAACTAAAAGTAATATCAGCTTTTTTCGACAAACTTCTCGAGCCAACAGGTTGTGCTGATAAAATAAAATCATCAACAATTGCTTGTAATATAAGTAATTGACGATTTGTTAACACATTCATCACCTCTGTTAGCACTCTCTCGCAATGAGTGCTAATTCTATTTATAAATTATCAAATAAACGGGGAACATGTCAATAATTTGGTTCTTTTTATCGAAGAAAAAATCGTTTTCACTTATGATTTCTTTGTTACTTTTAGCATTCCAACATATTTTAACCGTTTAAGCAAGCTTTCCAAAGATTAAAAGCGCAAGCGCCTTGAACAGCTCTGAAAAAAAATGTTCTCATGACTCAAAAAGGGTTTTTTATTTTTAGAGGCATGAGGTTATTTTTCACAAGAGCTAGGCGCTGGAGCTGGACATTCATCTAACTTCAAAAATTTTATCCTTTATCTTAAAAAAAACTGAAATACTTCATTTCCTAAAAAGCGGCCACGCTCTGTCAATTGAAGTGCATTATCTTTTATTACCAGCAACTCTCTGTTTATTAATTCGTCTATTTCTTTATTAAAAAGGGATAACGGAGTTTCATTATATTTATTCTCAAACAGGCTAATATTTACTCCCTCATTTTTCCTTAAACCTAAAAACATTTCTTCTTCCATTTTTTCACTTTTTGTTACTGAATAATTTTCGAGTAATGGAAGCTGATTTTGCGTCAACGGTTCTATATATTTTTTTAGCGGTCCATAATTGGAACGTCTAGAACCTGCTACATATCCGTGTGCTCCTGCTCCAAAGCCGAAGTATTGTTCATTATTCCAATATGTTAAATTGTGGAGGCTTTTATAGCCCGGTTTTGCAAAGTTGCTGATTTCATACTGTTCGAACCCATGTTTATGCATTTCTTCTAACAACACCTCATACATTGCCGCTTCTGCATCTTCACCTGGAGTCGGAAGTTTTCCTTTTCTTTGCAAGTTGTAAAAAACCGTTTTTGGCTCGATAATAAGGGAATAACCAGAAAAATGCTCAATATCCAATGTAAACGCTGTTTCTAAAGTTTGTTTAAAGTCTGTTAATGTTTGGCCAGGTAAACTGTAAATTAAATCGACACTAATATTGCGAAAGCCAATTTTTTTTGCTGCTTCTATAGAAGTAAACACATCTTCTGCTTTATGGGTTCTGCCAATTCGTTTTAGCAGTTCATTATTAAATGATTGAACACCAAAACTTAAGCGATTTACCCCTCCATTGTATAATGCTTTTAATTTATCTTCTGAAAGATCACCCGGATTTGCTTCAAACGTGTATTCTAGTGTTTCATCCATAACTAATTGCTCGTTAATGATTTGACAAAGTCTTTCTAACTGCTTCGCACTCAACGCGGTAGGTGTGCCTCCACCGACAAATATAGTCGAAAGTGGATTTTTGCCGAATTGTGCAACTGTTAAGTTTATTTCCTTTTCTAACGCATCTAAATACTCATCTACTGGCTGACCTTTTAAAAATACTTTATTAAAGTCACAATAATGACAAATATGTTCACAAAAAGGAATATGGAGATATGCTGCTTTTATCAATTTTTCACAACCTTTACAAAAAGCGCAAGCGCCTTTAATAGTACATCCTGTACGTCGGATTAAGACACTCGTCTAATTTCAAAATTTATATTACCTTAACTTATAAGAGATTATATTCATAAGAAATGTTTCTACCCCAAAAATAACATTTAATCACCATGCAAAATTACCATAGAGACTCATGCCCAGGTTCCTAACCATCTAATAAGGAAAAGGTAGATTCTAACTTAATAAATAGCGAAGCTCCGGCCCCTTTTCATACAAAATAAGAAAAGAGGTTAGCCGCAAGTAGCAGCCTAACCCCATTTGTTATCTTATTTTTTCGTATCGCTATCATCCATTTTTAATACAGCCATAAACGCTTCTTGCGGAACTTCCACAGATCCTACTTGTTTCATTCGTTTTTTACCTTCTTTTTGTTTTTCCAACAATTTACGTTTACGAGAAATATCTCCACCATAACATTTAGCAAGGACATTTTTCCGCATTGCTTTAATAGTGGAACGGGCAACAATCTTTTGACCTACTGCCGCTTGTATCGGAACCTCAAACTGCTGACGAGGAATTAATTCTTTTAATTTTTCCACGATTATTTTTCCACGTTCATAAGCAAAATCTTTATGCACAATAAAACTTAATGCATCTACTTGTTCACTATTTAAAAGAATATCCATTTTAACAAGTGTAGATGGTTGATAGCCGATTAATTCGTAATCAAAGGAAGCGTACCCTCTAGTATTCGATTTTAACTGATCAAAGAAATCATAAACGATTTCAGCTAATGGAATTTCATACACAATTTTCACACGTGTTTCATCCATATATTGCATATCAATAAATACACCGCGTTTTTGTTGGCATAATTCCATTATAGCACCAACGTATTCATTTGGAGCCATCATCGTTGCTTTTACATACGGTTCTTCCACTCGATCAATTTTTTGTGGATCCGGCATTGCAGACGGATTATCAACTTTTATTTCAGATCCATCCGTCATAATGACGTGATAAATTACACTCGGTGCTGTTGTAATTAAATCAATTTTAAATTCACGCTCAATACGCTCTTGAATGATTTCCATATGCAAAAGTCCTAAGAAACCACAGCGGAAACCAAATCCTAACGCTTGAGATGTTTCCGGCTCAAACTGAAGAGCAGAATCATTTAATTCTAATTTTTCCAACGCTTCACGAAGATCATTAAATTTCGCGCTGTCTATTGGATATAATCCGCAATACACCATCGGATTTAATTTTCTGTAGCCAGGCAGCGCTTCTGTTGCGCCATTTTTTGCATTGGTGATCGTATCACCGACACGAGTATCTCCTACATTTTTAATAGCAGCTGTTAAGAAGCCTACATCACCAACGGATAATTGATCTGTATTAACTGCTTTTGGAGTATATACCCCTACTTCTATTACTTCAAATTCTTTTCCTGTAGCCATCATTTTAATTTTATCACCAGGTTTTACCGTTCCTTCGACTACACGAATGTAGGTAACAACCCCTCTGTACGCATCATACAAACTGTCAAAAATAAGTGCTTTTAACGGCGCTTCAGGATCACCTTCAGGTGCAGGTACTTTTTCTACAATTTGCTCTAAAATATCTTCAATACCGATGCCAGCTTTTGCGGATGCTAGTACTGCATCTTGAGCATCCAATCCTATTACATCTTCAATTTCATTTCGCACTCGTTCAGGATCGGCACTCGGCAAATCAATTTTATTAATAACCGGAACAATTTCCAAATCATTATCAATCGCTAAATAAACGTTTGCCAATGTTTGCGCTTCAATTCCTTGTGCTGCATCTACTACTAATACTGCTCCTTCACATGCTGCTAAACTACGAGAAACCTCATAAGTAAAATCGACATGTCCAGGAGTATCAATTAAATGCAGTGTATAAATTTCTCCGTCTTTTGCCTGATATTTTAATTGCACAGAATTTAGTTTGATCGTAATTCCGCGTTCTCTTTCTAAGTCCATCGAATCAAGAAGCTGATTTTTCATTTCACGTGCAGTAAGTGCATTCGTTTTTTCTAAAATTCTATCAGCTAAAGTTGATTTTCCATGATCTATATGAGCAATAATCGAAAAATTACGTATTTTAGATTGTCTTTTTAGCATTTCTTCTCTGTTCATCTTGTTCACTCCTACAATAATCGCACAATGTACACTATTTTTGATTATAGCAGTGTGAAGAATAAGATTCAATCAAAACTAAAGATGAAAAGCAAATCCTGTTTGTTATCGTCTTCTTAAAGTCTAGTCAATTCGCTAGGACTAACATACTAGTTTTCCTTTTGCTTATCACTATCATCCATCACACTTCCAACAAGGTCTACTCCTTTTTGGGCAAGGGAAGACATACTATCTGCAACCCCTTTTCCGATATTTGAAAATAAATTAAATGCATGTAGCTCTTCTAATTTCTCTTTCTTTTTTTGCAAATCATGACTCGTAACATCTTGTCCAAGTACAGAAGCTTCTAATTGGTCATCTTTTTTTTCAATGGATAAAGCGCTGGAAAAATTTTTATCTTCATAACCTTTCATATCTCGAATGCCGCTATATGCTTGCTGCATTCCAAACAAAACACATAAAAACATTATGATTGCAATACCGATAGCTCTAAACGTAAACATCTTCACCTGATTTCACCCCAATTCTAATAAAGTATGTTTACCTATCCTAGCAAGTCTACTAAATAGTATGTAATTGCTAGGAAAGATAGAACCAGTTGATTCGTTTTAATAAAGGTTATCTCACAAACGTTCGCTTCAACCAGTTCTCCTATTTTTGTTTAAAATGAAAATTAATGTGTATTAAACCCGACATTGTCTTGATTAATCGCTTTATGCAGAGCGGCATTTAACCCATTCGCCAGAAGATTGGACATATCTTCTATAAAAACATCGACTTCTTTCGGTGTAACCATTAAATTATGTCCAATAGGCGATAATACTTCATAAATCAGCTTTCTTTTTTCCTCCTCTGGAAGTGTTCCGATAATGCCTAGAAATGTGTTCCGATGTTGTTCTTCTGGTAAATCTTCGTCTTTCAACACTTTCTTTTCGCCAAAGTTTAATCCTGCAGGAGCTAATGCTCTAGAAGGTTTATTTCCTTCTTTTAGCTCTTTTCCAAAATGTTTTAAAATATAGTCTATCGTATCACTTGTAATCGAAACAGCATCCACAACAGTCGGAACTCCGATTGCGATAACCGGTCGATCTAATGTTTTTTCGCTTAACTCTTTCCTTTTATTCCCTACTCCAGATCCTGGATGTATGCCTGTATCCGAGATTTGAATGGTAGAATTTACTCTTTCAATGGATCGGGAAGCCAATGCATCCACAACAATAACAAAATCCGGGTTCGTTTTTTCCACTACTCCTTTAATGATATCGCTCGTTTCAATCCCTGTAAGCCCCATTACTCCTGGAGCAAGCGCACTAACCGGCCGGTACCCTTCTTCTACATTTTCCGGCTGCAATTCATATAAATGTCTTGTTACTAAAACATTTTCACAAACTTGAGGTCCTAAAGCATCCGGAGTTACATTCCAATTTCCTAACCCTACCAATAAGCAAGATGCATTTTCTGCAATTTGTTTTTGTTTAAGAAATTGAGAAAATTCTGTTGCAAATACCTTTTCTACTTCACTTTGCAGTTTACTGTCCTGTTGTCTAATACCGATTACTTCAAGCGTTAAATACTTTCCTCTTTTTTTGCCTATCAACTGCTCCCCTTTTTCTGTTACTTCCAAATAAGAAACTTTAATCCCATTTTCCTCTTTTTCTTTAATAATAACGCCATCTAGTTGTGACTGATTAGGCTGCTTTTGAATTTGACTTTCTGATTGCAAAGCGATTTCCTTTGCCTCAATTGCTAAATCAGTTCTAAGCGAATACATGCTTAAATCTAAATTTTCTTTCATTCCAGTCCCCTCCCAAAAATTAAAAAGATTTATTCTTATCTTTTCCTATTAAAAAGAAAAACATTCGAAGAAAATAACTAGATTTATGATCAAAAAGGATGCTAAGATAGAAAAGGATTGATGTTTTATGCAAATTAAGTGGATAGTATTGCATTATTACTTCTCGTTTGATAAAATATCTTTTGTTCTTTAAGTTTGTTTTAGGAATGTAAAATCAGGTGAAAAGAAGAACCTGATGCTTCTTTTTAGGAGGTGAACGTAAATGCCAAATATTAAATCCGCTATTAAACGTGTAAAAACTAGTGCTGCTCGCAACGCTCAAAACACTACAGTTAAATCTGCAATGCGTACTTCTGTTAAAAAGGCTGAAGCTGCTATTGCTCTTAACGACGCAACTGCTGCAAATGAAAGTTTTGTAGAGGCTGCTAGTCAATTAGACAAAGCTGCTGCAAAAGGTCTTATTCATAAAAATGCTGCTGCTCGTAAAAAATCTCGTTTAGCTAAAAGAAAAAACGCTTTAAACGCTTAATGAGTTAAACACAGGCTATCATGATATGATAGCCTTTTGTTATGCAGAAAAGCGGAAGCACCTTGATCAGCCCCGAAGAAAAATGTTCTCTTGGCTCAAAAAGTGCTCTTTACTTTTAGAGACAAGAGGTTATCTTTCACAGGGGCTAGGCGCCGGCCGGCTAAATGCGCAAAAAAGATAAATCGACTAACTACGCAACGTCCTGTTGCAACGTCGATTGACTCGCATCCTGCAAGCCTGTGGCAACTCCGGCACTTGTACGTCCTGTACGTCGGAGCTAGACAGTTATTTAACTTGAAACATATAAATTCTGATAAAAGCAAAAAACCCGTTCATTAACGGGTCAGATTGTCGAAAAAGTAAGACTGCAAACTTTCAGGCTGATTGAAAGCGTTTGTCTATCGAGGAACGACCCTTTTTGAGGAGCGGAGTTACCGTTTTTGGGGTAATGAGCACCGCAAAAAACGGGGAGTGACGAAGAGAGCGAACGTTTTTCAACAGCCTGACCCGTTCATTAACGGGTTTTCAGACTGTAGACACCCCCCATTTAAGGGATAAGGGAGTTGCCTACAGTCTTTTTTGTTTTAGGCTCTCTTAAACTTGGCTGTTAATTTCCGCTCCAGGCGTTCGCTTTCCGCGGTCGGTCCGGGAGCCTCCTCGTCGCTTTGCTCCTGTGGGGTCTCCCTTTGACTCGCTTATCCCGCAGGAGTCTCACGCCTTTCGCTCCAATTAACTAGTACTAAAATCAACAATATAATGGAACACAGCCTTGTTTTAAAATAATAGTAAATAAATTTTTTGAGGTGACGACAAGCTTTCCAAACATAATTCTATCCAAAGGGATCAACTAGAAATGATCGCTTAAGATCAACTGGTACCACAAAATCATAAAATAGAGGCTGCCCTTGATTTCTCATTTATTTATGATTTGGTAAAAGACATGTATTCAGAAGTAGGACGACCCAGTATCAATCCAGTTATTTTAATTAAAGGCTGTTTTCTCAAAGTTTGTTGTTTTTCACATAAAAATGGGAAAAGAAATACTCAGCAGACTGAATACACGTAGACTCCTGTGGGAATGCGAGAAAGACGAGACCCCACAGGAGCGTATGCGACGAGGAGGCTCGACGCTCGCTAAACGGACGAAGTGTATTCAGGCTGCGCGTTTAAAAGCAACAATCTATACGAAAACAGCCTTAATTTTAAAAGGGTTCAGAATGAGACCATTCTGAACCCCTTTTGTCGACAACCTGAAAAACCGTACATTAACGGGCTTTGCTGTCAACATTCATTTTTTCGACTTGACAAATTCGTTAAATAATGTGCTTTTTTTAATTCTTTTTCCAATCATGATGCAATTGAAACAAGATCATTTCAATGATCATATTTTTATGCATTCCGCCTGTCTTCATTTGATAATCTGCTTCTGCAAATAAATTAATGCATGTCATCAATTGTTCTTCTGTAAATTTTTGGGCTTGTCCTGCTGCTAATTTCACACGAAACGGATGGACCTTTAACACAGAAGCAATTTGCTGTTGGCCATACCCTGTTTTCGCCATTCCTTTCACTTGATAAATAAGACGAAACTGATTCGTAATGATTGCCAGAATTTTTAATGGTTCTTCATTCTGTTTTAACAGATCGTAATAGATACGAAGTGCTTCCTCCATCTTTCTTGAAACAATTTTATCCACTAATGTAAAAATATTTTGTTCTAAAGATTTCGCTACTAGTTCTTCGACTATTTCCTTCGTAATTAATTTAGATTCTTGAACATACAGCGCCATTTTATCTACTTCACTCGTTAATAAAAATAAATTAGTGCCAGCAAGCTGCAGCATTGAATCAAGTGCTTCTTCATCCATTTCCACATGGTTATATGCCGCTCTTTGCTTCATCCAGTTTTTTAATTCTGCTTCATTTAATTTTTTTGCTTCTAAAATTGAAGCAGTTTTCTTTAACTCTTTTGTTATTTTTTTGCGGTCATCCAATTTTTCGCAATTTCCAATAAACACTAAAATTGTATAAGGAGATGGTTCCTTTATATAAGCTTCTAATTTTTTCACATCATGCTCTACTTTAGATTTTGTTTTTTCAGCTGTTAAAAATGTCGGGTTATGTAATAAAACAACTTTTCTTTCACCAAAGAATGGAATCGTTTCCGCATCTTCAAGTGCTGCTTCTATCGGCGTTTCTTCTAAATCATAGGAGCTTAAATTAAAATCTTCTTCGTTAATATCAACAGCAGCGTGTACAATCAATTGTTTTGTTTCATTTATTAAAAAAGCTTCTGACCCATACAGTAAATAAATGGATGAAAACTGTTTATTCTTTATATTTTTCCATAAATTTTGTATCAATTTTTTCTCTCCGTTCTATCATTATCACCTGATCGAAACCATGATTTCGATTCACTTTTATTAAGTGATATTACTCACCAGCATTCATTCTTCTATAATCCTAAAGAAGCTTTGCCATTTTGACAAGTAACAAAGCTCCCATGAAACCTCGTGCTTCGTTTCCACTATATAACATGGAAAAGGCAGTTTCTAACCTAATATAGGCGGCGCGAGCGGAGAAAACCCTTTATTCATTCGAATAAAAAACAAAATATTGCGTACAGAACCGTGTTTATTTCCATTTAAATCACGTAGCTCCGAACCCTTTTCCATACAAACAGAAAGAGGAAGTCCATTTCGGAATCTCCCCTGAATTATTTTACAAGTTCGATTCTTTTACGGATTCCTCTTTTGATCTATAATGAACATTACTTAATAAGGCCTAGGATACTTATCAAGCAACGGTACACTTATTTAAGTATAGTGTTTCCTTGTGCCGTTAAACTATTTGTGTCAAGTCTTGTCAGCAAAAGAAACTAACGTACATAAACACATTATAAAAAAGAAAAAGAACCTTCTCAGATTTCTTTTTCTTACAATCAAAGCAGCTTAATAAATCAATTCGTTAGGAGGAAAAGAATTTCTATTTTTTTATTTCTGCAATAGTTTATGGTATTGCAAAATAAAAGGTGCCTTCATTTTTAAAAAATTTATACGTAATCGCTCCATTTTTATCTGTTCTCCAAATGGTAATCTTTTTTTCCTGCAACCGTTCTAACACTTCCTTATGTGGATGGCCGTAACGGTTAATTTTCCCTACAGAAATGATGGCAGCCTTTGGATGTATCGTGTTCAAAAATAAAGATGACGTAGACGTTTTGCTTCCGTGATGTCCCACTTTTAAAATATCTGTTGTTAACATTGGGTACTTTTGCAATAATTTTTTCTCTCCTTCTTCTTCTAAGTCACCAGTAAATAGCCAATCCAGTCCTCCAATCCTGCCCTTAATAACGATACAACCATCATTTTTATTTTCCGTTTCTTTATCAATAGGTGATAAAATAGAAAACGAATCGTTGCCGTTTTTCCATAATTGTCCAGACTTCACATAGGTGACCGCTATTCTTTTTTTCCTAGCTAGCGCGGTAATTTCTTTCTCTTCCTTACTTAGTTCCGCCCAAGTAAAAGGCAAGACTATTTCTTTTACATGTATCGATTTTAATACGGCAAGACTTCCCCCAATATGGTCTAAATCACCGTGGGTAAGAATTAACTTGTCAATGGAGCTAATCCCTTTGCTTTTTAAAAAAGGGACAACAACATCTTTTCCTACTTCATACGGATTGTTTTTTATTTGCCAATCTTCTTTGTCCCATTCAATCGTACCTCCTGTATCAATTAAATATACTCCTTTATGAAATGGCTCTTTAATCAGAATACTGTCCCCTTGCCCTATATCTATAAAGGTTACTTCTCCATATGGGTTATAGAAATTTCCTATATAATGAATCAGCAATAGCATAAAAGGAAGAATATATAAGCGTTGTCGACGTATAGGTTTTTTTTCGTACAAAAAGAAAAAAAGAGGAAGGATCATAATCATCAGCATGAGGATAAAAGGAGGCGGCTTTCCGAAAATAATCGTACTAAAAGGAAGTCTAGACAGTGCCATTACTATTTGATCCGAAATTTTTATTAATAGATCAATTGGCATTAATAAGACGGGTACGATGGCCGGAAGAAGAAAGGAAATAACAAAAACGGCAAGAAAATAAGGTAGCACAATAATAGAGTAAAAAGGAATAAAAATCATATTCGCCAATAGAGATAATGTGGGCAATTCGTAAAAATAATATAATATAATCGGCAATACGGAAAATTCTGAAATAAACGTAGTAAAAATCATGGTTTTTAACGGATGGGAGGATGCTTGTAAAAGCATCGAAGAAGATAAAAGCAAAAAAACACATACTGTAAAAGTTAATAAAAAGCCGACATTAAACAGTACTTTCGGTTCGTAAAAAAGATACAATAGGAACACGACGCTGATTATATCAACTGCAGATAGTGAAGAAAGCATTCTCCATTTTCTTTTGACTAGAATCAGCATTGACATCAAAACGGCACGGATAACGCTCGGACTTAATCCAGTAAGAACAGCATAAACAGGCAATATACATAATAAAATAGTGATAGCATTTTCTTTAGTTACGCCAAAACGAATAAGCAGAAAATATGATAAGCCAACAATGACAATAATATGAGAGCCTGATATCGCAAGCAAGTGAATAATTCCTAATTTTTGATAGGCAGTCTGTACGTCATGTTCTATCCATTGTCTATCACCGAAAATAAGCGCAATTGCCAATGCTTTCGTTTCATTCGAAAAATGCTGCTCAATCCATTCACTTCCTGTTTGTCTTATTGTTTTTAATTTTGTAATGACATTAGATTGTTTTTCTGAACAATTTTGAATTGGGAACTGACCTGCTTCCAACTGCCAATAAATGGATTTACCTCTTAAATACTGTTCATAATCAAAACCATTTTCATTTGTTGCAATGGCAGGTTTTTCTAAAACACCTGTTATATTACATGTTTTCCCTATCATTTTTTGGTCTTGAAAAAATAATTTTTCCTCTTCTGTTTTAAGTTTATAAGATACTGCCAGCTTTTCATTACTTGTTGTTTCTTTTCCAATTGCACTCCATTTATCACCATCGATAACTGGTGACTCCGTAAATATAATAGAAAAACTAGTGCTAATTGGGGAAAGAATGGTATGAGAATGCAAGTTGTCCCATTCAGCTCTTATAAAAAAGATACTAAACAGACAACTGGTTCCAATCAATGTGTAAATAGGGAGCTGCCGCCAAGTTTTTAACCAAACTACATACAGAATAAACAGCAAAAAGAATATAACATAATGAATATGCACACTTATTACTGCCATTAAGGCTGCTATGCCATAATACAGCACTCTATTTTTAAAAAAATAAATAAGCTGGTTCATTTTCAAAAAAACCTCCTCTGTAGAAAAAGCTACAAGAGCACAAATAATTGGTTTTTGAAACAGGAATGGAAGAAAGGAGAAGGGGGGAACATGCTAATTTCTTCTTTTTCCAAGCACTCAGAGGTTTTCGTTCGGTTTTCCGAGGCTTACCACACGCTTTCCGCGGGGCGAGCGCCGAGCCTCCTCGTCGCTATTGCACCTGCACAAGTCTCGCCTGTCTCGCTTTTCTAAGCAGGAGTCTACGTGTATTCAGGCTGCTCAATGCTTCAGCCATGTTTATTATTTTATTCAAAAACAACAAACTTTTAGAAAACAGTCCAAAAGAAATTAGCATGTTGACAAATGCCTTATTAATAAATTGAATTTATCATTGCCTCCTGAGGATGATAAGCAAGGAAGCTTATACAAAAGTTTTTTTAGTCGGTTCTATTAAAAACAATTCCTCTGCTTTTTTTTCGATATTTTCTATCTCTTTATTATCTGCTGTTGCTTTTAACTTATCGATTATAGATTGTACAAATTGTTTCTTTTCTGTCTGTTTTGCATCGAATACTATTTCTTTATTTATTACTTGTTGCATGACAATCCCAGCTTGGTTAAATAATTCAATCGCATAAGGATGATTTTTATAGTCATTGGCGTAATAAACTGTTTTTATGCCTGCTTGAATAATTGCTTTACAGCATTGTAAACATGGAAAATGCGTGACATAGATGTCTGCTCCTTCCGTTGCTACACCAAATTTTGCACATTGTAATAATGCATTCATTTCTGCATGGACAGTTCGTACACAATGATTATCAATGACATAACAGCCTTCATCTATACAATGAATCCCTCCTGCGATACTTCCATTATATCCGCCGGCAATAATGCGTTTGTCTCTTACAATTGTGGCACCAACAGCTAGCCTTGTACATGTGCTTCGCAGTGCAAGCAGTTCACTTTGTGCCATAAAATACTCATCCCAAGAAATTCTGTTCATTGTTTTACCCATTCCTTTCGCTTCGCTCAAGGCACAAAACGTTATGAAATAATCTTGTCTTGAGCGTTATTTGTATTAAAATCTATAGTCATAGGGATAACAATTAACTACAAATCACGTGGAGGTGAGTGGGCTGCTCCAGTTATGGAGTGACCGCATTGTTATATGTGTAGATTGCCTTTCCAAGCACAAATAAGTGTGACTTTTAGCACGCAGACTTATCTTTGTATAAACATTACTCGTTTATTGCTGGGCAATCAGTCAATGTTGTCTATCCCTATCATTCCACGAAAGGAGTTTTCCCCTATGGCTTTAAAAATTGTTTATCCCATCTGCTGCGGTATTGATGTCCACAAAACTTTTGTTGTTGCCTGTATTGCTTCCACCAACGGCAAAGGGGTCACTACTTACAAACGCCATCGCTTTTCTACCTATACGAAAGGATTGAAAGAGCTGTCACAATGGCTTTGTGAAAACAACTGCAAGGATGTCTGTATGGAATCTACCGGGAAATACTGGATTCCCGTGTTTAATGTATTGGAAGATTCCTGCAACATCACTCTTGCACATCCTAAATACGTTAAGGCTATCCGTGGCAAAAAGACGGATAAAAAAGATGCCAAATGGATTGCCGATTTATTTAAACATGACCTTGTTGCTGGAAGCTTTATGCCACCACTTGCTATAAGACAGCTTCGTGACCTGATGCGTTATCGTTTTAAACTAACTAACTTTATGTCAAGTAAGAAGAACCGTCTTCAAAACAGTTTAACCGTGTCTAACATTCAGCTTGGAAATGTGGTTTCGGATACCTTTGGCAAAAGCTCTATGAACATCATTGAAAAGCTCCTTAAAAATCCTTTAGAAACCTCTATTGACCTAAAACCTTTAATCCATGGCTCTATGAAAAATAAACTTCCTGAACTAGAACTCGCCATTGACGGATTTATCACACCGGAACAGGCTGAAAAATTAAAGGTGATAAAACAACACTATGAAGATCTTCAATCCCGTAAAGCGGACCTTGAAAATATAATACTTTCTCTTGCCGCGTCCTACTCAGAAGAAATCAACTTAATCTTAACTGTTCCGTCCTTTAAGAACATTTTTTCCGCCATTGCCGTGGTTTCAGAAATAGGTGTTAATATGGACGTGTTTCCGACAGCTAAGCATTTATGTTCCTGGGCAGGACTTACACCTACTAATAATGAGAGTGCCGGCAAGAAAAAGTCAGTAAGGATTTCAAGAGCAGGCTGTTATATAAAACCTCTTTTGGTACAGTGTGCTACCGCTGTAGTCAAAAGTGAAAAGCATCCCGAAATCCGAAACCGCTATTTAAGACTTAAAAAACGACGTGGTCACAAACGAGCAATCATTGCCATTGCACGAATGCTTTTAACAGCTATATACAACATCCTCAAAAAGCAAGAACCATATAATGCTGAATTATATAAAAAATCGGATGTTCTTCCAGTAAACCGTGAAATCACGGTAGAACAAGCGATTTTATTAGCAAAAAATCAAGGGTTCCATGTGATGGTTGCAACTTAATTTTCCATTACCATAATTTACCTCGAAGTCATGGATTAATGGCTTATTTTGCTATGCTCTTTTCTTTAGTGACTGCCTCAAGTATTTATTTCAGACTTCACCTCTATATATTCTTCAAAAAAATAAAACTAGGGAACATCCACAAACTGTACTTCTAATATTTACATCAAAAAAAAGTTCTATAGCCATTATAACTTGTTACGCTTTTTTAAGGTAGTACACTTTTAATTTGGCTGTTTTCGTATAGAATGTTGCTTTTAAACTCGCAGCCTGAATACACTTCGCTTTCCATGGGCGAGCGTCGAGCCTCCTCGTCGCATACGCTCCTGTGGGGTCTCGTCTTTCTCGAATTCCCACAGGAGTCTACGTGTATTCAGTCTGCTGAGGACTCTTTTCACATTTTTTACATAAAAAACAACAAACTTTGAGAAAACAGCCTTTAATTTTTATCTAGGTAAAATCCAGAAGATTCTTTTCCATATAATTAACTACTTTTTCTTATTTTACCGTTACTAGTTCAGCTAATTTTTCATATGTTTTTTCGCCGATGCCGGTGATTTTTTTTAAATCTTCTTTCGTTGAAAAACCCCCGTTAGCATCTCTGAATTCAATGATGACTGCAGCTTTTGCTGGACCGATTCCAGGCAATGTCTCTAAATCTGCTGCTGTTGCACTGTTTAATTCGACTAAATCATTTTGTGTACCATTTGGAGCAGCAACCTCTTTGCTGGCAGAAGAGGCAGGGATGTTTGCTTCCCCCTTAACAGGAACATATATGACCATTTCATCTGTTACTTTTAATGCGAAGTTAATGCTCGTTTCATCGCCTGTTTCTTTTATACCACCTGCTTTTTTGATGACATCCACTACTCTTTCTCCTTGATTTGCTTCATATACTCCAGGATGATTTACTGCTCCTTTTACATCTACTACCATCGTTTGATCCTTCTCATTTTCTTTTACTGATGAAACAGGTGCAGCAGCTTGCAACGGTTCTTCCCCTCCCTCGCTTTGGACTGTTATTTGTCCTTCTTGATGACTAGCGCTCACAAAAGGGAAAAGCAAATACACAATAAGGGCCGCAGCGATTCCCCCACATATGATAACTGTTTTATTCTGTTTTATCCAATTCATGACAATAATTCTTCCTTTCTTGGTATATTTTTTTTAATCATTTCATATCGTTATATGAGAAACCGCTCATTATAGGGGGGGAGAAAGATGAAAATCGGAATGATTGGAACTGGGAATATGGGGAGAATACTCATTGAAGCAATGCTCGATAGTAATGCAATATCCCAAAAATCAATGCTTATTCATAATCGTACGAAAAGCAAAGCATTAATAATAAAAGATGCCTATGCCAACATTGTTGTTTATGATGATTGTATAGAGGTTGTAAAGGAGGCAAACCTTGTTTTTTTGTGTATTAAACCACATGATACTTTTAACGTATCAAAAGAAATTGCACCATATGTTACAAGTGACATGTGCATTGTAACCATTACAAGTCCAATTGATCCAGAGCAGCTGGAGCTTTTTTTTGACTGCTCTGTCGCTAGAATCATACCTAGTATTACAAACAGAGCGCTCGCTGGTGTGTCTTTATTTTCTTTTGGGAATCAATGCACCGATGAATGGAAAGAAACATTAACAACCTTATTTACATCCTTTTCGACACCAATAATAATTGAAAATAATATTACAAGAGTCTCATCTGATATCGTGAGCTGCGGACCAGCTTTTTTCAGCTACTTAACACAACGGTTTATAGATGGTGCAGTGGAAGAAACAGAAATCGATAGCGTTACTGCCACAAAATTAGCAAGTGAAATGTTAATTGGTTTAGGAGAGTTATTAAAAAAAGGATACTATACTTTGCCTACATTACAAGAGAAAGTTTGTGTAAAAGGTGGGATAACAGGGGAAGGAATCAATATTTTGGAACAACAGCTTGGAAACACATTTAATCAATTATTTCAGGCGACACATCATAAATTTGAAGAGGATTTAGAAAAAGTAAAACAATCAATAACCATTCAAAAAGAGGAATAATCCTTACTTTTAATAGTTTCGAGAGGACGATATAAAACTCCTTCTTTATTTCGAAAAATTCTCCAAAAAAAAGATGACCGGATCATTTCCGTGCCATCTTTTTCGTCAGTCTGCTTTTTTGCAGAAAAAGAAAATTCTTTCTGCTTCCGCATTGATTTCCCCTTCTTGGAAATCAGCTGCTACTTTTATTACAGTAAAACCAGACTTCGCTAACCAGGTTTTATATTGATCAACAGAAAAGGTTCGTTGAAAATGAAGCTCATCATAACGATTGTACTTCCCGTCGTGACCCAATGCAAAAAACGTTAATTCATGCTCCACACTGTTTGGATATTCCCCATCATAACATTGCCAAATTAAACTTAAATCTTCATCGTTTAGCGCATATGTTTGATTAATAAAAAGGGAGTTCATCTTGTACAACGAATGAACATCAAAAATAAATAATCCATTTTCATCTAAATGTTGATAGACACTTGCAAAAGTAGCCAACACCGCTTCTTCTGATTCTAAATAATTTAAAGAATCACAGAAAATGCCGATGATGTCAAAAAGGGGCAGACCTTCCAATGACGACATATCTTGTTCTAAATAAAAAATAGTTTGTCCACTATCGACTGTTTTCCCTTGAGCGACACTTAACATATCTTCGGATAGGTCTACACCAGTAACTTGAAAACCAGCTTCTGCAAGCCTAATCGATAATTCACCTGTGCCACATGCAAGATCCAAAAGATGATTCCCAGTTAAGCCAAAGTCTTGCTTCGCTTGTAAAATCAGCTCCAACCATTTGTCATATGGTACATCGCTCATTAACTTATCATAAAGATAAGCAAACTTTCCGTAGGTCATTGACTAATCACGCTTTGAATATTTTCTGTCGGTGCATCTCCCCATAAACGTTCCAAATTATAGTACATTCTTTCATCACGATGGAAGATATGAGCAACAATATCACCTAAATCAACTAGTACCCATTTAGCTTCATGATAGCCTTCCAAACGTTTAATATTCACACCAATTTCTGCACATTTTTCTTTAATTTCACTTGCAATTGCCTGCACTTGCTTATCTGAATTTCCATGACAAATAATAAAATAATCAGATACAAGTGAAATTCCTTTCATGTTTAGAGCAATAATATTTTCCGCTCTTTTATCATCCGCTGCTTTCACAGCAGTTAACAGCAATTTACGATCTTCCATTCCATCAATCCTCCATTTTCATTACGATGCTATTATACATTTGAAAAGTTAATGGAAAAACCGGACGATTATTCGTTATCAAAAAATTCATCGTGTTTTTCACAGATTGTATAAATCCTTCGTTAAAATTGACAGCTGTCAATTCTCTTACTTCTTCTACACCAGGAAAGTTTCTTCCCGGTTCTATATAATCAGCTAAATAAACGATTTTCTCCAGCAGGCTTATTCCTGGTCTGCCTGAAGTATGATATTTTATCGCATCGAGCACTTCTTGATCTTGTATGCCTGCTTCTTGTTGCACAAGATATGCTCCCACAGGTGCATGCCATAATTCAGAATGAAAATTCAGCAATTGCGGGTCCATCTTTTGAGTGATTATGATTGTTTTCATTTCCTCTTTAGGTCGGAATTTCGCATAATCATGAAAGATTGCAGCAAGTTCCGCTTTCTTCACATTCTCGCCATATTTTTCAGCAAGCTCAATCGCTGTTTCCATCACACCAACCGTATGCAAATACCGTTTTTCCGTTAATTGCTCCTTCACAATCGCAAGTGCTTGTTCACGTTTCATAAAGGCTATTCTCCTTTATATAACTTTTCACTTCATCTTTTACTAAATACTGAATGGTTTCTCCCTTTTTCAAACGCTCTCGAATTAAGTTAGAAGAAATATTAATAGCTGGCACATCGACATATCGAACTGGATACTTTGTTTCATGATTATAATTCGGCCGATTTACGCTAATAAATTCAACCATTTGTATTAATTCTTCTATTTTATACCATTTCGGTAAATATTCTACCATATCAGCACCAATAATAAAATGAAACGCTGCATTTGGGTATGCTTCTTTTAAAATTTTCATCGTTTCATACGTAAAAGACTTTCCTTTACGGTTAAGTTCAATCGGCTGCACTTGAAATTTCGAATGTCCTTTAATGGCTAATTGCAACATTTGCAAGCGGTTCTCATTCGAAACAGTTCCTGTTTTTATTTTATGCGGAGGTTCTTGATTTGGCATAAACCAGATCTCATCTAATTGTTCATGATGAAGCACTTCATTTGCAATGATGAGATGCCCAATATGAGGAGGATCAAAAGTCCCCCCCAATATTCCTATCTTTTTTTTCAACGAAATCCCCTCTTCTAGTAATTAAGATGGCAAGTTAATCGTTTTATTTTCTTTTGATTCTTTATATAAAACAATAGTAGATCCAATAAGCTGCACTAATTCACTTTTTGTCCCTTCCGCAAGCTCAGCTGCCACTGTTTGTTTATCCTCATCACAATTTTGCAGAATACTCACCTTTAATAGCTCTCTTACTTCTAAGGCTTCTCCAATTTGTGTAATCATATTTTCATTTACTCCACCTTTACCAACTTGAAAAATTGGATTTAAATGATGTGCTTTTGCACGTAAAAATCGTTTTTGTTTCCCTTTAAGCATTTAATTTCCTCCTAATTGTGCTAACACATTTCTTTTCATACGTTCTGTATCCGGAAAAACGCCTGTCCATTTTTCAAAAGCTAATGCTCCTTGAAACACAAACATTTCTAGGCCATTTTGCGTTTTAGCTCCCTTGCTTTGCGCCACTTGCATTATTTTCGTTGTTAATGGATTATATATTATATCACTAACAAAAGCTTTATTGTTTATATTTGATATATCTAATGGCACTTCCATAACATTTGGAGACATTCCGATAGACGTTGTTTGAATAATTAAATCATAATCCCCACAATTTGCTGCTGCAGTATCCATATCTACTATTTCTGTTGCAACTGAATACGGACAGGCCTCTTTTAAATTTATTGCCTTATCTAACGTACGATTGACGATATCGATTCTTGCTACCCCATGATGAGCTAGTGTAAAATAAATCCCTCTTGCTGCACCACCAGCACCAATCATTAATATCTTCTTATCATGAAGAGTGGTTAATTTAGATAATAATCCTCTTAAATAGCCAGCTCCATCTGTATTGTAGCCTATCCATTTTCCATCTTCATTTACAACAGTATTAACCGCGCCAATTGCTTCACTTAATGGATCAAGATCATCTAAAAAAGGAATGATATCCGTTTTATGTGGCACCGTTACATTAAATCCTGAAACATTCATTTCCGATAATTGCTGTAGACCTTCTTTCAACATTCCTTTTTTGATATGAACTCGTTCATATACTGCATCCATACCGTAGAATTGAAACAAATCATTATGCATAACAGGTGACATAGAATGTTGTATAGGATCTCCAATAACCACATATTTCTTCATTTGTAACTCTCCCTATTTTTTCTATTTATAATGTGTTCCATCCTTTTAAATTAAGGCTGTTTTCTCAAAGTTTGTTGTTTCATAAAACATTTGGAATAGCGGTTTCTTAGCAGCCTGCATACACGTAGACTCCTGTGGGAATGCGAGAAAGAAGAGACCCCACAGGAGCGTATGCGACGAGGAGGCTCGACGCTCGCTAAACGGACGAAGTGTATTCAGGCAGCGCGTTTAAAAGCAACTATCTATTCGAAAACAGCCTATATTAAAGATTTTCTAACGATAGCATGAACACCTTTTGGAACATAAACAGATACTTGAATATTTGCCTCATTGACAGTAATCCACCCTAATCCTGAAAAGACAATGTCTGTTTTCGCTTCTTTTATCGTAAAGTCATGCTTTACTAACTGCGGAAATTCATCTAACTGATCTCTGCGAGGAGGTGTCAGCATTTCTCCAACATGTTTTTCGTACAATTCATCCGCATTTTCTTTTTTTGTACGGTGAATATTTATTTCATTGGAAAAATAGCAAACAAATGCCTGGCGTTCCCCTTTTACAAAATCAAATCGCGCCAACCCGCCGAAAAATAATGTTTGACCATCATGAAGCTGATATATTTTGGCTTTAATTTCTTTTTTCGGTGTAATATATTTTAAGTCTTTTTTATCTACGTAATGCGCCATCTGGTGGTGATTAATAATTCCTGGCGTGTCGACTAATGCTTTTCCATCCGCTAACGGAATTTCGATAATATCCAATGTTGTTCCAGGAAAATGCGACGTTGTGATAATATTCTCTTCTCCTGATACTTCTTTTAATATCCTATTAATAAAGGTTGATTTCCCCACATTTGTACATCCTACAACGTAGACATCTTTTCCTTGACGATAATGTTCAATCGCTTCCACTACTTCTTGGATTTGTTGACCTTTTTCTGCACTAACTAAAAACACATCTTCAGGTTTTAGCCCAAGATCTTTCGCTTCTTTCTTCATCCAATTAATGACTTTTTGTTTTTTTACTGATTTCGGTAAAAGATCAACTTTATTGCCGACAAGCAATAATTTGTTTTTTCCTATAAAGCGATGAAGCCCTGGCAGCCAACTCCCATTAAAATCAAAAATATCAACTATTTTTACAATTAAACTATCTCTTTGTCCAATTTCATTTAATATTTTTAAAAAGTCGCTGTCTGTTAATGACACGTCCTGTACTTCATTATAATGTTTCAAACGAAAGCATCGTTGACAAATAATTACTTCTTTTTCTAACGCAGAAGGTGGAGTATATCCTAACTCATTACGATTTGCTGTTTGTATTTCTACTCCACAGCCGATACAATGTATTTTTTCTGTCACTTATTGATCCTCCCATGTTAATTTCCCTTTTTTACGAAACCAATTTAATAGTATTCTTTCAATTTTACGATTTATTTTTGTTATAAATCCGTCTGTTTGGGCGACCGGAACAACTAGAATCGTATGAAATCCATTTCGATTTCCGCCAAGTACATCCGTTAATAATTGATCCCCTATCACCACTGCATCTTCTTTTCGAACGCCCATTTGCAGCAGCGCTTTGCGAAACGCATGCCCCATCGGTTTTCTTGCTGAAAATATATAAGGAATATTTAAAGGATCAGAAAATGCTTTTACTCTTCCTTCATTATTATTCGAAACAATCGTTACTTTTATATTATTTCTTTTCATTTCTTCAAACCATTCGATAATTTTAGGAGTAGCAAGCGGACGATCCCATTCTACTAACGTATTATCAAGGTCAGTTATAATCCCTTTAACACCTTTTTCTTTTAAAAGATCAGGAGTAATGTCAAAAATGCTATTTACATGCTGATCAGGTAAAAAATGATTTAACAATATATTACACCTCTTTATGCTTCATGCTTTTATTTAAGACTATCCATTACTAGTATTGCTCTTATCTATATTTAGTTGAAAAGCAAAGTTATATTATACCTTTTCTTCTCCTTAAAAAGTAGATATGATTCTTTTTTTTCCTATTATCCAAATATTTTTCGACAAAATACGCATATTTCCCCATTTGTGGATAACATTATACACATATTACACACTTATTTCTAAGTAATTTATTCACTTCTTAACAATTTAATCACAGGTTATCCACTTACAACTGTGGATATCAGAACAGTTGTTCTTATTGTTTATTTTTGTTAAAATAAGGGTATAAAAAAGGACAAGCTTTTCTTTTTACATTACTTAATGAATGGAGGTGATCTGACATGCGTAAACTGTCAGATGACTTGTTAATAGAGTCTTATCATAAAGCAAGAGAACTAAATCTTAGCCCAGAATTTATACGTCTCATTGAAACAGAAATTCACCGACGTTCATTAAGTAATAAAATTAAAGCTTCTTCCTAACAAGAAAAGCACAGGCGCCTTGGTCAGCTCTGAAGAAAGATAACCTCTTTACTTTGAGGCAAGAGGTTATCTTTCACAAGGGATAGGTGCTGAAGCTAGACACTCGTCTAGCTTCAAAAATTTATCATTTTTTCATTTAAAAAGCCCATTAATGGGCTTTTCTATCTAAGATCCACCTATTCCATTTTACAAAAGCATTCTCGCCTTTAAGCCTAACTATATTAATTATTTTAAAAATCGTTGATTATTAACAAATCTCCTCATTTTCCTCGCAATTCAACGTCAAATCGCCAATTACTTCACCTATTTTAACTGGATATGGAGTAGAAAGAAAGTCTTTGCTTGTAAATGCTCCTTTTTCAAATAATAAAATAACCGTTGATCCAAACGAAAAGTAAGCCATTTCTTCCCCTTTTTTTAACTGCTCCCCTTGATGGGACAAGACAATGGAGTTAATAAACATGGCACCAACTTTTACAATTGCAGCAAATTGATTATCTGCTATTTTGACTTCTGTAATCGTGCGATAGTTTTTAGCAAGAGTACTTTTTCCATATTTTAATCCCCATTTATTAACAGGATAAGATTTCCCTCCTAACGTCCACTGTTTAACAATCTCTCCTTCCACTGGACTATGTATACGATGATAATGACTTGGGCTTAAATAAAAGATCATATATGTTCCACCAGTATACTTCTGAACAGCTTGTTCACTTCCTAACATTTCGGAGATAGAATATATTTTCCCTTTTACATGAATGGTATGATCACTATAAATGGTTCCGAGGTCTTCAATAATTGCATCAACCGGGCTGGTCACTTCTTTGTTGTCAGCTTTGCTATTTCGTACCCCTGTTTTTAACTTCCTTATAAAAAATTCATGCAAATTTTTATACTCATCTATATTTTTTTCCATTTCTTTTAGATTTATTTTGTAGATCTTTGCAAAAGAAGGAATGATAAGAGAACTAATTTTAGAATGAGCAAACTTCTTAATAATATAAGAACTCCATTTTCCATTAGTTAATTCTATTAAAAAGCGATAAAAAAATAGTTTCAATAGATAAATCCTCCAATAATTTGTAAATTTTTCTTTACGAATAATCATATCGTACATTAAAATTATATATTATTATATAAAAAATAGTTGTATGAAAGGATTTTCATACTAGGAGTGAATTTGAATGTTTTTACCAGACGTTTTCGACCAAACCGTTAAAAAGTTGAAAACACAAATAGCTAATTGCCTCACATTAACCAATTTATGCTTAGGTGGGTTTTCAATTATTTTCAGCCTTCAAGGTCATATTCAATTAAGCTTGTTATTAATCTTCCTTGCTGCCCTTGCTGACAGACTAGATGGTATGGCAGCAAGAAAATTTAATATTGAATCAGAATTAGGCAAACAATTAGACTCTATGGGTGATATTATTTCCTTTGGAATTGCACCTGCACTATTAATATATCAAGGTATATTATATGAATTAGGAGCACCTGGTTCCTTTTTTACCGTTTTGTATATTTGCTGCGGAGCTTTTCGTCTAGCAAGGTTTAATATTACAGAAAACAATGGCTATTTTACAGGTCTGCCAATTACCGCTGCAGGTTGCATTATCACATTTTTAAGCTTAGGAAGAAGCTTTATTCCGCCACAATTTTATTTATTTTTCCTATTAATCTTGTCAATTTTAATGATCGGTAATTTTAAATGGAGAAAAATTTAAGCTGGAGAAGGAATTTTAGTTCCTTCTTTTTTTGGTATGATGCCTGACAACACAGACAACAAAAACCCCCTTTCACTTTTGAAACATGATGTGAATGAAGGTTTTTTGTTCTAAATTTTTGCTGCCTACTTCGTTAATGCTAAAAACTCGTTAACATCGTCGATACATAGCTGAACAGCACTTTCCCAAAATGCTTCTTCTGTTAAATCCACATCAAGATGCTTTTTCGCCAGCTCTTCCACCGTCATACTTGCTGTATCTTTTAATAATGCAATATATTTCTTTTCATAACCGGCTCCTTCTTGTAATGCTTTTGCATAAATCCCAAGAGAAAATAAATAGCCAAACGTATATGGGAAATTGTAAAAAGGAACGCTGGTACTATAAAAATGCAGCTTTGATGCCCAAAAAGATGGATGATATTCAGCTAATGCTTCACCATAAGCGACCTTTTGTGCTTCTAACATTAACTCATCTAATCGCTCCTTGCTTACTATTCCTTTTTTACGTTCTTCATAAAACATTGTTTCAAATAGAAAACGTGCATGTATATTCATTAACAATACGATGGAACGTTGGATTTTATCTTCCAATAAGCTTAGTCTTTCTTCTTCATTTGCTGCGTTTTTAACTGCTGCATCCGATACAATCATTTCTGCAAAAGTAGAGGCTGTTTCTGCGACATTCATCGCATAATTTCGATTTAATGTATGCATATTCTTCATTGCATATGTATGAAAACCATGTCCGAGCTCATGTGCCAAAGTGGATACATTGGATGTCGTTCCGGAATAAGTCATAAAAATACGGGATTGACCGCTTTCTGGAAAATAAGTATGAAAGCCTCCCGGTCGTTTTCCTTGTCGATCTTCTGCTTCAATCCATTTCTCTTCAAACGCCTTTTTTGCAAAAGAAGTCATTTCTTCCCCAAATTGCGAAAAATACTTTAAGATAAAAGCAGCGCCTTCTTGATAGGACATCTTGGATTCTACTTTACTAAGTGGTGCATCTAAATCGTACCAGCTCAATTTATCGACACCAAGCAGTTTTGCTTTTCGCTCTAAAAATTGCACAAATGATTTTTTGTGTTTAGAAATGACATGCCACATAGTTTGCAGCGTTTTTTCCTGCATACGGCTATCGGTTAACGGTTCCTTTAAAACATTCTTCCATCCTCTTTTTTCATACACATTTAGACGAAATCCTGCCAAATGATTTAACGTTTTAGCCAATAGCGCTCCTTTATCATCCCATGCTTTTTCCCATTCAGAAAATACATCTTTACGAACTTTACGATCAGGATAGGAAAATTTATTTGCAGCTTGACCCACTGATAAAACTTTTGTTGTGTTCGCTTCATGAAACGGAATTTGCATGCTGCCTACAATAGTATCGTACATTTGTCCCCAACCGTGGTAACCATCGATGCTTAACTTATTTATAAGTTTTTCTTCTTCTTCTGAAAGCTTTTCTTTTGCCCCTGTTCTTCTTTCTGTTAAAATAAATGCCAGCTCTGACACCCCTTCTCCTTCAAGAAGAATACGCCATTGCTCTTCGTTATAAGAAGCTAGTTTCCCATCAAATGTTGTTAAAACATTTTGAAATGCAGCACTTAATTCCGTAACCTGACCTCTTAATGCATCTGCCTCTTTATCTTCCATATTTTGCGCTTGTAAACAGCTGACAAATGCCCCAGCTTGTCTAATTTTTTTCACGACACCTTCAAACAAATCAATTATTTCTTTTACTAGTGCTTGATCCTGTTTTCCATCTTTAGGATGATAATTTTGTACTTTATCAGCAAAGTATTTAATGCTTTCCTTTGTTTTTTGAAGATGTTCTTTAAAAGCAGGAGAACTGCTTCCACCTTCGAAAAATACATCTAAATCCCAGACTGTTGAATAGGCTGTTGTTGACAACATTATCTCCCCCTCATTTTTCATTACTATTACATTATAATTTTATTAGGGAAGAAATTCTATTAATTCCATCTTAATGAAAACCCACTTTTTATTTTATTAATATATTTTTTTCATTTCTTTATTTTACATTTGATCAAAACTAAGAACGTACTGACAAAGAAACTTGAAAGCAATACTACTTGGATATAATAATTAGGAAGTGCTTCTACTAAAAAAGATCAAGAGAAGCAACGAATCGAAAATAGGGAAGCCTACCGTAAAAAAAACGAGGAACACAAACGATGTTCAGCGTTTGTGTAACCAACTAGGGAGATAGAAAATTATTACTGAATGGGGATCCACTTAATCTAAAGAACCTTGCTGATTCTTAACAAAATTGGTTCCCGATAAACCAAAAGCTTCCAAATATAATAATAATAACAAATAAAATGATAAGCAAAGCAAACCATGCACCACCGGCTAAACCATAACATGCCCCATATCCAGCTGGAGCCGGGTAAGGGTAACCTCCTGGTCCTATTGGTCCGCTTGGAAAAGCTTGATAAGGATTACAATATGCCACTGTTTACACTCCTCCTCTCTTTACTAAACTATTCATTTTTCCTGCACATTGTTTAGGCTAATTTACTAGTAGATTTATTTTTCGTTGCGACATTACATTCATTCACTTGATCCCATTTTCCACTATATATAAACACTTCTATCATTTTAATGAACCGTGTTTCTCATTTGATCAGGAACTTTTTAAAATGGCAATACTATAGCGCATACTCTATTCAGACAAGCATAAGATGTATAGAAGGAGGAGTGAATGATGAAAAAAGGACTTGCAGGTTTTATTGTCTTGCTATTGTTGGCTTTTACAGCATATGTAGAGACACCGACAGCAAGTATTAATAAAAATTATGTTTATTTTTACGGAGATACAGGTGAATCAACAGAAGTAAATGCAGAGGAAAAAACATTAGGAGCTCCTGAACTAGAATACAAATTGGATTCTACAGTTAAAGAGAACGGCTACATAATAGAAACGCACAGAGAATATGAAATATACAAAGACCGCAATGGAGAATTAGTGAAAACAGTAGCAACTCCAAATACACAAACTTTACAATATAAGATCAATGAATAAGTACCAGTAGAATCATATGCTTCCTTTTTAAAAAAAGGGGTACTTTTTATTTTTTGAGTACCCTTTTTTTACGGAATATATTAATAAAGTTATTTTTATATAATTTTATTCAATACTTAATTATTTCTTCTTTTTTCTTTTTCAGCCCGATAAAATTCATGGAACATTTTCATCAGTGCTCGTTTTTCAATTCTCGAAACATAGCTTCTAGAAATACCCAGCTCTTTGGCAATTTCTCTTTGTGTTTTTTCTTTCTTCAAATCCAAGCCGAATCGACCAACAATTACTTCTTTTTCCCTGTCATCTAACACATCAATATATTCCTTTACTTTTTCTAATTCCATATTGAGTTGTATCGTATTAACAACATCCTCCGACTCAGATTTTAATACATCAATTAAACTAATTTCATTGCCCTCTTTATCTTGGCCAATTGGATCATGAAGGGACACGTCTTTTTTTGTTTTCTTTAAAGCTCTTAAATGCATTAGTATTTCATTTTCTATACAGCGAGCAGCATAGGTGGCAAGCTTCGTTCCTTTTCCTTCAGAAAAACTTTCGATCCCTTTGATGAGACCAATTGTTCCAATGGAAATAAGATCTTCTGAATCTTCACCTGTATTTTCGAATTTTTTTACAATGTGTGCAACTAAGCGTAAATTATGTTCGATTAACATATTACGTGCATGTGAATCGCCTTCAGCCATCAACCGTAAATATTTTTTTTCATCTGCTGCGGATAATGGCTGTGGGAACGCATTATTTTTAACGTAGGAGACAAGAAACACTAATTCTTTTAGAAAAACTCCGAGCGAATATAAAATTCCAGACATTGTTCCACCTCCACATTCAAGGACTTTTGCCTATACTTTATTACTATGTGAAGAAGGGGGATGTTTTGCCTGTCCTGTTGATAATAATCTTTAGAAAATATTTGTTGTTTATATTTGGATGGGAATAAAAAACTTTCTTATGTAACTGGAGCCAAGTTTGATCGTCTCCACTAATCTCAAAATCTACAAAAATTTTATTTATGTAAAATGA